>NZ_CAJMZE010000002.1:0-399603 GCF_905220235.1 Paraburkholderia sp. J41 | reverse complement strand
AGGTGTGCCGATATAAAGCACGATTTCTCCCCCTGTAGTGTCGTCTCACCACGGATCACGATGGATCACCACGGATCGCGAGTGCAATTTACCGCCAGGGAATTTCAGGGTAAACACCCTTCGAGCGTCCTAGCCCGCGCCGGATGATGGGCTGCGTGATGGGCCGGAAAAAACAAAAACCCCGTAAATCATTAAATTTACGGGGTTTCCGCCTATATCTCTGGCGGAGAGAGGGGGATTCGAACCCCCGATAGGCTATTAACCTATACACGCTTTCCAGGCGTGCGACTTAAACCGCTCATCCATCTCTCCGGCGGGACGCGAATTATAGCAGACTCTGCGCGGCAGAGGAAAGTCGGCCGAACGACAGTCACTTCGCCCCCCCAAAGCTTTCCTCCGCCCCCCGCCTAAGCAACGCAGAATTCCTTCGTTTCCCGCTCACAGCCCATTCCGTATCGTCTGGCGCATCGGTCGCGAACGGCGCAACGCACGCGGCCGCGCCCACGAAAACCACGCTAAAACGGAACCCGGCATGAAGCACACGAGGAACACGAAGAATACGAATAACCCGCGCGTCCTGCGCTCGCTTCCCGCCGCGCTCGCGCTCGCATGCACCGCGAGCGCCGCAACCGGCGCGCACGCGCAAAGCAGCGTCACGCTCTATGGCATCGTCGATGCCGGTATCGCCTACGTTCATAACGCGCAAGACGCGAGCGGGCGCAACCAGTCGACGCTCATCAAGGAAAGCAGCGGCAATCTCTCGGGCAGCCGGTGGGGCCTGCGCGGTAGCGAGGACCTCGGCAACGGCCTCGCCGCAATCTTCCAGCTCGAAAACGGCTTCAACGTGGGCACCGGCGCGCTCGGGCAGGGCAGCCGCGAGTTCGGGCGCAAGGCGATCGTCGGCGTGTCGAGCACGGCGTGGGGCACGCTCACGCTCGGCCGGCAGTACGATCCGCTCGTCGACCTCGTGCAGCCGCTCACCGAAGACGGCCCGTTCGGCGGCGTATTCGGCACGCCCGGCGACCTCGACAACTACGACAACAGCCTGCGCGTCAACAACTCGGTCAAATACACGAGTCCGCTCATCGCCGGCTTGCAGTTCGAGGCGCTCTACGGCATCGGCGGCGTGGCGGGCGCGACCGGCAGCGGCCAAACATACAGCTTCGGCGCCGCATACTCGAACGGCCCGCTGCAACTCGCGGCGGGCTACTTCTTCGCGAACGGCGGCAACACGGTCGCATCGGGCGCGCGTACGTGGACCAGCACGTCGGACAGCCTCTTCAACACCGTCATCAACGCGGGCTTCGCGAGCGCGAACAGCATCCAGATCGTGCGCGCGGGCGGCAGCTACGCCGTGGGTGCGCTCTCGTTCGGCCTCGCGTATTCGAACACCCAGTACGGCAGCGACGCCTTCTCCACGTTCCGTCAAACCGCGAAGTTCAACAACGGCTCGGCGTTCCTGAACTGTCAGGTGACGCCGGCATTGCGCGCGGGCGTCGGCTACAACTACACCGTGCTCACGGGACCGGCATCGGCGCATTACAACCAGGTCAATGTCGGCGGCGATTACGCGCTCTCGAAGCGCACCGAACTCTACGCGCTCGCCGGTTATCAGAAGGCGAGCGGCCACACGCTCAACGCGAGCGGCGCCAGCGTCGCGGCCCAGGCGTCGATCGGCGACTTCGGCGTGAACTCGGGCACGAATAGCCAGGCACTGCTCGCGCTCGGCATTCGCCACAAGTTCTAGGCGCGCATCCGTGGCGCGGTTGCACGCCTGCGGGGCCTTGATGGATCGCCGATAATGCAGCGTCGATTCATCGAGGAGAGCGCGTATGAACGTGAGCGATGCCGTCAAGAGCCGCAAGTCCGTGCGGCAGTTTCTGCCCGATCCCGTCGATTCCGCCGTGATTCGGGAAGTGCTGGCGAAAGCGGCTCATGCGCCCTCGGGCGGCAATTTGCAGCCGTGGCGCGTACAGGTGGTGGGCGGCGCGTCGCTCGCACGCTTCAAGTCGATCATGGCGCGGCGTATCGAAGAGGCGAGCGCGGGGGAGTCGACGGAATACGATGTTTATCCGCGCGAACTCACTTCGCCGTATCGCGAGCGGCGTTATCAGGTGGGTGAGGACTTGTACCGCAGCATCGGCGTGGCGCGCGAGGACCGTCCTGCGCGATTGCGTCAGTTCGCCCGCAACTACGCGTTTTTCGACGCGCCGCTCGCGCTCTTTTGCAGCGTGGATCGGCAAATGGGACCGCCGCAGTGGGCCGATCTCGGCATGTTCCTGCAAACGGTGATGTTGCTTCTACGCGAAGCCGGCTTGCATAGCTGCGCGCAGGAGTGCTGGGCGCGCTATGCGCAAACCGTCGGCGCGTTTCTCGACTTGCCGCCCGAACGCATGCTGTTTTGCGGCATGGCGATCGGCCACGAACACACCGATGCGCCGATCAACCAGTGGCGCTCGGCGCGCGTACCGCTCGAAGCGTTCGCGCAATTCGACGGCATCTGAGCATCGAAGCGCATTCGCGTCGATAGCAAATCGTAAGTAATCCGACGTTTCGTTTACAGCACGGCGCGAATGCGCGCGGCCAGTGCTTCGAGCTGGGCGAGCTCGGCCATCTCGCGCGCATGCGGGCGCAACGCCTCGCCGGCGCGGCGCGGAATAATGTGGAAATGCACGTGCGGCACCGTTTGTCCCGCAGCCGCGCCGTTGAATTGCGCGATCAGCAAGCCTTCCGGCGCCAGCGCTTTTTTTACCGCACTCGCTACTTTTTGCACAGTTACCATCGCGGCTGCGCCGGCTTGCGGCGATAGCTCGTCAATGAACTCCGCGCTTTCCTTCGGCAGCACCAGCACGTGTCCCTCGGATTGCGGCATCACGTCCATGATCGCGAGCGTCGCGTCGTCTTCGTACACCTTGATGCAAGCGGCTTCGTTGCGCAGGATGCGAGCGAAGATGTTGTTGTCGTCATAGGCCATGGCGCGATTCTCCGGCTGCGCGTTTTCGTTGAGCTTTCAATTATGTCCTGGCGGCACGGTCTGTGCGCGGCCCTGCACGTTTTTTGAAGCAGGTGCATCATAGAGGCTCTCGCAGCGAGCAGCGACGAAGAAGTCTTGAACACAACCTCTTGCATGGAACCGCGTCGGCGCACAAAAGCCACCGGTTCAACTCGGAGCACGTATGGCAACGACCGATCTCGAAGCAGTCAATCCCGCCCGCGAGGCCACCGGTTCGGGGGCCTGGCGTTTCGCGGCCCAGTTGCTGGCGCGCGCGGACGTCAAGCTCAACGGCACGCGGCCTTGGGACATGCGCATTCACGACCCGCACGTACCTGAGCGTGTGCTCGCATTAGGCAACCTGGGCTTGGGCGAAGCCTATATGGACAAGCAGTGGGACTGCGAGCAGCTCGACGAATTCTTCGCGCACATTTTGCGTGCGCATATCGACGAGCAGGTGGACCCGTCGCGGCTCGTATTCCATGCGCTCAAGGCGCGCCTCATGAATCGTCAGACCGTGCGCCGCGCATGGAAGGTCGGTCAGCAACACTACGATATCGGCAACGCGTTCTACGAAGCCATGCTCGACAAGCGCATGGCCTATACGTGCGGCTACTGGTCGGCCGGCGCGAAAACGCTGGACGAAGCGCAGGAAGCCAAGCTCGATCTCATCTGCCGCAAGCTCGGGCTGCAACCCGGCATGCGTCTGCTCGACATCGGTTGCGGTTGGGGCAGCCTCATGAAGTTCGCGGCGGAACATTACGGCGTGAGCTGCGTGGGCGTGACGATCTCGAAGGAACAGGCCGCGTTCGGCGCCGAACGTTGCGGCGATCTGCCGATCGAATTCCGCTTGCAGGATTATCGTCTTCTCGACGAGAAGTTCGACCGCATTGCGAGCGTGGGCATGTTCGAGCACGTCGGCCCGAAGAATTACCGCACGTATATGGAAGTCGCGCATCGTTGCCTTGCCGACGACGGTCTCTTCCTGCTGCACACCATTGGCAAAAATCGCCGCGAGACCACGCCGGACCCGTGGATTGACAAGTACATTTTCCCGAACGGCGAGTTGCCGACGATCGGGCAAATGGCCGACGCGTCGGGCGGCTTGTTCGTAACCGAGGACCTGCACAATTTTGGCGCCGACTACGACAAGACACTGATGGCGTGGCACGCGAATTTCGAAGCGGCGTGGCCGCGTTTCGAGGCGCAGATGGGCGAGCGTTTTTATCGCATGTGGCGTTACTATCTGCTCTCGTGCGCGGGCGCGTTCCGGGCGCGCGACATTCAGCTCTGGCAGTGGGTGTTGTCGAAGAACGGCGTGCTGGGCGGCTATCGGCGTCCTGCCGACTGAGGTTCGCCATTGGCGTTGAAAAACCGCGTTTCGTGTAAAGCGAAACGCGGTTTTTTTATCGCCGTTGCCGTCGCCGCTTTATCGCATGAACGCCGAAACGGTGGCAATGCCGAGTATCGTCATGACAACGGAAGCGCCGACATGGATGGCGATTTCGCCCGCGGCCCAACCGAAGCGGCCGTGCTGAAGATGCGAAACCACTTCGGCGGAAAAGGTGGAGAAGGTCGATAAGCCGCCCATCAAACCGGTGATGACGAAGAGTCGCCATTCGGGCGGGATTTGCGGCGCGCGCGCGAAGAACGCGACCGCCGCGCCGATCACATAACCGGCGATCACGTTCGACGCGAGCGTGCCGAGCGGCAACGCGGGAAGCAGCGCATTGAGGCGCAGGCCGAGCACCCAGCGCAGCAGCGAGCCGAGCGCGCCGCCGATACCCACAGCGAGAATGGACAGATACATGGTCGCGAGTTGGTTGAGAGCGCAAGGAAAACCGGCGTGCGCGCATGCGGCGGCGGCCGTTCTTTAAGCGCCGCCACGCGGCAACAGCCGGCCGCTTTCGTGCTCCGAGTGTAGCATCGCTCTCGCGACCGGCGGAGCTCAGGCGAAGCCGCCGTTCGCGCGCAGGACCTGCTGTTGACCCACGCGCCGTCCGGTCCCGCGAGAAACGATACATTTTTTGCTCATCAACCGTAGTTGGACGCCGCCGCGAATTCCTTGCCGTAGCGCGTTGCGATGCGGGCAATCCGCTGGCCGACACGTCGCGCTGGAGGACGCGTTAATACGCGATGCAGACCGATTTCGTCTCCGTGTCAGCGTCGATGACGGCGCGTCCGTGTTCGCGGCCAATGCCCGAAGCCCGGTCGACCATGTTATGCGTGTTGATCCATACGGTGCCCGCCTGCACGCCATCGACCACACGCAGCGCGCGATCGAGCCGGTTCGTCCAGACGCTCGCACCTAATCCGTACTCCGAAGCATTTTCGGCGGCGATGGCTTCTTCTACGTCGTCGTACGGCATCGCCACGAGTACAGGGCCTAACACTTCCTCGCGCACCACGACGGTGAGCGGCTTGTTCGCGACGTTCGCAATGACGGTCGGCTCGACAAAAGAGCCCGGACGATTCGCGTTGCCGCCGCCCGCTACAATTTCGCCGCCTTCGGCGCGGCCTTGCGCGATCATGCCCGCCACCTTGTCGCGATGATGTGCGGATACGAGCGGACCCATTTGCGTGGCCTCGTCGAAGCCCGAACCGGGCGCCGTCGAGCGTGCGACGTTCGCGCTGGCCCGAGCGGCGAACCGTCCACGCGAATTCACCAGATTAACCTGGGCGCGGTGTACCACCTTTCGAAGCGCACTGCGCTTTATACCGTCGCAATCGGGCAACAATCGTCGGGCGCGGGACGGGATGTGGACGCGGCCAGCGGCGCCGCGCGTAACCTTGCGCAAATTCCGAACCTCGTCAATTCGGACACCGACAAGCAACTCGCGGTAATGGCGGGCATCCGCCACAATTTCCAAAGCGAGCGCGGCGTGCGCGCATGACGCGCCGCCGCAAGATCGCGGCAGCAAGCGGGCGCACGTCGGCGTACGTTGAGGGTAGGCGGGCGCCACATTGGCAGTACGCGCGCGCGGTTCGGCAGTAGAATAATCGAGTCCGCTTTTCGTGTGAGCCCGCGCATGAAAGTCGCTTTGTTCGTTCCGTGCTTTATCGACGCGTTTTACCCCGATGTCGCCATTGCCACGCTCGAGTTGCTGGAGCGCCTTGGCTGCGAGGTCGAATATCCGCTCGAACAAACCTGCTGCGGTCAACCCATGGCCAATAGCGGCGCGCAGTCCGACGCGGCCGGCGCGGAGCGCGTATTCGCACGCGCCTTCGCGGGCTACGACTATATCGTCGGACCATCGGCGAGTTGCGTGAATCATGTGCGCGACCATTTCGACGCCATCGAACAAACCGCGGAAGTACGCAAGATACGCGCGAGCGTGTACGAACTCGTCGAGTTTATCCATGACGTACTCGGCGCGCGCGATTTTCCCTGGGCCGAATTTCCATGGCGCGTGGGCTTGCACAATAGCTGTAGCGCATTGCGTCATTTGCATCAGGCGTCGGTTTCCGAAATTGCCGGCGCGCCGTTCTCCAAACCGCAGGCTTTGCTCGAACGCGTCAAGGGCATCGAATTCGTGAAGCCCGCGCGGCCCGACGAGTGCTGTGGTTTCGGCGGCACCTTCGCGGTGACGGAAGAAGCCGTGTCGGTGCGCATGGGGCAGGACAAGGTCGTCGATCATGTGGGCGCGGGCGCGCAGTACATCGTTTCGGGCGACATGTCGTGCCTCATGCACCAGCAAGGGTGCGCCGAACGCATGAGCGCCGACGTGCGCTTCATCCATATTGCGCAGGTTCTCAACGGAGCGCGCGAATGAAGCGCGTCGAACACGCCAGGCTCGCCGGAGAGTTTCTCTCCCATCCCGAGCACGTTGCCTTTCACGACAAACGCTTGTGGGATTTGCGCTCGAAACGCGACGCGCAGGCGCATGCGATTCCCGAATGGGAAACGTTGCGCTCGCTCGCTTCGCAGATCAAGGCGCATACGCTTTCCCATCTCGCCGATTATCTGGAGCAATTCACGCGCGCGGCCGAGACGAACGGCGTGCAGGTGCATTTCGCGGATACGGCGGAAGAACACAACGTCATCGTCCATCGCATTCTGAGCGAGCGCGGCATGACGGCGCTCGTCAAAAGCAAGTCGATGCTCACCGACGAATGCGAATTGCGCGCTTATCTGGAGTCGCGCGGCATTTCGGTGATGGAAACCGATCTCGGCGAGCGCATTCAGCAACTCGATCGCGAGCCGCCAAGTCATATTGTCGTGCCGGCCGTGCACAAGCTGCGCGACGACGTGGCGACGGTATTCGGCCGCACGATCGGCACCGACCCGCACAACAACGACATTCACTACCTCGCCGAAAGCCAGCGCATGAACACGCGTCCGTGGTTCGTGCGCGAGAAAACGGCGGGCATGACGGGCTGCAATTTCGCCGTGGCCGAAACGGGCACGATCGTCGTTTGCACCAACGAAGGCAACGCCGATCTCTCCGCGAACGTGCCGCCTTTGCATATCGTTTCGCTCGGCATCGAAAAACTCGTTCCGCGGCTTTCCGATCTCGGCGTGTTCGTGCGCATGCTGTCGCGCAGCGCACTGGGTTCGCCGATCACGCAATACACCTCGCACTTTCGCGCGCCGCGTCCGGGCGCGGAAATGCATTTCGTACTGGTCGATAATGGCCGCTCCGAACGGCTCGCCATGCCGGACTTCTGGCAGTCGCTCAAATGCATCCGCTGCGGCGCATGCATGAATACGTGCCCCGTGTACCGGCGCAGCGGCGGTCTGTCGTATGGCAGCACCTATGCCGGGCCGATTGGCGCGATCATCAACCCGACCTTCGATCTCAAGCGTTTCAGCGCGCTGCCGTTCGCTTCCACGCTCAACGGCAGTTGCACCAACGTGTGCCCGGTGAAGATCAATATTCACGAGCAAATCTATGCGTGGCGCAGGGTGATTGCCGCCCAGCACGAAGTGCCGTTCGTGAAGCAGGAAGTGATCAGGATGGCCGGACGGTTGCTTGGGAGTCCGACGCTTTATCGCGGTGCGGTGGCGTCCGTGGAAGGCGCGCTGCGGCGCTTGCCCAATTTCATGCTTTACAACCCGCTCAATATCTGGGGCAAGCAGCGCGATCTTCCGCAGGCGCCTGCCTCGACGTTCCACGCCTGGTATCGCAAGAACCGCAAAGGAGAGGGCCGTGGCTGATCGTGAGGCGTTTCTCGCGCGCATACGCGCCGCGCAGCCGGCGCCCGAGGCATTACCCGAGGTGCCGCTGTTCGAAACGCCCGCGGGCGATCTGCATGCGCGCTTCGTCGCCGCGCTCAACCTGATGGGCGGCCGCGAAATCACCGTGCAGCATGCGGGCGAAGTGCGCGCCTTCATCGCCGAACGCTTTGGCTGCGAAGCCCGCATTGCCTCGGCCACGCCCGAAGTCGAAGGCACGCGCACGCTCGATGCGAACACGCCGCCGGCGTCGCTTGAAGACATCGACGTCGGTGTGGTACGTGCGCGCTTCGGCGTGGCGGAAACGGGCTCGCTATGGTTCAGCGAAAGCGAGTATGTCGTCAACTCACTGGGTTATCTCGTGCAGCATCTCGTCGTGCTGCTCGATCCCGCGCAACTGGTTGCGGGGTTGCAGGATGCCTATCGCCGCGACGATTTTCGCGCGGCGCGCTATGCGGTGCTCGTGACAGGCCCCTCCGCGACGGCCGATATCGAAGGCGTTCTGATTCAGGGCGCGCAAGGCGTGCGCTCGTTGACGGTCGTCTGGCTCAGCGCGCCGCTGGGCGTGCCGGTCGTTTCGCAGCGGGATACGCCTGTCAGTACACCTTAACGTTCGTGCCGCCGAACGATGGTTATCCACATCCTTCTTCTGAGCGGTTTCCTGCTGGCTAGCATTGCGTTCGTGCAGGCCGCGAGCCTGCGCTGGTCGATCTCCGAATCGGTGTTGCTTGCGGCGTGGGGTTTCGCGCTCGGCGGCATTTATCTCTTGAGCGGCGAGGCGTGGCCCGCGCTCGCCACGAATTTCGTCATGCCCGCGCTCGCGCCGCGCCTGCCGCCCGAAGCGTACCTGTGGATCTTTCTGCCGCCGCTCCTGTTTCAGGCGGCGCTCAGCGTGAACGTGCGCGAAATGCTCGGCGACGCCGCGCCCATTCTGCTGCTCGCCGTGGTGGCCGTGTTCGTCGCAACGGGCATGGTGGGCGGCGCGATCGGTTTGACGGGGCTGGGTCCGCTTGCCGATGGCCTCCTGCTCGGCGCGATGATCGCGACCACCGATCCCTCCGCCGTGCTCGCCGTGTTCCGCGAAGTGGGCGCGCCCGAGCGGCTCGTGCGGCTCGTCGAAGGCGAGAGCCTGCTCAACGACGCGGCCGCCATTGCCATCGCGGGCGTGTTGATCGCGTCGATCACGGGCGACGTTTCGCATCACGCGTCGTTCGGCTCGGCGTTGCGTTCGCTCGGCGTCGCGCTGTGCGGCGGGCTGTTGCTGGGCGCGGCGGCGGGGCGCGCCTTCGCGTGGCTCTTGCCGGCGCTCGGCGGCGAGGGCAAGGCGGAGGTCTCGCTCAGTTTCGCGCTGCCGTATCCGCTCTTTCTGTTTGCGGATCAGATGCTGCACGTTTCGGGCGTCGTGGCCGTGGTCGCGGCGGGGCTCGTCATCAGCGGGCTCGGGCGCACGCGTTTATCGCCGCTGAACTGGCAGCATCTGCAACTCATCTGGGAGCAGGTCGCGGCAATGGCGGGCGCGGCCATCTTCTTGCTGGCGGCCATGCAGATTCCGCGCACGTTGCGCGACGCGCACTGGATCGATCTCATCGCGCTCGCCGTGGTGGTGGTCGCGGCGCTCGTGGCACGGCTCGTGGTCGTGTTCGGCATGTTGCCGCTGTTGAGCCGCATGCGGCTCACCGAACCCGTGAGCGCCGCTTACAAGCTCGTGATCGCGTGGGGCGGATTGCGGGGCGCGGTCACACTCGTGCTCGCGCTCGGTCTCGCGCAGGAAACGGCGCTTCCCGAGTCCACGCGCCGTTTCGTGGCGATACTCGCAACGGGCTTCGTGCTCGTGAGTCTGATCGTCAACGGCACGTCGCTGAAGCTTTTGATCCGGCGCTTGCGGCTCGATCTGCTTTCGCCGCAGGAACAGGCGCTTCAGCAGCAGGCAGTGCAGCTTTCGTCGATCACGGTGTCCGAGCGCGTACATATGGCGGCGCGCACGTTCCATATCTCCGAGGCGATCGCCGACGAAGCGTGCCGCACGTTCCGTCACAGCATCGACATCGGCAAGACGGCGTTCGACATCGAGGCCGCGCTGACCGAGCGCGAGCGGCTCGTGATCGGACTCGTTACGCTTGCGACCAAGGAACGCGAACTGATTCCGCAGTACGGCAGCGGAATCATCACGATCCACAATCTCGATTCGATGATGCAGAACACCGAGGTCATGATCGAAGAGTCGCGCCTGAGCGGCCGCATCGGTTATCAGCGCGCGGCCGCGAAGATTCTCGCGGAGACGGCCGCGATGCGCGTCGCGCGCTGGACGTATCGCTGGCTGCGCATCCGGCAGCCTTATGGCGACGCGCTCGCCGATCGTTTCGAACTCCTGATGTGTCGTCGCGTGGTGTTGCATCAGCTCATCGTGTTCAATGAAACGAGCCTCACGCCGCTGCTCGGCGCGCGTCTCGCGAAGCTGCTGAGCGCCGTGCTCAAAGGGCGCATTGAAGCCGTCGAGCGCGGGCTTGCGGACGTGCGCGAATGTTTCGGGCAGGCCGCCGACGTGCTAGAGCGTCGCATGCTGCTGCTTTATGCGCTGCGCGAAGGGCGCGAGCGCGTCGCGGCGATGTACGAGGACCGTTCCATTTCGAAGGAAATCTACGATGCCATCCGCCGCGAACTGGATGTGGCGTGGAAGCTCGCGGTGCCGCGTGCGCATCCGGACATCGTGCCGCATGACGAATGGGCCTCGTTCGAGGTGCCGGAAACCGCCGCGTTCAGCGACACCCCGGAGGACTCGCCGCCGGGCGCACCGGCCGACGCTCCCGGCGTGAACGCCGATGCATCTCCCAGGTCGCCGTCATGACCGAGATCGGCTCGGCCGTGCTCGTGTTCGTGCTGCTGCTGGGCGGCACGGGGCTGGGCTTGCTGCTGCGGCCGCTGCTGCCGGAGGAGCATCGCAAGCATGAAACCGTGCAGCTCGTGCAACTCGTGATCGGCATGCTCGTGACGTTCGCGGCGCTGGTGCTGAGCTTGCTCACGGCGTCGGCGAAAACGAGTTTCGATACGGCTGCCAACGACATGCGCGCCTACGCGGCCGATCTGATCCAGCTCGATCAGCGTTTGCGCGATTACGGCCCCGAGGCGCAAACGGCGCGCACGCTGCTGCGCGCGTACACGGCGGGCGCGATCGCGTCGACGTGGAATCGCGAAGCGCCGCCGCCTGGCAACTACTATCCGCGCGATCCCGGCGTCGACAACGATCATCTGGAAAGCGCGTCGTTGGGCGCATTGCTCAATTCAGTAGGAGAGCAAATCAATCGGCTCGTGCCGCGCGACACGTTTCATCAGGCAACGGCCGCGACGCTCGCGCAGCTCTTTGCGCGCGTGACGGACACGCGCTGGCGCATTATTGAAGAAGCGCCGGGCACGATTTCGGGGCCGTTCTTCACGATGCTCGTGCTCTGGCTGGTCCTGATCTTTCTGAGCTTCGGCCTGGTTTCGCCGCACAACGCGCTGGCGACCGTGCTGATCGTGCTCGGCACCGTGTCGATATCGTCGGCCGTGTATGTGATCGTCGATCTCGACACGCCGTTCGGCGGCCAGCTCATCGTGCCGAGCACGGCAATGCGCGATGCGCTCGCGCATATGTTGCGCTAGACGCGCGCGCGGTCGCATGCACGCGATCATGTGAGAATCACGCACACGTAACGATCAGCAAGGAGAGTGACGATGTTGCGCAAGACGCTCAACGCTTCGCGTTTGCAGGAAGAAGTACACCGGCGCCTGCACCGGCTTCAGGAAGTGGTCGACGACGGCGTGAAGATCGGCGTGCCGCGCCCGCAAGCACAAGCGCCCGATCGCAGCGGCTGCAACTGGACGATGCGGCATTTCGGCAACGCAGCGGGCTTCGAAGCGAGCGTCGAGCGCGTGCTCGCGCAAGTGCAGGCCGAGTACAACCTTGCCGTCGCGGCGGACGAAACGGGCGCACAGGCTCACGAGAACACGGACGACAACGCGCGCGATCCGTTCGGCGCGACGAAGCGCGCGGCGGCGGCCAACCCGTTCGGCGACGCCGGCGACGCAAAGCCGGCGGGCAAGGCCGACCCGTTCGGCGAAGCGGCAAAGCCCGCGCAAGACGCGGGCGGGAGCGCGCCGCGCCGGCGCCCGTCGAATCCGTTCGGCGAGTGACGCGCTCAGCTCGCGTCGCTGGCCGGTTTGCTGCGCGGGCGTCGTGCGCGTGTTTTCTTCGCGGCCGGTGCTTTTGATGCGGGCTCGGCGGGCGCTTCGGCCAAGGGCGCGGGCGTCGCTTCGTGGTCGGCGGGCGCGGCGTTCTGGCTGTCGTTCTGCTCGCTCTTTTCCTTCTGCGCGGTTCTCTTGCGCGCCGGGCTCTTGCGGGAAGCGGACTTGCGCGCGCGTGCGGGCGGCGCGAAGTCGGGGTCGGCGGCATCATTCGTTGCCCGCGACGTCGTGTGCGCCTCGCTTTCGTCGAAGTCTTCGCGGGCAAAAGGCAGCGTCGTTTCGTGCGCGCTTTCCTCGTATTCGGCGTCGTACACGCGCGCTGGCGCTTCTGCGGGTTCGAACGCGATCTCGTGCTGAGCCTCGGCCGAGGTTTCCGGCTGCAACTCGCGTGCTTCCTGTCCCTCGTGCCCCTCGTGCGCTTCCTGCGCCGCGCCGCCACGGCCGTTGCGGCGGCCCTTGCGTCGGCCGCGCGGCTCGTCGTTACGCGGCGCGTGCGACTCTTCGCCCGGCATCGCTGGCAAGGACGCATGCGACGTATTCGCCGCCGCCACGAACGGCGGCGGATTCAGGCGTGACACCCAGGTGCCCGATTTATCGTCGCGGCCCACTTCGAGCAGCCCGCGCGACTGCGCTTCCTCGAGCAGATTGCCGAACGCGCGAAAGCCGTAGCGCGTTTCGTTGAAGTCGGGGCGGCGCCGCTTGATCGCGCTCTTGAGCACCGAAGCCCAGATTTTGCCGCTCTCGCCGCGTTCGAGCACGAGCGCATCGAGCGTTTCGATCGCGAGCGCCACGGCCTTGCTCTTGCGTTCCTCGCTGTCCTGCTTCGGCTGGCGTTCGTCGCCGCCGCGCTTCGCGCTCTCGGCCTTGCTCTTTGCGCGCGCCTGCTGCTCGCGCACGAGTTCGCGCACGAGATCGTCATAAAAGATGAACTCGTCGCAGTTCGCCACGAGCAGATCCGAGGTCGAGTGCTTCACGCCCACGCCGATCACTTTCTTCGCGTTCTCACGCAGCTTGGAGACGAGCGGCGAAAAATCGGAGTCGCCGCTCACGATCACGAAGGTGTCGACATGCGATTTCGTGTAGCACAGATCGAGCGCGTCGACGACAAGGCGAATGTCGGCGGAATTCTTGCCCGACTGGCGCACGTGCGGAATTTCGATGAGTTCGAAACTCGCTTCGTGCATGCCCGCCTTGAAGCCCTTGTAGCGTTCCCAGTCGCAGTACGCTTTCTTCACGACGATGCTGCCCTTGAGCAGCAGCCGCTCGAGCACGAGCTGAATATCGAAGCGGTCGAATTTCGCGTCGCGCACGCCGAGCGCAACGTTCTCGAAGTCGCAGAACACCGCCATGCTGACGTTTTCTTGTGGGGAGGCCATGTGATTCGTTCGTTCCATCTGCTGTACCAACGCACATGATAGCCGGTTGCGCGGGCGCGAGCGCCGATTCGGCGAACCGGCGAGCGGCGCGGGGCGTGCGGCGTGGCGGGCGCGATCATTTCACGCGAGGGCGGCTTGCGAACGAGCGGCCGTGAACCGCCTTCATTGCCATGAAGCTGTCATTTTCGTTTCGCAAGCCTCGCGCCGCGCTTTCATATCGTTTGACGAAGGAGATCGTCGTACGACCGCTTCGAACGCGACGGCAAAACGCTAAGCATGCCGAACTAATCGGCGCGCTTGAGATAGCCGAGCAGGCGGCTTGCCGTGGCCGCTTCGGCGCGCAGCGCCTGGCCGACCGGTCCGTCCGGGGAAGCATCGAAGCCGCCCGAGGCGCCGAGCGCGGTGAGGGCGGCGCAAAGCTTGCCCGTTTGATCGAAGATCGGGGCCGACACGGCGCTGATGCCCTTGAGGTTCGTGTCGCGCACGCTCGCGCATTGCGCGGCCTGCACGTCGCGCCGAAGCGCGCCGACAGGATCGTTGGCATCGAGCGTGCGGCGCAGGTCGGCGTCGGCGTGGGCGAGTTCGTCCTGGGCTTGTCCGAGCACGCGCGTGTCGTCGAGCAGCCCGAGAAACACGCGTCCCGTGGACGACCAAAGCAGCGACATCACCGAGCCCACGCGCACGTTCACCGTGACCGGCAGGCCCGGCTCCTCGAAACGGATGATCGTCGGCCCCTTGTTGCCCATCACCGCGACGAAGCACGTCACTTCAAGCGACTCGCGCAGACGCACGAGCGCGGGTTCGGCAATGCGCACGGGATCGGCCTGGCGCATTGCGGCCACGCCGATCATCATCGCCTCCGCCCCGAGCAGATATTGCTGCGTGGAGGGGTCCTGCGCGACGAGTCCTTCCTCGATCAGGCTCACGAGATAGCGGTGTACCTTCGCGGGACTTTCGCCCACGCTCGCGGCCAGCCCCGACAAGCTTGCGCGGCCGCCAAGGCGCGCGAGACCCTTGAGCACGGCCATGCCCGTTTGCGCCGACTGCACGCGCTGGCGGCGCTCGCGGGGGGCGGTGGCGACGGCGCCCGCGTCGGCGTCGCGTGCAGGCGTTTCCTTCTTCGAGGCGGCGCTTCTAGCGGTTTTGCGGCTTTCCATTGGGGCGACGTGCAAACGTATCGAAGGCAATAGCGGGGATTTTAGGGGACGCATGTGCGCCGCGGCGGCGCGATGCAGCGTGAGGTTAACCCCTATCTCGAAATTACGCATAGCGTACTAGAGTTACGCAAAATGCAACTGCGAACCGATTGCAGGAGACACTCATGAGCCCGATTTCCCCGCAAACGAGCGAGAGCGCGGCGCCGCGCTGCCCGTTCCCGCACGGCGCGGCTTCGAGCGCGCCCACGGCCGCGCGCTGCCCGGTGAGCGCCAACGCGGCGGCTTTCGATCCGTTCAGCGACGGCTATCAGCAGGACCCGCCCGAATACGTGCGCTGGGCGCGCGAGCAGGAGCCGGTGTTCTACAGTCCGCAACTCGGCTACTGGGTCGTCACGCGCTACGACGACATCAAGGCGATCTTTCGCGACAACCTCACGTTCTCGCCGTCCATCGCGCTGGAAAAGATCACGCCCACGGGCCCCGAGGCGAACGCCGTGCTGGAGTCGTACGGTTACGCGATGAACCGCACGCTCGTGAACGAAGACGAGCCCGCGCACATGCCGCGCCGCCGCGCGCTGATGGAGCCTTTCACGCCCGAGCATCTCAAGCATCACGAGCCGATGGTGCGCAGGCTCACGCGCGAATACGTGGACCGTTTCATCGACGACGGCCGCGCCGATCTCGTCGACCAGATGCTGTGGGAAGTGCCGCTCACCGTGGCGCTGCATTTTCTCGGCGTGCCTGAGGAAGACATGGACTTGCTGCGCCAGTATTCGATCGCGCACACGGTCAATACGTGGGGGCGTCCGGGCCCGCAGGAGCAGGTCGCCGTCGCGCACGCGGTCGGCAACTTCTGGCAGTTCGCGGGCAAGGTGCTCGACAAGATGCGCCAGAACCCCGACGGCCCCGGCTGGATGCAGTACGGCATCCGCAAGCAGAAGGAACATCCCGAAGTCGTTACGGACTCCTATCTGCATTCGATGATGATGGCCGGCATCGTGGCCGCGCACGAGACCACGGCCAATGCCACCGCCAACGCGATGAAGCTGCTGTTGCAGCATCCGCATGCGTGGCGCGAGCTTTGCGAAGACCCGAGCCTGATTCCGAACGCGGTGGAAGAGTGCCTGCGCCACAACGGTTCCGTGGCGGCGTGGCGGCGGCTCGCGACGAAGGACGTGCAGATCGGCGGCGTGGACATTCCGGCGGGGTCGAAACTGCTGATCGTGACGTCGTCGGCGAATCACGACGAACGCCATTTTGCCGACGCCGATCTCTTCGACATTCGCCGCGACAACGCAAGCGATCACGTCACGTTCGGCTACGGCTCGCATCAGTGCATGGGCAAGAACCTCGCGCGCATGGAGATGCAGATTTTCCTCGAGGAATTCACGCGCCGCTTGCCGCATATGCGTCTTGCCGAGCAACGCTTTTCGTATGTGCCGAACACCTCGTTTCGTGGTCCTGAACATCTCCACGTCGAATGGGATGCGGCGCAAAATCCCGAGCGCAAGCATGCGGCGCTGCTCGACGCGCAGGTGCCGGTGCGCATCGGCGAGCCTTCCGCGCATGCGCTTTCGCGCCCGGTCGTGGTGGAGCGCGTGTCGCGCGCCGCCGAGGGCATCGTGCGTCTGCGTCTGGTTGCGCCCGACGGCGGGGCGCTGCCGCGCTGGGCGCCGGGCGCGCATATCGACATCGAATGTGGCGACACGGGTCTCTCGCGCCAGTATTCGCTATGCGGCGACCCTGCCGATACGCGCGCGTTCGAAATTGCCGTGCTGCGCGAAACGCAAGGCCGCGGCGGCTCGGCGTGGGTCCACGACGTGCTGCGCGAAGGCATGCGCCTGAAGATTCGCGGGCCGCGCAATCATTTTCGGCTCGACGAGGAAGGGCAGCGCGCGATTTTCATCGCGGGCGGCATCGGCATTACGCCGGTGAGCGCGATGGCGCGCCGCGCGCGCGAACTCGGCATCCACTATGAATTGCATTACAGCGGTCGCTCGCGCGCCACGATGGCTTTCGTCGACGAACTCGCGCGGCTGCATGGCGAGCATTTTCATCTGCATGTGTCCGAAGAAGGCACGCGCCACGACTTCGCCGCGTTGAACGTGGATGCCGCCACGCGCGTGTATGCGTGCGGGCCGGCGCGCATGCTCGAAGCGCTCGAAGCGTGCAGCGCGAACTGGCCCGACGATGCGTTGCGCGTCGAACATTTCGCCGCCACGCGCGGCACGCTCGACCCCGCGCGGGAGCGTGCGTTCGAAGTCGAATTGAAGGATTCCGGCCTTGTGCTCAACGTGGCCGCCGATCAAACCGTGCTCGACGCGCTGCGCCGCGCCAATATCGACGTGCAAAGCGATTGCGAAGAAGGGTTGTGCGGATCGTGCGAAGTGCGGGTGCTCGCCGGCGAGATCGATCATCGCGACGTGGTGCTCACGCGCGCGGAACGCGAAACGCAATCGCGCATGATGACGTGCTGCTCGCGCGCGAAGTGCGGCCGGCTCGTGCTGGAGTTGTAGCGCGCGAACCCGGCGGCGTGCGCGGAAAATCATAAAAAGACCATAAAACAGGATCTGGAGACAAGCATGAAACAAACGGTGGAGGTCACCGGCGTCATCGACGCAAGCCGGTTCGGCCCGTGGCAATGGCTCGTGGTGGTGCTATGCGCGCTGTGCCTCGTGATGGATGGCTTCGACGTGCAGGCGATGGGTTATGTCGCGCCCGTCGTGATACGCGAATGGAGCATCGCGAAGGAAACGCTCGCGCCCGTATTCGGCGCGGGGCTGTTCGGCATGCTCGTGGGCTCGCTCACGTTCAGCGCGCTCGCGGACAAGATCGGCCGCCGCCCGGTGCTGATCGGCGCGACGCTGTTTTTCTCGGCGTGCATGATCGCCACCGGCTTCGCGCATTCGATCGCGGAACTCGTGGCGTGGCGCTTCGTTGCGGGCCTCGGCCTCGGCTGCATCATGCCGAACGCCATGGCGCTCGCGGGCGAGTACAGCCCGCGCCGCATGCGCGTGACGCTCATGATGATCGTCTCGTGCGGCTTTACGCTGGGCGGCGTGCTGGGCGGCCTCATCACGGCGGCGCTGATTCCGGCGTTCGGATGGCGGGCGGTGTTCTTCGTCGGCGGCGCGATTCCGCTCGTGCTCGGCGTGCTGATGTGGCTCGCGCTGCCCGAGTCGATCCAGTTCCTGCTGTTTCGCAACGTTCGCGGCGGCGCGAACGAACGCGTGCGACGCCATCTCTCGCGCATCGCGCCCACGCTTGCACTGCCCGCCGACGCCGAATTCACGACCGCCGAAACGCGCTCGCGCGGCGTGCCGTTCGTCGAGTTGTTCAAGGAAGGCCGGGCGCGCGTCACGCTGCTGCTGTGGGTCGTGAATTTCGCGAATCTGCTTGATATGTATTTCCTCTCGAACTGGTTGCCGACCGTGATACGCGAGGCCGGTTACTCGACGCAGACGGCGGTGCTCGCGGGCACGGCGCTGTGGGGAGGCGGCGTGATCGGCACGCTGCTGCTCGGGCGCATCATCGACATCGCGGGCTTCACGCGTGTGCTGGCCACGACGTTCCTGATCGCCATCGCGGCAACGGCGGCCATCGGCAATCCGGCGGTGATGGTGTCGGTGGCGGCGATGTTCGTCGCGATCTTTCTCACGGGCTTTTCGATCATCGGCGGACAGCCCGCGCTCAATGCGCTCGCCGCGACTTACTATCCGACTTCGCTGCGCTCGACGGGCATCGGCTGGAGCCTGGGCGTGGGACGTATCGGCTCCGTCGTGGGTCCGGTGCTGGGCGGCGCGCTGATGCATCTGCAATGGTCGTCGTCGTCGTTGTTCGCGGCGGCGGCCGTGCCGGCCGGCGTGTCGCTCGCCGGCATCGTCGCGATTCATCGGGCGCAGGGCGGTCGCGATGCCCGTGGCGGCTCCAGCGGCTCCGGCCATTCCAGCGGCGTGGCGGGAGGCGAGCGTGCGGCGGCGCAGGTGGAGTGACTGGCGCGAACGGCTGCGCCGCGCGGCGCTTGCGGGCCGGCGCAAACACGGACATGGCGATGGCGCGGCCTGGCTCGGTGAGGCCGCTCGTTGCGCGGACCGTGCCGCGCCCACCTCGCGCCGGCGTGTGAACGTAGCGCGATAACCCGCGAATCGGCGTGAAAAAAGATCGAGACGTTTTTCGTCTTGATCTTTTTCGCTTGCCGCCGTGGCTGCGCGTGGGCCGCAACGCGGCGCGAATCGGGCGTAGCATGGGAGCATTCAATGGAGAACTCCGATGCCGGAAACGCCGACGCCCACGCTCACGCCCACGCCTGCGCTGCGCGCATGGATCGACAAGACTGAAACGATCGCCGACGCGATCACCGCGTTTCCGCTACGTGCGCTCGCGGCCACGCTCGATCGCGAAGCGCCCGCGAACGAGGTGCCGCCGCTATGGCACTGGCTTTACTTTTTGCCCGTGACGCCGCTTGCCGAAGCGGGCGCGGACGGTCATCCCCAACTCGGCAAGCCCGGCGGTTTTCTGCCGCCCGTCGCGCTGCCGCGCCGCATGTGGGCGGGCGGCCGCCTCAGTTTTCATGCGCCGCTGCGTGCGGGCCGGAACGCCACGCGTAGTTCGACGATCGCCGATATCGAGGACAAGACCGGCCGCAGCGGGCGTCTCGTGTTCGTGACCGTGCAGCATCGCTATGAAAGCGAGGGCGAGTTGTGCATCGAGGAAGAGCACGACATCGTCTATCGCGATGCGCCGCAGCCTGGCGCGAGCGCACCGAAGCCCGTTGCCGCGCCGCAGGGCGAAACGTGGTCGCGCACGCTGAGCGCCGACGCCGTGATGCTGTTCCGCTATTCCGCGCTCACGTTCAACAGTCATCGCATTCACTACGACTATCCGTACGTGACGCAGGAGGAGGGCTATCCGGGTCTCGTCGTGCATGGGCCGCTCATCGCGACCTTGCTGCTCGATCTCGTGCATCGCGAGGCGCCCGAAGCCACGGTCGCGACCTTCGCGTATCGCGCGGTGCGGCCCACGTTCGCGGGCCGCGCGTTCACGCTATGCGGCAAGCGCGCCGCGGACGGGCGCGCCGTCGAACTGTGGGCGAAGGATCACGAAGGCTGGCTGACGATGCAGGCCACCGCGACGTTCGATGCGTGAATCCGCAATGGAATCGTCGCCGCGACATCACCGCAACTGAGCGAACGCAATCAGCAACACCATGCCGCCGATAGCGCCGTCGAGCACGCGCCACGCGCCCGCGCGGCGAAACAGCGGTGCCAGCGCGCGCGCGCCGTAGCCGAGGCCGAGAAACCACACGGCGCTCACGGCCATCGCACCGACCGCGAACGCGAGGCGGCTGCCTTGCGGCTCACGCGCGCCCGCCGTGCCGATCAGCAGGAACGTATCCAGATACACATGCGGATTGAGCCACGTGAACGCGAGCGTCATGAGGACGATCGGCCATGCGCGCTGATCGGCGACGGCTTGCGCGGCGCCGCTGTCGAGCACGGCGTGCGCGGGGCGCATTGCGCGGCGCAGCGCGCCGATGCCGAACCATACGAGCCATGCCAGGCCCGCGTACAGCACGACATGCACGAAGGTCGGATAGCGTTCGACCAGCGCCGAAGCGCCGCCCACGCCCAGGCCGATCAGGATGAAATCGGAGAGCGCGCACAGCACGACGATCTTGCCGATATGCGAGCGCAAGATGCCCTGACGCAAAACGAAGGCGTTCTGCGCGCCGATGGTGACGATGAGCGAAGCGCAAAGCGCCGCGCCATGGGTGAAGGCGAGCCAGTTCATGAGCGATACGAGAAAAGAGAGCGCGATGCGCCGCGCTTCGAGGGCGGCGTGGACATCAGCGGGAAACGGCGTTAGTCTGCCGCGATGAGCAGGTTTAGCAAAGCTCATTTTCTTTAACTGGATTAAGGAACGCTAATGCTCGACTACGCGTTGCTCGACGCGCTCGGCGCGGTCGTGCGCCACGGATCGTTCGACCGCGCCGCGGGTGCGCTCAACGTCACGCCTTCGGCGGTTTCGCAGCGCGTGAAGCTGCTGGAGGAGCGCGTGGGCACGGTGCTCGTCAAGCGCGGCCAGCCCTGCGTGGCGACGGCGGCGGGCGCGCTGCTGTGCCGTCACACCGAGCGCGTGCAATTGCTCGAAGCCGAGTTGGGCGGCGCAATGCCGGCTTTCGCCGAAGCCGTGGACATGGTGCGGCCGACGCTGCGCGTGGCGGTAAACGATGACAGCGTGGGCACCTGGTTCGTCGACGCCGTGGCGGACTTCTGCGTGGAGCGCGGCATCCTGCTCGATCTCGTGATCGACGATCAGGACCACACGGCGCAACGCATGCGCGACGGCAGCGTGCAGGGCGCCGTCACCACGCAGGCCGAGCCGGTGCAGGGTTGCCGCTCGTCGCGCCTCGGGCGCATGCGTTATCTCGCGGTGTGCTCGCCCGCTTTTTTCGAACGCTATTTCGCGCAGGGCGTCACGCGCGATTCGCTGCGGCTCGCGCCGTGCGTCGAATTCAATCCCAAGGATCAGTTGCAAAAGCGCTTTATCCGCCGCATCACGCGCGCGCAGGTCGACGCGCCGCTGCACTGGATTCCGCACGTTGCGGGCTTTTTGCGCTGCTGCGTGAGCGGGCTCGGCTGGGGCATGTGCCCCGAGCGCATGATCGTGCCGCATCTGGCGGACGGCGAACTCGTCGAACTCACGCCGGGCCGCGCGCTCGACGTCGAGTTGTACTGGCAGAGTTGGCGGCTTTCCATCGGCTGGCTCGACGATTTCGGCGCGATGCTCAAGCGGCGCGCGGGCGAATTCCTCGATCAGGGGCGCGGCGGCTGAGGCTGCCGGGCGCCTCTTCCCGTGCGCGAATCGCGTTCGTCATTCGTTTGCCTTTATCGGTCTATTCAATGGCGGTTTAGTGCGGGTTGAGTGCGGGTTGAGTGCGCGACACGACTGGCAACATGCGCATTGGCAGGCGTGGACGGCCGCGCGATGCGCATTCGTATGCGTAAAACGCAAGCGGCCGCAAAAGCCCGGCGGATAGGGCGGTAAAGGACGATTCAAGCGTGTTTCATGGGTGTTTCAAGTGCGGATTCGGCGATTTCCGCCATGCTATTCAGACAATTTCAGATCATTTCAGATTTTGTTAATCGCTTTTCAAATTGTGAAATTTTATGAAAAATCAGATCCCGGATCGCTGACTGGAGCAAGCCGGCTTTACCTGTCAATAGACTGACGTTTTCGTACGTGAATAGACGGGACAGGCCGGTACCGAAAAGCCGCTCCGCGTTTTATTTGATGACTTGTGTCGCGCAAGAATGTAAGGATCGAATCCGTTGCACGCCGATAGCCGTAAGTCCGCCGGCGGAGCCGCCCTGCGGTCGCCCGAGGGCGCGCAAGCGGCGTTGTACCGGGCAACTCCATAATCGCGCGGTTGCGCTTTGGGCTTCCGTTGATGCGCGATGGCGGTTAAATTTTCCACTTGCGGCGTTGAGTATCCTCGAATCGGCAAACGTTTCGCATGTAAAGAAACCAATATAGATAGCATTGCGCGAAAGCAATGGGTGGTCGCCGCCGATATTTTGCATCCGGCATTATCGTGTGAAAATTATGTTTTTCCTGTGGATCGCGAGTTGGACACGCTATAATCCGGACGTGGCAGAGTGCTTATTCGACCGGCATATTTGAATCGTTTCCGCATGCACGAGGTGCATTATGACGAAATTAGATACCGGCAGCGTTTGGCAACAAACCATTGATCTTCTATCCGCCGCGTCCGAGCCGTTCAGCCTGGACGGCGAATTCGAAGGCGTCGGCAGAAGCTGCAAACCGGTACCCATCACGCGCGGCGCATCGGAGGCGGCCAACCGGCGCCGCGCGACCGTACGCTCGTGGGATGCGCAGGGCATCACCTTGATCCGGCGGCATGATCCGGACAGCATCACCGTATGCTGGAGCGACGCCACCTATGGCCGCTATTCCGACCAGTTGTGGCGCGTGTGCACCGCGCGCCGCAGCGCCGTGTGCGCGCTCACCGGGGAGAAAATCCGCCGCGGCGACGCCGTGTTCCGGCCGAGCCCGAACCGCCGCCATCGCCCGGCCAATGCCGACGCGATGATCCTGGCAAGCAAGCTCGACAACCTGCCGAACGGCGTCATGGCCGCGCGTCTCGACGAGGCGCTGGCCGCCTGAAGTTGGCGCGATGGTTTCCCGGCAATGTTGCCGTGGTTTCTACGGCAGGCAATCAGAGTGGATGGTGTAGCAACCGGCGCCTCGCGAGGCGCCGGTTTTGTCTTGCGCGACGACTCCGGCGCAGCGCCGTGGCCGCGCTTTTTGGCGCGCATCGTGGCTGGCCTGCGCGCCGGTTGGGTCTGTTTGTGCCTGTTTTGCACCCGTTTTGCACCGCGAGCGCAAGCGGTTCGGGCGGCCACGCCGTGTCCCACACGCCGCACTGTACTTCGTACCCCTAATCATCGGTGCGGCAACGCTGCGCCCGCTGAATCCGATGCCCCCGCGCCGCGCCTGACGCGCCGCGCGGGGCAACCGCCCGTATCGCGCTTACACCTTCGCGTCGTGGGCGTTTTCTTCCTCCATTGCGTCGCGCGTTTCCGGCATCGCGAGCCACACCAGCACCACGGCGGCCGCGCCCGCGCTCGCGAGGCCAAGGAAGCTGACCGTGTTGCCGAAGTGATCGGCGATAAAGCCGGCCAGCGCCGTGGAGAGCGTCGCGCCAATGCCCGCCGAAAGCCCGAACAGCCCGATACACAGGTTGTAGCGGCCTTTGCCGCCCGCCACGTCGGCGGCGATCAGCGGCAGCATCACGCCGAACACGGCCGCTGAAAGCCCGTCGAGCATCTGCACCGGCACGAGGAAGTACGGGTTGCCGACCGCCGCGAACAACAGCGCCCGCACCGGCAGCGCCGAAAAGCCGAGGATCAGCACGGGCCGGCGGCCCCACGCCTGGGCGGTGCGGCCGACCCACGGCGACATCAGCGCGACGATTGCCTGCGGCACGATGATGCAGGCCGCGATGACGAGTTGAACGTTGTCGCCCATGCCCGCCGTGACTTCGCCGGCGGCGAGGTTGAGCATGGCCGCGTTCGAGAGGTGGAACAGGATCACGCAGGCGGCGAAGCACAGCATGCGTCTGTCGCGCAGCAGGTCGAAGATCGTTTCGCGCGGTTCGTCCGGCAGGCCGGCCGGCGCGGCGCCTTTCGCGGGCGCGGCGGAGTTGCGCGCCGCCCCCGCGCCGCGCGCGGCGTGGCGGTCGTACTCGATCATCGCGAGCGCCACGAGCGCGGGCATCGCGAGCGCGGCCGTGAGCCAGAACACGGCGCGCGGCGAAACGTACTCGCCGCACAAGCCCATCAGGCCCGCGGCCACGGCGCTGCCGATCGACGCCCAGCGCGCGTTGCGGCCGAGCCGGTCGCCGAGATTCTGGCGGCCCACCAGCGCGAGCGCGAGCGCCGCCATCGCCGGCACGAGCATGCAGCTCGCGAAGCCGTGGAACACCTCGGCGGCCATCACCGGAATGACAGTCGGGCTCACGGCGAGCAGCATGGCCGAGGCGATGATGGCCACGATCGCCCACGCGGCGGCGGCTTTCTTGTTATGCAGCGCGTCGACGGCCGCGCCGCCCGGCACCTGGCTCACCATCGCGCTGATCGTGCCGACGGAAAGCGCGAGGCCGATCTCGCCCTGTGTCCACTTGTGCGAAGCCAGATACGAGGCGATGAACGGCCCGAAGCCCGTTTGCACGTTCGCCACGAAAAAGTTGAGCCAGTCGAGCGCGCGAACGCTGCGCTGGCTGGGGTTCGGTTGTTGCATCGCGCTAACCGTCATTTGGCACCGTGCGCGGGAGCCGAAGCCGTGGCGGCGGGTGCGGCCGATGCAGCGCTCGGGGCGGCCGGCGCGTTCGGGGCGTTCGGCGCATTCGGCGCGCTCGGCGAAACGGCGCGCACGGGCTGCTCGGCGGCGTAGGGCGGCGAGGCGTCCACCTGCTGGTCCGACATGTCGAGCTGCGCGGCGAGCGTGTTGTTCTTCGTGACGAAGTGCAGCGCGGACCAGTCGGCGGCAATCGTATGACGTTTTTCGAGCGTGCCGCTCACGTCGAGCACCACGGCGAGCGGGTCGGCGCTGCCGTCGAGCAGCACGTCGACCACGCGGCCGATCTTGGCGCCGTTCGCGCGCTCCACGGTGGCGTCGATCATCGGCAGGCGCGTGGCGCTCGCCTCGGGCGCGGCCGGCTGCTGGCGCTCGGGAACCTGAAGCTGGCTGGGCGGCAGCGCGAGCGTGAGCGCGGGCGTTTTGGGCTGAAGGTTCACGCGCACGCCGCTCCACGGGAAATTGGCCTTGCGGTCGCCTACGCCCATGAAGCCTTGCAGGTTCACGACCACTTCGGCGGGTTTGCCGCCAGGTCCGGCCACCATGTCGACGGCGCGGCCGACCACCTTGCCGTCGGTTTTCTGCACTTCGCCGTCGAGCAGCGTGCGAAATGCGCCGCGCTCGATCGTATGGGTCTGCACGAGCGGGGCGGGTGCGGGCGCCGGCGGCGCGCTCGCGGGCGCGGGCGGCGGCGGCGCGGGACGGCGGCGCCGCACCGGCGCCGGGCGCGGCTTGCGCGGCGCGGGCTTCACGCCGCTCGCGGGCTCCGGCTCGCTCGCGGCTTCCGGCGCGGAAGCGGCTTCGGGTTCGCTCGCCGCCGGTTCCGGTTCGGGTTCGACCGTCACCTCGGGTTCGGGCGGCGGCGCCGGGCGAAACAGGCTGCATCCCGAGAGCGCGACCAGCGAAAGCAGGATCAACGCATACGGGCGCGGGACGGCGAAGCGAGCAAAGTGGGCGGCAGACTGGGCGGAACGCGAAGGGCGGGAAAAAGCGCCTCTCATCGACAGGAACTCCTTGGAGCGTCCCGCGCGGCGCAGGCGCGGGCGAAGGTCGGACGGATCGGGATGCGAGAGTGTAACCCGCGCACGCCGCCAATCCGCGTGAGCGCGCCGCTTCGAGCGACACATCGGGCCTCGTGGCCGGCGTCATGGCGCGCAAGCGCCGTACATGCTTTCTTCGCGAACGCGATGTTTCGGGCGGCGCGTGTCGATACGTATCGGCATATATCGGAACGAACAGGGCACGAACAGGGCACGAACAGGGCACGGACAGGGCACGGACAGGGCGCGAACAGGGCGCGGACGGGGCACGAAACCGGCACGGAACCGCGCGAGCGCGTCCAGGTGTAAACGCGCAAGCCGCTTTCGCGCGGCGCACTGTCAGCGGGCATATAAGGATCGCGGCATGACCTCAATGCGTTTCGCGCGATGGGAGGGGCCGGCGGGTTCGCCTAACCTTCGTCCAATTCATAAAAAGATGTCAAAACCATGAGCGCCGCTGAAAAAGCAAAGGCGCCGGCAACGCGTCGACACGACCCTATCCCATCGAGACCAACCTGATGACGGTTCCAACGGGCCACCCAAGCCAGCCCGGCGAATCGTTTCAGCACGCTGATAAAGGAGGCACTCACCATGATCGAACCCCACGCGCAGCCGCTCGCCGGCGTCGCTCCCGAGGTCGAGCCGATCGACCGGCCGGCCGGCGCCGCTTCGGGTTTCATCGACCGTTATTTCGACATCGCCGCGCGCGGCAGCTCGTTGCGCCAGGAGAGCGTCGCGGGCGTCACGACATTTCTCGCGATGGTGTATTCCGTGTTCGTCGTGCCGGGCATGCTCGGCAAGGCCGGCTTCGACACGAGCGCGGTGTTCGTGGCCGTGTGCCTGACCACGGCGTTCGGCTCGCTGTTGATGGGCCTCTGGGCGCGCCTGCCCATTGCCATCGGCTGCGCCATTTCGCTCACGGCCTTCACGGCGTTCGGCCTCGTGCTCGGCAAGGGCCTGAAGCCTGAAGTCGCGCTGGGCGCCGTGTTCCTGATGGGCATCGTGTTCACGGCGATTTCGGTGACGGGCGTGCGTTCGTGGATTCTGCGCAACCTGCCGCACGGCATCGCGCACGGCACCGGGATCGGCATCGGGCTGTTCCTGTTGCTGATCGCGGCCAACGACGTGGGCCTCGTCGTGAAGAATCCGGGGCCGGGCCTGCCGGTTTCGCTCGGGCATATCACCGCGCTGCCGGCGATGCTCTCGGTGGTCGGTCTCGCGGCCATCTTTGGTCTCGTGCGGCGGCGCGTGCCGGGCTCGATCCTGATCGTGATCGTCGCGATCTCGGCGCTCGGGCTTGCGATCGACCCGGCCGTGACCTTTCGCGGCGCGTTCGCGTGGCCGTCGCTTTCGGCGCCCGGCCATGCCTCGCTGATCGGCGCGATGGACATCAAGGGCGCGCTTTCGCTCGCCGTGCTGCCGAGCGTGCTCGCACTCGTGATGACGGCCGTGTTCGACGCGACCGGCACGATTCGCGCGGTGGCGGGGCAAGCCGGCCAACTCGACGCTCACGGGCGCATCGTCAACGGCGGACGCGCGCTCACGGCCGATTCGCTCTCGTCGATCTTCTCGGGCTTTTTCGGCGGCGCACCGGCGGCGGCCTACATCGAGTCGACGGTGGGCGTGGCGGCGGGCGCCAAGACGGGGCTTGCCGCGGCCGTGGTGGGCGTGCTGTTTCTCGCGGTCATGTTCTTCGCGCCGCTCGCGGGCCTCGTGCCTTCGTACGCGACGGCGCCCGCGCTCATGTACGTCGGGCTGATGATGCTTTCGAGCGTGAGCCGCCTCGACATGGCCGACATGGTCGATGCGATGGCGGGCCTCATGTGCGCCGTGTTCATCGTGCTGACGGCCAACATCGTCACGGGCATCATGCTCGGCTTCTGCACGCTCGTGATCGGGCGCGTGGTGAGCGGCGAAGTGCGCAAGCTCAACGTGGGCACGGTCGCGATTGCCGTGGTGCTGGCGGCATTCTATCTGGGCGGCTGGGCCATTTGATGGCGCGTTGATTGTGTTGTGACGGCGCGCGGAAGTTGCGCCGATCGAATTGCGTCGATCACGTTGCGCCGATCGAATTGCGCTGAACGACTTACGCCGATCGAATCGCACCGATCAAATTGCGCCGACGGTGCATTGATACCGCGTCGCCGAAGCGGCCCGCGTTCGCCCCATGGCGGCGCGGGCCGTTTTTTGCTGCTGCGCTATTCCGGCAGCACGCTGTTCGCACGGCCGCTTTTGCCGCGCTTGCGCGGCTTCGGCTCCACGCCGATACGCGGATCGCGGGCGCGCACGAGCGACGTGAGCGCTTCGGCCGTAGCTTCGAATGCGGGATCGGCTTGCGGTACATAAAGCCATTTGCCGAGCACGGGATGCACGCGCAGCGCGGGCAATTGCTCGACCAGTGCCGCGTGCTGCTCGCGCGAGGTACACACGAGCAAACCGTTGAACGGCGCTTCGCGGTCGGCGGCAACAAGGTACAGCAGACCGTCGACATACGCGGCGTCGCAACCGAACATGGCGCGGCGCACGAAGCCCGGTTCGCGCTCGAATGCGTCGAAGATCCAGAGCAGCGAGTTGCGAATTTTGGACGGCATGGGCGGGAGCGCGGACGGCGCGGCGGGAGGCGGAACCGACATTCTAGCCGGGTGCTTGACATCGCAAGCCCGTCGCCTATGCTTAACCGCATGGTTAAGCATGAAGAGACGTTGAATCGCACCTTCGCCGCGCTGGCCGATCCCACGCGGCGGGCGCTGCTTTCGCGGCTCGCTTTGCACCACGAACTATCGGTGAGCGAACTCGCCGAGCCGTTCGCGATGTCGCTGCCCGCCGTGATGAAGCATCTGGACGTGCTCGCTCAGGCGGGTCTCGTGTCGCGCGAGAAAGCGGGCCGCACCGTTGCGTGCCGCCTCGCCGCAGGGCCGATGGAGGACGCGATGCAGTGGCTCGCGCACTATCGGCGCTTCTGGAGCGTGCAGCTCGATCGTCTCGCCGCCTTCGTGGAGGACGACGCATGTCTGACGAATCCGCAGCAGAACGCGCAAGCACAGCGTCTTGCGAAAGCGGCGCAGCCGCTTCGACCGGCACAGAGCAGCAAGCGCCCAGTCTCACGCTCCGCAGACGTCTCGACGCGAGCGCCGCGCGGGTCTGGGCCGCCTGGACGCAACCGGCGCAGTTGATGCGCTGGATGCAGCCGCTCGGCAACGTCTGCGTTCACGCTGAAGCCGACGTGCGCGTGGGCGGCCGCTTCCGCGTGGTCATGCGCGCGCCGGACGGCGCGGAGCACGACGTGAGCGGCACCTACCTCGAAGTCGTTTGCGAGCAAAAGCTCGTATTCACCTGGGCATGGCGAACGACGCCCGCGCGCGAATCGCGCGTGAGCGTGCGGCTGCATGCGGACGGCGCGGCGACCTTGCTCACGCTCACGCACGAACGCTTTTTCGACGAAGCCGCGCGCAACGCGCACCACGAAGGCTGGACGAGCGCGCTCGATTTGCTGGCCGCGCTATTCGACTAATCCATTCAAGGAGACATCGACGATGGAATCGCACGAGATTGTTTCGGAGACCGAATGGCTGGCGGCGCGCATGGCGCTGCTGGAAGAAGAACGCGCCTTCACGCACGCGCGCGATGCGTTGGTGGCGAAGCGCCAGGCATTGCCGTGGGTAAAGGTGGACAAGACCTATACGTTCGATACGCCGCAAGGGCCGCGCACGCTCGCGCAACTGTTCGGGCCGCGCAGCCAGTTGCTCGCGTATCACTTCATGCTCGGGCCTGATTGGGAAGAGGGCTGCGTGGGCTGCTCGTTCCTGTCGGATCATGTGGACGGCATGCTCGCGCATCTCGAACATCACGACGTCACCTACGTGGCCGTGTCGCGCGCACCGCTCGCGAAGATAGAGGCATTCAAGCGCCGCATGGGCTGGCATTTTCCGTGGGTATCGTCGTATGGCAGCGACTTCAACTTCGATTATCGCGTTTCGTTTTCCGAAGCCGATCGCGTGCGCGGCAAGGCGGTCTACAACTACGCCGAGCTAGATTACATGAGCGACGAACTGCCTGGCATCAGCGCTTTTTATCGCGATCCGGACGATGCGGCGCATACGGTTTATCACACGTATTCGGCGTATGCGCGCGGCGCGGAAATGGTCATCGGCACGTATGCGATGCTCGAATTCACGGCGAAGGGCCGCAACGAAAAAGCGGATATGCGCGAGTGGGTGCGCCATCACGACCGCTACGAGGAAAGCGCGCGGCCGTCATCGTGCTGCGCGCGCGAGCGGCACGATTCGTAACGACGGCGAAGCGATGGAAAATGCGAAAAACGCCGCTATTAAAGCGACATTTCGAACGCGGGCCGCAGCAACACTTCGATCGCCATCACGATGAGGCCCATCGCGGCGGCGGCGAGTGTCAGCGTGCCATATTCGTCGAAGCGCGCGTCGTAGAGACAGGCGACGACGAACAAAATGGCGAGCAGATTGGTCAGCCAGTCGAAGTTGAGCGCGAGGAGCATCGGTGTATCCGTGCCGGCGTGCGTCGCGCCGGCGGGTAGTGCAATCGGGCGGATTCTAGCGGACTGACCTTACGGATAGGTTAATGATTTTCTTACGCTGCGTGGCCGGCGCGTTGCCGCCGTCATCGTGGCTTTCCTGACCAGGCGCGAGCTTATGCTTTTTGTTTCGTATTGCTAAGTAATGGCGGTTTGGGATCGTGAGCGGCACTTGTGGACGCGGTTTGATAATCGCTTATCAAACCGCTTTTGTGCCGCGCAATTACGCGGCCATTCGGTTTTATCGACCGCACGGAAAAGCGTAGATCGCGTGCCTGCGCCGTTCGAATGCGCGACTACGCCGGCTTCGCCATCTCCTCGCGAATCCACGCCGTAACCGAGGTGCGCCGCGGCTCCCAACCCAGCAACTTGCGCGCGCGCTCGCCGCGCACACGGCTATTCGAGCCAAGCCCGTACGACGCCATCTCGTAGCCCCATTCCTCGATCGCCTGCTCGAGCGGCCAGTCCTCGGGCGCGCCAAGTCCCATCAAGTCGGCGAGCGCTTCGGTCATCGCGCGGAAATTCGCTTCGCCGCTTTCGACGAAATAGAACGTGCCCGCAGGCGTTTTTTCCAGCGCGAGCCGATACAGCTCGGCGACGTCGTCGACGTGGACATTCGACCAGATGTTCAGCCCCGGCCCGACGTGGCGCATGACGCCGCTCTTTTGCGCCTGGCGGACGAGGCGCGGCAACTGCACGCTCGCCGCGCCCGGCACCGCGCCCGCGCCGTAGATCAGCGTGTTGCAGAGCACGGCGCTCTTGATGCCGCGCTGCGCGCCCGCAAGCACGAGATTGTCGATGGCGACGCGCGGCGCCTTGTCGGCGGTCGGTTCCGGCAGCGCGTCCTCGTAGTAGATGCGCTCGGTGGCCTGGCCGCCCGATGCGTCGCCGACGATGCTCGATCCGCTCGTGTGCAGCAGCGTCTTGCCCGAGCCTTCGAGCGCGTCGAGCAGCGCTTGCACGGCGCCGCGATGATCGCTGCTCGCCGCATTGACGACGGCGTCGGCGGCGCGCGCTTCGCGCATCAGCACGTCGCGGTCGTCGAGGTCGCCTTGCACGGGCGCGATGCCGAGCGCTTCGAGATCGGCGAATTGTTCGGCGCGGCGCACGAGGCCTCGCACCTCGTGGCCGGCGCGCGCGAGGTGCGCCGCGATGGTCCCGCCGATAAAGCCGCCCGCGCCAGTAATAAAGACTTTCATGCTTGCTCCCGATCCGGTTTGAATGTCGATGCCGTTCAGTATCGGCGTATTCGGGTTTTGCAAAAAGCGTGCTAGTCTCAAATGAATCTTGACTCGCGCTCAACAATGAAAACCTCGACCGACGAACTGCTCGTTTTCGCCACCGTGATCGACGCGGGGTCGATCACGGCCGCCGCCGAAAAGCTTCAGCAGACCGTTTCGGGCGTGAGCCGCGCGCTCACTCGCCTCGAAAAGCAACTGGGCGTCGCGTTGATCCTGCGTACCACGCGGCGTTTGCAACTGACCGAGGAGGGCGAGCTATTTCTGGAGCGCGCCCGCGCGATCCTCGCGGCGATGGAAGATGCCGAAGAGGCCGTCACGCGCCATCGCGAGCGGCCTTCGGGACGGCTGCGCGTGGATGCGGCCACGCCGTTCATGCTTCATTGCATCGTGCCGCACGTGGCCGAGTTCGCGAGCGAGTATCCCGAGATCCAGCTCGAGCTGACCAATAACGAGCGCATCGTCGATCTGCTGGAACAGCGCGTGGATATCGCGATTCGCATCGGCGCGTTGCAGGATTCCACGCTGCATGCGCGCGCGCTCGGCACGAGCCGGTTGCGCATCGTCGCGAGTCCCGCGTATCTGGCGGCGCACGGCACGCCGCGCACGCTCGCGGCGCTGCGCGAACATCGGTTGATCGGCTTCACCGCGCCGGTGCATTTGAATCGCTGGCCCCTGCGTGCGGACCGCGAGAGTCGTGCCGATGGCGGAAGTCATGCCGGTGCCGCGCCGGCCGCGGCTTCGTCGGCGAGCGACGCGCCCGGCTACACGATCCAGCCCGCGCTCGCGGCGTCGAGCGGCGAAACCATCCGGCAACTCGCGCTGGCCGCGAGCGGCGTTGCGTGTCTTTCCGACTTTCTCACCGTCGGTGACCGCGAGGCCGGGCGGCTCGTGACCGTGCTCGACCATGCGCTGATCGAGGAGCGCCAGCCCGTGCATGCCGTCTACTACCGCAACGCGGCGCTGGCGGCGCGCGTGCAGTGTTTTCTCGCGTTCATCGCGGGGCGTCTCGCGCTCGATCCGTGACGGCGCGAAGCACGGCCGGCGAGCGAGGGAAGGCGGCTCATGGTTAGTCCCCAGTCGTGCGCGGTTGTATATACAGGGCGGCCAGGCTAGACTTCGTCCCATCAGGAAACTTGTATAGACAGGACTCGCCATGCCCATCACGCTGCGTCTCACGCCCGGCCATCTGACCCTTCCGCAACTGCGCCGCATCGCGCGTGAAACCACCCGGCTGGAACTCGATCCGGCGAGCTTCGCCGCCATCGACGCGGGCGCGCGCGCCGTGGCCGACATCACGGCGAAGGGCGAGCCCGCCTACGGCATCAATACCGGCTTCGGGCGTCTCGCGAGCACGCATATCCCGAACGACCAGCTCGAACTGCTGCAACGCAATCTCGTGCTGTCGCACGCCGTGGGCGTGGGCGAGCCGATGGCGCTGCCGGTCGTGCGCCTGCTCGTGGCGCTCAAGCTGTCGAGCCTCGGCCGCGGCCATTCGGGCATTCGCCGCGAAGTCATGGATGCGCTCGTCGCGCTGTTCAATGCCGACGTCCTGCCGCTGATTCCCGTGAAGGGTTCCGTGGGCGCGTCGGGCGATCTGGCGCCGCTCGCGCATATGTCGGCGGTGCTGCTCGGCATCGGCGAAGTGTTCGTGCGCGGCGAGCGCGCGAGCGCCGAAGCGGGGCTGGCCGCAGCCGGCCTCAAGCCGCTCACGCTGCAAGCGAAGGAAGGCCTCGCGCTGCTCAACGGCACGCAGGCTTCCACGGCGCTCGCGCTGCACAACCTGTTCGCGATCGAGGACCTGTATCGCACGGCGCTGGTTTCGGGCGCGCTTTGCGTGGACGCGGCGGCGGGTTCGGTGCATCCGTTCGACGCGCGCATTCACGAGCTGCGCGGCCATCGCGGCCAGATCGAGGCGGCCGCCGCGTATCGCGCGCTGCTGGAAGGTTCGGCGATCAACCTTTCGCACCGCGACTGCGGCAAGGTGCAGGACCCGTACTCGCTGCGCTGCCAGCCGCAGGTGATGGGCGCGTGTCTGGACCAGATGCGTCACGCGGCGCAGGTGTTGCTGATCGAAGCGAACGCGGTTTCCGACAATCCGCTGATCTTCCCGGAAACGCTCGAAGTGCTGTCGGGCGGCAACTTCCACGCGGAGCCCGTCGCGTTCGCCGCCGACAATCTCGCGCTCGCCGCCGCGGAAATCGGCGCGCTGGCCGAGCGCCGCATCGCCTTGCTGATCGACGCCACGCTTTCGGGCCTGCCGCCGTTTCTCGTGAAGGACGGCGGCGTGAACTCGGGTTTCATGATCGCGCACGTCACGGCCGCCGCGCTCGCCTCGGAGAACAAGACGCTCGCGCATCCGGCTTCGGTGGATTCGCTGCCCACCTCGGCGAACCAGGAGGACCATGTGTCGATGGCGACGTTCGCCGCGCGCAAGCTCGCCGACATCGCCGAAAACACGGCCAACATTCTCTCCATCGAACTGCTCGCGGCGGCGCAAGGCGTCGATCTGCGCGCGCCGCATCGCACGAGTCCCGCACTCGCGCGCGTGACGGAAACGGTGCGCGCGCAGGTGCCGCATTACGATCTGGACCGCTACTTCGCTCCCGACATCGCGGCGGTCACGCGGCTCGTGCAGGAAGGCGCGATCGCGGCGCACAGCCCGTTCGCGTTCGAGTCGCAAGCCGGTTCGCAAGCCGGTTCGCAAGCCGCTGCACAGTCCGGTTCGCAAGCCGCTGCGCAAGCCGGACTGCCGGCGCGCTGATGCCGCGAAAGCCGCGATGAACGCACCCGCGTACCAGGGCATCAAGGACTTCATTCTCGCGCGCATTCACGCGGGCGAATGGAGCGAGGGCGACCAGGTGCCTTCCGAGAACGAACTGGCGCGCGAGTTCAAGGTCGCGCGCATGACCGTGAACCGCGCGCTGCGCGAGCTGACCGCCGAACAGGTGCTCACGCGCGTGCAGGGCGCGGGCACCTTCGTCGCGCGGCCGAAGTACGAATCGACGCTGGTGGCGATCCGCAGCATCTCCGACGAAATCCTTGCGCGCGGCCACGTCTACCGCGCGCAGGTGCTCGATATCGGCGAACTGAGCGCCGACGAGCCGCTCGCGCTCGAAATGGGCTTGCGCGTGAGCGAGCGCGTGTTCCATTCGCGTGTGCTCCACTTCGAAAACGACGAGCCCGTGCAGCTCGAAGAACGCTGGGTCAATCCCGCTGTCGCGCCCGATTACGGATTGCAGGACTTCACGCACATCACGCCGAACCAGTATCTCGTGCGCGTCGCGCCGCTTCAGGGCGTGGAATACCGCATCGAGGCGCTCGCGCCCGCCGCCGACACGCGCGCGCATCTGCGCATGAAAGACGCCGAGCCGTGCCTCGTGCTGCATCGGCGCACGCATTCGCGCGCGCAGGTGGCTTCGGTGGCCAACCTCTGGCATCCGGGCAGCCGGTATCGCTTTACGGGCCATTTTTAGGCATTTTTCTCGCTTTCGCGGGTTTTCACGGCGCGCGCCGCGTTTTCCCCGGACGAAAGCGCCCGCGCGGCACATCGCTTGCTCTACGTTTCGTTCGCCCGCATCGTGGCCTGTCAGACGCGGCAGCCCCACGGCGGCCCGTATGATGACGGAGGGTGCGAACGAAGGAGGAGCCCGCAATGGACGATTCCAACGCCACGCTCATGCCGGTGTGGCGGGCCAATCTGGCGCTGCTCACACGCGAAGTCGGCGCGGCCACGCGGCTCGCGCGCATGATGACGCTCTCGGCGAGCTACATGAAATTGATTGTTTCGGGCGAGCGCGATTTCAGCGAAGAATTCGTGCGCGGCGTGGAGGCCGTGACCGGTTTGCCCGAAGGCTGGATGGACGCAGCGCGCGAGAGCGGCGACGTGCCTCGCGAAACGCGCGAGGCCATCGCCAGCGAAACGCCGCGCGCGCGCTTTCGCGGCACGGCGCATCCGGTGCGCAAGGCGCCGGTGCTGCGCGTCGAGCCGATCTTCGGCGCGAGCGCGAAACGCGACGATAGCGCGGCGCCCGGCGCGTCCTCGCCGGGTCTTGCTTCGCCGCCCACGGCGGAAACCAACCGGCGGCTCGCGGGCATACGCAAGATTCGCGATCTCGCCGCGCAGGACGTGCGCAAGCTCGAGCGTTATCTGAACATGCCGCCCGTGGAGACGGCCGCGCTGCGCTCGCGCATCGACGACGTGATCGCTTACGCCGAACCCGACGAGCGCGTGCGCGCCGACCTCGAAGGCCGTCTCGAACAGATCGAGAAGCATCGCGAACTGCTGCTGCGCCATGTCATGCGCTTGCACGCGCTGCTTTCGCGGCTCGGCGACGACTGACGCGGCCGGCCGGCATTGGCCAGCGCCGCCGGCCACATCGAAAGCTCAATGCTCCTGCACGCGCAGTTCCGCGAGAATCTGCTCGGCCAGGAAGTCGCAAGGCGGGCGGTTCGAGCGCGCGCTACGCGCCAGCACCACTTCGAGTTCGGGCAGCGCGGGCAGGCCGTGCGCCTTGCCGAGCGTCGTGAACGTCTCCGGCACGGCGCAGCGCGCGAGCGGCGCGACGGCGAGCCCGGCCGCCACCATGCTGCACAAGCCCATCAGGCTCGGGCTTTCGTACGAGGTGCGATATTCGATCTTCGCGCGCTCCAGCGCCTGAATGGCGTTGGTGTGCGCGACGCTGCCGCCGCCGAACAGCGCCACCGGCAGGGGCCGCTCGCGCCAGATTTCGCGGCCGCTCGCGGCGCTCACGGCGCTGGGCGGCGCGGCCCACACCATCGGCTCGAAACGGATGAACTCGCCGGCCAGGCCGCGCGTGCGCGTGACGCAGGCGAGGTCGATCTTGTTGTCCTTCAAAAGCGGCATGAGCGCGCTGCTCGGCAAGCCGATCACCTGAATCTCGACCTTCGGCCAGTTCGCCGAAAACTTGCGCAGCACCGGCGGCATCAACGAGGACGCATAGTCGTCGGGCACGCCGATCGACACGCGCCCGGTCACCTCGGGATGCGCAAGCGAAGCCCACGCCTCGTCGCGCAGCGCGAGCATGCGGCGCGCGTAGGCGATGAGCGTCTGGCCGTCGGGCGTGGGCGTCACGTTGCGCGGCGCGCGAATGAAAAGCGGCTTGCCGATGGCCTCCTCGAGCGCGCGAATCTGCATGCTGAGCGCCGCCTGCGAACGATGCACGAGCGCCGCGCCGCGCACGAAGCTGCCCGCATCGGCGACGGCCACCACCATCGCGAGCACGTCCAGGTCGAGGGTTTTCATCGGAATCGGGCCGGTATCAGAAAAATTGATCGAAGTGTTCAATATAACGCGTTTGTCTGAACGCGGCGACGCGCCGATACTGGTCTGGCCGGTCGCGCGCGAGTTCGCTCGCGCGTTGGCCGCTCATGTCCGCGCCCACGTTCGCGCCACCGTCCAGGAGAAACGCATGCTGATGTCGCCGCCCGTCGCTTTGAACTACGAACGATTTCGGCAGTTGAACTTGCGGCTCGATATGTCGCGGGGCAAGCCGTCGCCGGAACAGCTCGATCTCTCGCAGGCGATCATCGACGATGCCGCGCTCGCCGGCCATCGCGCGCGCGACGGCTTCGATTGCCGCAACTACGGTCTCGCGAGCGGCTTGCCCGAAGCGCGCGAGCTGGGCGCGGAACTGCTGGGCGTGAGCGCGGCGCAGGTGGTCGCGGCGGGCAACTCGAGCCTCGAACTCATGCACGACGTGCTCGCGTTCGCGCTGCTGCACGGCGTGCCTGTGGAGATGGGCCAAGGCGCGGGCGAAGGCGAGAAGGGCGAGGGCGAGCGCACGAGCGCGCCGTGGCGCGCGCAGGGCGAGATCGCGTTTCTGTGCCCGGTGCCGGGCTACGACCGCCATTTCGCCATTTGCGAGGCGCTCGGCGTGCGCATGATCGCCGTGCCGATGCGCGACGACGGCCCCGACATGGACCGCGTCGAAGCGCTGGTGCGCGAGGACGCGTCGATCAAGGGCATGTGGTGCGTGCCGCTCTACAGCAATCCGTCGGGCGCGATCTGGTCCGACGACGTGATCCGCCGCCTTGCCGCGATGCCGGCCGCGCCCGACTTTCGCCTTTTCTGGGACGACGCCTACCGCTTCCACCACCTCGGCGACGAAGCGCTGACGACGCTCGACGTGCATGCCGCATGCGCCGAAGCAGGCCATGCGGAACGCGTGTTGATGTTCGCGTCGCTCTCGAAGGTGACGGTGGCGGGCGGCGCATTCGCCTGGCTCGCGGCGGGGCCGCGCAATATCGCGTGGTGGCAAAAGCACAGCGCCATCCGCACGATCGGCCCGGACAAGCTCAACCAGTTGCGCCATGTGCGCTTTTTGCGCGACCGCGCGGGCGTACTCGCGTTGATGGCGCGACATCGCGCGTTGCTCAAGCCCAGGTTCGACGCGGTGGACGCGGTATTTCGCGCGCGCTTGAGCGGTATCGAAGGCGTGAGCTGGAACGCGCCGCGCGGCGGCTATTTCATCAGCCTCTACACGCCCGAAGGTTGCGCGCGCCGCACCGTGGAACTCGCGGCGGCGGCGGGGCTGATCCTCACGCCCGCGGGCGCGGCGTATCCGTACGGCGACGATCCGCGCGACAGTCATCTGCGGATCGCGCCTTCGTTTCCGGCGCTCGAGGAAGTGCGGCTCGCGGCGGAAGGCATTGCGCTTTCGCTGCTGAAAGCGATCGAGCAACGGCGCGTTTGAGCGTGCGGGACGCGCTGGCGCCGGACTGCGTTGGCGCAATGGCGTGCTCCATGGCACGCGCCGTAACGCGCTCGACGGCGCGCGCCCACGCGCTGCGGCTCACGCGTCGATGTGCTAAAACGGCAGACGTCGCCTTTTTCGCGAGGTCTGCCGTGCCCGATGGTGTTGTTGCGATTGCGGTTCGCGCGTCATGAAGCGCATGGCGGTTTGCCTGGCCGCGTGGTTCGCGTTCTCCGTGGCCGACGCTCACGCGCAGGCCAGCGCGCGCAGCCCCGACACCGCCGCGCGCAGCGACGCCGCCGCGCCGCCCGGCATGCCGCCCGACCCGCCGCCCGCGACTCTCGAACGCGACGAGCACTGGTTCGTGGTTCAACAAGACGGCTCCGTGGAGGAGCGGGACGACACCGTGCTGCGCGCGAACACCACGGCGGGCGTCGACGCCATCGCCCAACGCTACGTCTGGTTCAATAAGGATATCGAAACAATCACGGCGCTCTCCGCCGAAACGATCGACCCCGACGGCACCGCGCACGTCGTGCCCGCAAGCGGCATTCGCGACGTGCAGGAGCCGCGCTCGGCGGGCGCGCCCACCTTCGAGGACGGCGTGCTGCGCACGGTGATCTTTCCCGGTGTGCAGGTAGGCTCGCGTGTCCACCTGCGTTTCGCGAAGCGGCGTGCAAAGGCGCTCGAAGCGGGCACGTTCTCGTATTTCGTCGAGCCGAGCGGCGATCCCGTCGATTTCCAGCGCCTCGTTTTCGATTTGCCCGCGAACCTGCCGCTGCATGCCGACGCGCGCGGCTACACGCCCGAGCCGCCCGTGACCGCGAACGGCCGCACCCGCTACACGTTCGATTACCGGCATGGCGCGTATGCGCCGCTCGAAGCGGGCGCCGTGGCCTACGTGAACTGGGGCGACCGCCTGATGGTTTCGACGGTGCCCGATTTCGCGACTTTCGCCGCGCGCTACCGCGAAGCCGCCGCCGATCCCACGGCCACCGATCCCGCCATCGCCGCGCTCGCGCAGTCGCTCACGGCGGGCGCGAGCGACCCGCGCGAAAAGGCGCGCCGCCTCTACGACTGGATGCGCTTCAATATCCGCTACGTCGCGCTCTTTCTGGGCGAAACCGAGGCCGTGCCGCATCGCGCGACCGACATCCTGCGCAACCGTTACGGCGACTGCAAGGATCACGTCGCGCTTTACACGGCGTTGCTCGCGGCCGTGGGCATACGCGCGGAGGCGGCGCTGCTGAACCTCGGTCCCGTCTACTCGCTGCCCGGCGTGCCCGGTTACGGCGTGCATGCGATCAACCACGTGATCGCGTATCTGCCCGAGTTTGGCGTGTTCGCCGATACGTCCTCCGGCGGCTACGCGTTCGGCACGCTGCCGCCCGGCGCGATGGACCGGCCGGCGTTGCTGGTCGACGACGGCGTGCTCGCGCGCACGCCCGCCGCCGAGCCGCGCGAGCGCACTGCGCGCCTCGCGCTCACCGTGAACGAGGCCGGCGACGCCGCATACCGCTATCACGTCGACGACGCGGGCGCGGGCGCCGAACCCGAGCGCAATACGTTTCGGCGCGCCACGCACGCGGGCGCGCAGCAGATCGCCGCGCAGCGGCTGCGGCTCACGGGGCTCGCGGGCACGGCGCACGTGAGCACCGCGCCGACCGACCTCACGCACGGCCCGTTTTCCGTCGATATGGAGGGCACGCTCGATCACGTGGTCTGGCGCGACGGCACGACCGCGATCGACGCGCTTTCGAGCTTCACGGGCGGCATCGCCACGCAGATCGAGAGCTGGCTCGCGCAGCCGCGCCGCACGCAGCCGTGGGCGTGCATCGGCGGCGAATTCGCGGAAAGCGCGCAGATTGCGCTGCCCGCGTTCGCGCGCGTGACGGACATTCCCGGGGACGTGGACGTGAGCGACGCCTCGCTTACCTACACGTCGCATTACGTATTCGACGCGCGCACGCGCACGCTGCAAATCGAGCGCCGGCTGGCCGCGCGCTTCGGCCATCAGATGTGTACCGCCGCCGAATTCGCGCGCATGCGCGACGCGCTCGTGCGCATCGAACGCGATACGCACGCGCAGATTGTCGTGCGCGCCGGACGAAGCCAAGGCGGCGCGAGCGGGTCCAACCCGGCGCTTTAAACCGGCGTTTAAGCGTTTAAGCGGACGCTTTAAGGCGGCTCGATCGCTTGATCGGCGCAACTTTCATTCGCGCAAGCTGATCGGCGGTTTCGCGGTTCAGCCGCCGCGCGTGGTCACGGGCACCCATGCGCCCTTGCGCACCTGCCAGAGCGTCGAGGCGCCGTTCTTGAGCGAGCCGTCCGGTTCGAAGGCGATGTGGCCCGTCACGCCGTCGAAGCCGATCGACTTGAGCGCGCTGCGATAGACGTCCGGTTTCGACGATTTCGCGGCGACCATCGCGCGAATCGCGGCCCACGCCGCGTCGTAGCCGAACGGCGCATACGCCAGCACGTCGCTGCCGAAGCGGCTCTTGTACGCTTGCGCGAAGCGCGGGCCGTCGGGCAGTTGCGCGAGCGGGCGGCCGTATTCCCAGGCCATCGCGCCTTCGGCGGCCGCGCCCGCGACCTGCGTGAAATCGGCCGTGGCCACGCCGCCGCCGCCCACGAATTGCGCGGCGATGCTGCGCTCCTTCATCTGCTTCGCGAGCGCCGCGCCCTGGCGCGCGAGGCCGCCAAAGTAGAGCAGATCGACGTCGGCGGCCTTGATGCGCGAAAGCTGCGGGCCGAAGTCGTCGGAGTCGCCGTTGGAGAACTCGCGCGCGACCACCTTGCCGCCGCGCTCGCGCACGGTGTGCTCGAACACGTCGGCTTCGCCCTGGCCGAACGCCGTGCGGTCGTCGACGATGGCGACGCGCTTCGCCTTCATCACGTCGACGGCCCACGCGCCCGCGACGCCCGCGTTTTGCGCGTCGCTCGCGATCACCATGAAGGTGTTGGCGAAGCCTTGCTGCGTGATGACGGGATTCGTGGCGGCGGGGCTGATCATCGGAATGCCGGCGCTTTCGTAGATGCGCGAAGCCGGAATGGCCGTGCCCGAGTTGAAGTGGCCGACCACGGCCACGACGTTCTGGTTCGCGAGACTCGCGGCGGCCTGCACGCCGAGGCGCGGGTCGCTGCGGTCGTCGATGGCGATAAGCGTGAAGTGCGCCGTCTGGTCGCCGATCTTGAGGTTTTGCGCGTTTGCCTCATCGAGCGCGAGTTGCACGCCGTTCTCCAGATCGCGGCCGTAGTTCGCGTAGTCGCCCGAGAGCGGCGCGGCAAAACCGATGCGCACGTCGAGCGTGCCGGCCGCGAGCGCGCCGCCGCTGGCGCTCAACGTGACGGCGGCGGCAGCGGTTGCGGCGGCGGCCCTGGCGATGGCGGCAGCGCGACGCGCGCGCCGCGCGGGCAGGGCGGCGGAGCGGTCGCGGAAGACGGCCGTTGGGCGGCCCGCGAGTGTGGTTGGGCGAGCTGCCGGAACGCGGGTTCGAAAGAAGGCTCGGAAGCAGGCTGCAAAGAAAGCCGCAAAGAAAGCCGCAAAGAAGCCCACAAAGAAGGCCGTGGAGCGGTCAGTGAAGCGGTCTGTCAAGCAGGCCGTGAAGGTGGCCGTCAAGCGCTCAGCGAAACTGGCCGTGAAGCGATTCGTGAAGCGAGCCGTGGAGCGGTCCGTGAAGCCGGCCGCGAAGCGAGCCGTGAAGGCCGCCGAAAACCAGGCCGAAAACCCGGCGGTATTCGCGCGCGCGGCTAGACGCGAAGCGAAGCGTGAAGCGATTCCCGTAGCGTTGGCGGCAAAACTCATCGTGACTCCTCGCGCGGCGGCGTGGCGTTCTTGTGTGTAGGCGAGCGCCCGGTGCGTCTGCCCGGGCGCTCGCGGCATGCTGTGTTGGGCGAAGCGCCCGGCGAGGCGGCACTGCCGCGCAATATAACAGGACGAAAAGTCAGCAGGCAGAGGATCGAGGACGGCGGCGCGGCGTCGTTCCGGCGCGCGCTTCTTACGTCGCGCCTCTTGCGTTCTTACCTTCTCGCGGCGTTACCGGTTGGCCTGAAGCTCGAACAGCGCGTCGCGCAGACGCACGAGCGGCGCCATGGTGTCGGCGCTGGCCCAGCCTTCGAGGTCGTCGAGCGCACGGTTGCAGCCGTCGAGCAGCACGTCGAGATCGACGGGGATGCCGTTGGCGAGCGCGAGACGGACGGTGCGCTCGAAGCGCTCGCATTCGTCGTCGCCGTAGGAAATGTCGAGCGTGTCGGCGATGGTCTGGGCGATGTCGCTGCGCTCGCGATCGCTCACGTCGACGAGATCGACAATGCCTTGCGCCACGTCCGGCGCATGATAGAGCGCGATGTCGAGCCACGCGGCGGCGTCGAAGTCGGGCTCGTGGCTCTGCTGCTCGAAGTATTCGATGGCTTCCTGCTCGTGCGTTTCGCCGGCGTCGACGGCAAGGCACAACTGCTCGAAATACTCTTCCTGTTCGCTACGGATTGAATCGGACATCGGTCATTCTCTGAAAACGGTGGGCGCCGTGGCCGGATCGTGGGCGGATTATGGGCGGTTCGGGGCCGGTTGATGGCCGAACCGCCCGGCGCAATCGCGGCCTATGCGGTGCGCATTATAGGCCGGGTTGCGTATCGGCAAGCCGCCGCTTAATGCGCCCAGCCACGCACCCAGCCAACGCGCCAGGACCGTTCTCGGTCTAGGCCGGCTCGACGGCCCATGCATCGAACCAGTCGCGCGGGTGCGCGATCTGGTCTTGCGCCGCCACGATCTCCAGTTCGTAGCGGCCCGCTTCGTAAGTGGCGCGCACGACGGCGTTCGCGGCCGCGAGCGTGTGCTCGAACGCGCGCCGCAGCGAGTCGCCCAGCATGAGCCGCGCGACCAGCACGGCGCTCGTCACGTCGCCCACGCCCACGGGCTGACGCGCGAACGGGTAGAGCGGGCGCTGGCCGAGCCATGCCTCGCCGGCGGTGACGGCAAGCATGCTGAAACGGTCGGCGGGACTGTTGCGATCGAGCAGATGCTTGACCACGACAAGCTTCGGCCCGCGCCGGATCAGCTCGCGGCACGCGGCCACGGCTTCTTCGGCGGTTTCGACCTCGCGGCCCACGAGCCGTTGCAGCTCGCTGTGGTTGGGCATCATGGCGTCGGCGACCTCGGGCATGTGGCGCACGAGGAACTCCTGAATGCCGGGTTCCACGCGGCAGCCGTTTTCGGCGTTGAGCGTGCCCATGACGGGATCGCAGAAATAGCGCGCCTGCGGATTGGCGGCTTTCACGGCGCGCACCACGTCGATCACGGCCTGCGCCTGCTCGGGCGCGCCGAGATAACCGGAAAGCACGGCGTCGCAACGCGGTAGCACGCCGATCGCGCCGATGCCTTCGACGAGATCCACGACTTCGCCCGAGTCGATGGCGTGGCCGGTCCAGTGGCCATACTGCGTGTGATTCGAGAACTGCACCGTGTTGAGCGGCCACACGTTCACGCCCAGGCGGCGCATGGGGAACACGGCGGCGCTGTTGCCCGCGTGGCCGAACACCACGTGGGACTGGATGCTCAGGACGTTTTTCATGATCGGTCCGATTGTCGTTATGAGTCGCGGCGCGCTGCGTGTGGCGCGCCTTGGGCGAGGGTGAAGCAACGATAACCGAATTTCGCGCGCGCGGTGGTCCGCCGCGCGCGCCGTTTGCTTTGTCAGATCAAGCCGCGCGCGCCTTCACGGCGGCGCGGCAGGTCGGCGCAACTAACCCGCCAGTTCGCGATAGAGCGTCATGTAGCGCTGCGCCGAAGCCGCCCAGCCGAAGTCCTGGCGCATCGCCCGCGCGCGCGTCTCGCGCCAGTCGCGGCTGCGCGCGTGCAAGGCGAAGGCGCGGCGGATCGCGGCCGTGAGCGCCTCGGGCTCGAAGCGCGAAAAGACGAAGCCCGTGGCAAGGCCGTCGGCGAGATTTTCGAGCGAGGCGTCCACCACCGTGTCGGCGAGACCGCCCACGCAGTGAACGAGCGGCAGCGCGCCATAGGCGAGCGCGTAAAGCTGCGTGAGCCCGCATGGCTCGAAGCGCGAGGGCACGGCCATCACGTCGGCGCCCGCGACGATCTCGTGCGCGAGCGTTTCGTCGAAGCCGAATTCCACGGCCACCGCGTCGGGATGCTGGCGCGCCGCGCGCGCGTAGCCTTGCTCGAGGCTCGGGTCGCCGGTGCCGAGCACGACGAGCTGGCCGCCTCGCGCGACGATCTCGGGCAGCGCGGCGAGCAGCAGGTCGAGGCCTTTTTGCTCCGTGAGGCGGCTCACCACGCCGAACACGAGTGCATCGTGCCTGACCGCGAGCTTCATGCGCGTTTGCAGCGCCGACTTGCAGCGCAGCTTGCCGCTCATGCGCGTGGCCGAATATTTCGCGGCGATGGCGGCGTCGCCGGCCGGGCTCCAGACGCCGTAATCGACGCCGTTGAGAATGCCCACGAGGTCGTGCGTGCGCTCGCGCAACAGCCCTTCGAGGCCGCCGCCTTGCGCCACCGTCTGAATCTCGCGCGCATAGGTCGGGCTCACGGTCGTGATTTTATCGGCGTAGAAAAGACCGGCTTTCAGGAACGAAAGCTGGCCGTAGAACTCCACGCCGTTCATGTGCAGAAAGTCGCGCGGCAGACCGAGTCCGTCGAACTGCCGGGCGGGAAAGATGCCTTGGTAGGCGAGGTTGTGGATCGTGAAGATCGAGCGCGCCGACGCTCCGTGACCGGCGCCGTGCTCGCGCTCGGCGGCGCGCAGGTAGGCGGGCGCGAGCCCCGCGTGCCAGTCGTGCGCCTGCACGATCGCGGGCGTCCAGCCGGGGTCGAGCCGGCGGGCGATCTGCGCCGCCGTCCAGCCGAGCAACGCGAAGCGCTGGGCGTTGTCGCCGTAGGGCACGTGTTGGTCGTCGAGATAGGGATTGCCGGCGCGCGCGTAGAACGCGTCGGCGCGAATCATGTAGACGGGCAATTCGCTGCCCGGCAGGCGGCCCAGTTCCAGCGTGGCCTCGGGCGCGCCGAACGTGCGCTCGAGGCGTGCGACAGGGCGCAGGTTTTCCAGACCCGCGGCGACGGACGGAAAGCCCGGCAGCAGCAGGCGCGCGTCGGCGCCTTGTTCGATCAGCGCCGCGGGCAGCGCGGCGGTGACATCGGCGAGACCGCCGGTCTTGAGAAGCGGGTACAGCTCGCTGGCTACGTGCAGGACGCGGAGGGTCATCGGGCAAACATCCTCTCGGAGATGGAATTGAGCGGGCGCGGCGCCGGATGGCGAGCGCGCCGCGTGCCTGGGGAATCTTCGTGCCGGTTTTCGCGCGCGGCTGACGATGCATAAACCGATACGACGAAAGCGTCACGACGAAAGCGTCACGACGAAAGCGATACGACGAAAGCGATACGACGAAAGCGGCACGACGAAAGCGGCACGACGAAAGCGGCACGACGAAAGCGGCACGACGAAAGCGGCACGACGAAAGCGATACGACGGGCAGGCGCCATCGGGCAAGACCGCGCCGCTCGCGTCCTCGCGCTCAGGTCTTGAGCTTGTCGAGCGCTTCCTGCGTCACCAGCACGACGCCGCTTTCGGTGCGATAAAAGCGTTCGGCGTCGCGCACCGGGTCTTCGCCGATCACGGTGCCTTCGGGAATCTCGCAGCCGCGATCGACCACCACCTTGCGCAGCCGGCAACTCGCGCCCACCACTACCTGCGGTAACAAGACTGCCTCGGCAATGTTGCAGAACGACTGCACGACCACTTTCGACGAGAGCACCGAGCGCGAAATCTGCGAACCCGAGATCACGCTGCCGCCGCACACGATCAGGTTGGTGCCCGAGCCTTGCAGGCCGTTCAGGTCGCGCACGAACTTGGCGGGCGGCAGTTGCTCCTGATAGGTCCAGATCGGCCAGTTGCGGTCGTAGAGATCGAGCGCGGGAATCGTGGAGGCGAGGTCGAGATTCGCCGACCAGTAGGCGTCCACGGTGCCCACGTCGCGCCAGTACGAATCGGCGGTCGGATCGGACGAGACGCACGACATGCTGAACGGATGCGCGATGGCGTGGCCGTCGGTCACGACGCGCGGAATGATGTCCTTGCCGAAGTCGTGGTCGGTGGCCGAGCGCGCGATGTTGTCCTCGAGCAGATGAAACAGGTATTCGGTGTCGAACACGTAGATGCCCATGCTCGCGAGCGCGATGTCGGGGCGGCCCGGCATCGCGGGCGGGTCGTCCGGTTTTTCGACGAAGCCGGTCACGCGGCGGTTTTCGTCGACGGCCATCACGCCGAACGCCTGCGCCTCCATGCGCGGCACCTCGATGCAGCCCACCGTGCAGTCCGCGCCGCTCGCCGCGTGGTCGGCCAGCATGCGCGTGTAATCCATCTTGTAGATGTGGTCGCCGGCCAGCACGATCACGTATTTCGGCGCGATGGAGCGGATGATGTCGAGGTTCTGGTACACGGCGTCGGCCGTGCCGCGATACCAGTGCGCGCCTTCCACGCGTTGCTGCGCGGGCCACAGGTCGAGGAACTCGTTGAACTCGCCGCGCAGGAAGCCCCAGCCGCGCTGCAAGTGGCGCAGCAGCGAGTGCGCCTTGTACTGCGTGACCACGGCGATGCGCCGGATGCCTGAATTCAGGCAATTGGAAAGCGCGAAGTCGATGATGCGGTATTTGCCGCCGAAGTAGACGGCCGGTTTGACGCGCTTGTTGGTGAGCGGCCCGAGGCGCGTGCCGCGGCCGCCCGCGAGCACGATGGCGAGCGTGGTGCGTTGCAGATCGTTGAGGCTTGCCGGAGTTTCCATGACCGTCTCCTTGTTGTGCCCCCGGTGGTTGGCGATGGGCCGCGTTTTTCTGCGAACGCTTTCGCGAAACGCGTGCGATGGTGGTCTTTGGCGTGATGTTCGTGCGACGCGCGTCGATTGCCCGACGCGTCATGACGAACGTATTAAACGCACCACGTATGGACCGTTCTAACACCGAAACCCGCGACGCGCGCTGCCGATGGGCGGTTCTGTACGAGGTTTTGACGGCTTTTGGCGAGCAAACGCCATGCCCCGGGTTCGCGTTGTGCGCCTCGCGGCATGCCGCGCACAAGGTCTTTAGAATCGTTGATCCCTGGGAGCCGCCGGCGGCGTGATTCGCGTGTGATTTCGCGTCGGTGTTATCGGCGTTCGCTTCGTGCGCGTTCGTCCGGCTTCCCTGGTTTTTTACGCGCGGATTACGGTCCGCATCGACCTGTTCACGCCTCGCGAATTTTTCGCGACTTTTCCTCGATCTGCGCCCGATGAGAACTTCCCCGAATCGCCCGTTTGCCCGCTTCGCCGCCGCGCTCGCCGCCGCCGCGTGTTGCCACGCCGCCATCGCCGCCGACACCGATATCAATGCCGCTGCCGCCTCGGCGCCGGTCGCCGCCACGGCTTCAGGTCCGGCGGATTCGGGTCCGGCGGATTCTGGTCCAGCTTACGGCCCGCGGCTCGAAGGCTTCGCATATCCCTATCCGGTGCGCGACTTCGCGTTCGACTCGCAAGGCCAGACGCTGCACATGGCCTACATGGACGTCGCGCCCACGGCCAGGCCCAACGGCCGCACGGCGGTGCTGCTGCACGGCAAGAATTTTTGCGCCGCAACGTGGCAGGACACCATCGGCGAATTGACGAACGCCGGCTACCGCGTGATCGCGCCCGACCAGATCGGTTTCTGCAAGTCGAGCAAACCCGCCGCGTACCAGTTCACGTTCCAGCAGCTCGCGCGCAACACGCACGCGCTGCTCGCCTCGCTGGGCGTGAATCGCGCGACCATCATCGGCCATTCGACGGGCGGCATGCTCGGCGTGCGCTACGCGCTCATGTACCCGCGCGAAACGGAGCAGCTCGTGCTGGTGAACCCGATCGGTTTCGAGGACTGGAAGGCGAAGGGCGTGCCGTCGATTTCCGTCGATCAATGGTATGCGCGCGAATTGAAAACGACCGCCGACAGCATTCGCCGCTACGAGCAGAGCACCTATTACGCGGGCCAGTGGCGCGCGTCGTACGAGCCGTGGGTGCAGATGCTCGCGGGCATGTATCGCGGGCCGGGCAAGGCGCAGGTCGCGTGGGATTCGGCGCTGCTCTACGACATGATCTACACGCAGCCCGTGGTGTACGAATTCGGCCAGTTGCAGATGCCGACGCTGCTCTTGATCGGCGATAAGGACACGACCGCGATCGGCAAGGATCTCGCGCCGCCCGAGGTGCGCGCGCAGCTCGGCCACTATCCGGTGCTCGCGAAGGAAGCGCAGCGCGCGATTGCGCATGCCACGCTCGTCGAGTTCCCCGACGCCGGCCACGCGCCGCAGATGCAGGACCCGGCGGCGTTTCATGCGGCGCTGCTGAAGGGGCTCGCGGCGCTCGGCACGCCTTGACTTCACGCCTTGACTTCGCGGCTCATGCCGGGCGTGCGAGACGTATCGGAGGTTCGGGGCGGCGCGCGGCGTGGGGTTCGCGCGCCGCCGCGCGCGGTTCTTGCCGCCGCGAACCGGCGCTGGCGCACCGCTGGTGTGCTCGTCGACGAAAAACGCTCGCCGCGCCGGACGAGGCGGCGACGGTTCCGGTGTCGCGCGGAATCGGGCCGCGCGGAACCGGGCCGCGCGGCGTGGCGATCAGTTCAGTTCGCGCCCGCCGCCATTTCGTCGCGCACCTGCGCCGTGATTTCGAACGAACGCAGCCGCGCCGCGTGATCGTAGATTTGCGCGGTGACGATCAATTCGTCGGCGCCGGTCTGCTCGATCACCGATGCCAGACCTGCGCGCACCGTCTCGCTGTCGCCGATCACGGAGCAGGCGAGCGAATGCTGCACGCCCGCGAGTTCGAACTCGTTCGCCGCCACCTTGTCGACGGGCGGCGGCAACTGGCCCGGCGTGCCGCGCCGCAGGTTGATGAACTGCTGTTCGAGCGAGGTGAAGAGAAAGCGCGCTTCCTCGTTCGTGGGCGCGGCAAACACGTTCACGCCCACCATCGCATGCGGCCTGGCGAGCGTGGCCGATGGGCGGAACTGCGAGCGGTAGAGCCGCAGCGCCGTGAGCAGATGATCGGGCGCGAAGTGCGAGGCGAACGCGAACGGCAGGCCCATCGCCGCCGCGAGCTGCGCGCCGTAAAGGCTCGAACCGAGAATGTAGATCGGCACGTTCAGCCCCGCGCCGGGCACCGCGCGCACGCGCTGGCCTTCCACCGGCGCGGCGAAGTAGCGCTGCAACTCGGCGACGTCGTCGGGGAAGCTGTCGGCGCTGCCTTGCAGGTCGCGGCGCAGCGCGCGCGCCGTGGTCTGATCCGTGCCGGGCGCGCGGCCAAGACCGAGGTCGATGCGGCCCGGATAGAGCGCTTCGAGCGTGCCGAACTGTTCCGCGATCACGAGCGGCGCGTGATTCGGCAGCATGATGCCGCCCGAGCCCACGCGGATCGTGCTGGTGCCGCCCGCCACGTGGCCGATCACGACCGAGGTGGCCGCGCTCGCGATGCCCGTCATGTTGTGATGCTCGGCAAGCCAGTAGCGATGGAAGCCCAGGCGCTCGGCGTGCCGCGCGAGGTCGAGCGTGTTGGCGAGCGCGACGCCGGCGTGCGAGCCGGCCGGAATGGGCGAGAGATCGAGTACGGAAAAGGGGATCATGGCGTTCTGCGCGGGGTAGGAGGGCGCGGCTGCCGCAACAAGGCGTTGCATTCGACGCCGCGGGGCAGCCGCAAGGCGGAGCCCATTGTGCCAAAGCGCCTTCGTTCGTGCTGGCGGCGCCCGGGAGTCCCTGCCGGCCGCGTGGTTACAGGTCGCGCCGTGGGATCGCTCTTGGCGCCGGTGGCAATATCGGCATCGGCATCGGCGTTGCCGCGAACCGCGAACCACGAACCGCGCGTATCGCCCGTATCGCTCGTATCGCCCATATCGCTCATACTGCCCGCGAAATCGCACGGCACGCGCCATTGACGGTACATTGTGGGGACGTAGCGCGCGAGCCGCTCCGCGCGCAGGGTTTTTTTCTCGCCGATATCGTTGCAGGCTCATGAGATTGCGCTTCGAACGCCGCGCCTTTGCCGCCCTCGCTTGCTGCGCGCTCGTGGTGCTCGTGGTGCTCCCCGGCTGCGGCCGCGACGGCGCCGATTTCCTCTCGACCGACCGCATGTGGCAAGCCCTCAAGACCGTCTTCGATTCGATCAAGCCCGACGCGCTCCGGCTCAAGGGCCTCACGCCGGGCGTCTCGACGCTCGAGCAGGTGCGTGCGCAAATGGGCCGGCCGGAGACCGAGCGCGTGTTCGAGGACGGCTCCCGGCGGCTCGAATATCCGCGCGGTCCGGCGGGCCTCAAGACGTGGATGGTCGACGTCGGCGCGAACGGGCGGCTCGTGGCCGTCACGCAGGCGCTCACGGCGCAGAACTTCGCGCAGATCCGCCTCGGCATGAGCGAGGACGCGGTGCGGCAACGGCTCGGCAAGCCGGGCCAGGTGGCGTATTACCGTTTAAAGAAGGAGACGGTGTGGAGCTGGAAGTGGGAAGAAGGGGGCGTGACGCCCGAAGCGTATTTCAATGTGCATTTCGGCCCGGACGGGCGCGTTTCGACGACTTCGCGCTCCGACGTCCTGCGCGGGCATTGAGCCGTTCCGACATCGCCGCCGCGCGGGGCGAAGCGAGGCCGGCATGGTGACGCATCGGCGGCGGCCGCGGCGCGTGGGGCTCGTGCTCGGCGGCGGCGCCGCGCGCGGCTGGGCGCATATCGGCGCGATCCGCGCGCTGGAGGAAGCCGGCATCAAGCCCGACGTGGTGTGCGGCACCTCCATCGGCGCGCTCGTGGGCGCGGTGTACGCGAACGGCGATCTCGACTGGCTCGAAGACTGGGTGAGCAAGCTCACCTGGCAGACCGTCGTGCGCTTGCTCGACCTGCGGTTTTCGGGCGGCCTGCTGGGCGGGCGCAAGGTGATCGACCTGTTCGCGCAACAGTTCAACGGCCGCGCCATCGACGACCTCAAGGTGCCGTTCGCGGCCGTGGCCACCGAACTCGACACGGGCCGCGAAGTCTGGCTGCGCGAGGGCGGCGTGGTGGACGCGGTGCGCGCCTCCATCGCCATTCCCGGCATTTTCACGCCGATCTGGCACGACGGCGTGTGGCTCGTGGACGGCGGGCTGAGCAACCCGGTGCCGGTTTCGGCCGCGCGCGCGATGCGCGCCGACACCGTGATCGCCATCGACCTCAATCACGACATTCTGAACGGCCGCGACCTGGGCGGCGCGATCGACACCGTGCCGCGCACGGTGCCGGTGGAAGCGGGCGCGGCGCCCGATGCCGCCGCGCCCGTGCCCGCGCCGCTCATGCGCCGCAACGGCAAGCGCTTTCCGGGCTGGCTTCAGCCCGCGGCGCCTGGCCCGGCGGGCGGCGTGGACGTGCGCGTGGCGCCGCCGCCCAGCGCGCGCGCGCCTTCGATGCTGAGTTCGATCGCGCAAAGCATCGACATCATGCAGGTGCGCATCACGCGCAGCCGCCTCGCGGGCGAACCCGCCGACGTGCTGATCCAGCCGCGTCTGGGCGGCATGGGCATTTTCGATTTTCACCGCGCGGGGCCGGCCGTCGCCGAAGGGCGCGCCGCCGTGCAGTACATGCTGCCCGCGATCAAGGCGCAACTGGGCCTGGAGTAGGGCGGCTCCAAGGGACGCAGGCGGCGCAGGCGGCGCTCACGCGGGGTGCGCGACCCAGACCCACCCTTCGCGCGCGCGGCGCAGCAGCACCACGTCCAGCGGCGCGATTTCGATGGCGCGCCAGCTCGCCGACGGCGCTTCGAGCGCATGCAGGATCGCCGCGCGGAGCACGCTCGCGCTCGCGAACGCGACCACCGTTTCACAGGGCGATGACGGCGACGATGACGATGATGATGGCGACTGCGACGCGAGCGCATCGAGCCACGCGCCGAGACGTGCGCGCACGTCGTCGAACGACTCGCCGCCGGGCGGACGGAACGCGGCGTCGCGCGTCCAGGCCGCCAGCGCGTCGGGCGCTTCTTGCGCGATATCGGCGAGACGGCGGCCTTGCCATGCGCCGAAACCGGCTTCGGCGAGCGCGTGCGAGCGTTCGATGCCGGCGGCGGCGAAACCGGCCGCGCGCGCCGTCGCCACGGCGATCGCGGCAGGGCTGGCGATCACGCGCGCCGAACGGCCGATTCGCGCGAGCCAGCGTTCGCGCCAGGCTTCCATTGCCGCCGCCGAACGCGCATCGAGCGCTTCGGCTTCTTCATGCGCCTCCGACTCTTCATGCGCTTCGTGCGCATCCTCGCGCGCCGTCACCGCGAACGTGCCCGCGCGCAGCGCCGCGTTTGCCGCGTGGCTCACCAGCCAGACCATCGTCGTCATTCCGAATTTTTCTCCGTCGAATCCAGCGCGACCGCGTCGCTTCGCCGCAGCGCGTAGAATACAGGGCTCACGACACGCGGAAGCCGGTGCAACTCCGGCGCGGTCGCGCCACTGTAACCGTTGCCGCCGGTCCTGCGATCACTCGCCGGATTCGCGCCGCAACGGAAGTCAGACCCGCGCGTCGTGTACCTTCAACGCAATCACGACTAACGGGGCGCGCAACCCCAGGAGAAGTCATCATGTCCGAAGCCTCTTTGCCCTTGCAGCATGCCCCGGCCGCGCCGGCGCCCATTCCGCTGCGCGAGATCCTCCCCTGGGCCGCGTTCGGCGGCCTCATGCTGCTGCTCGCGCTCTACTTCGTCGGTGCGGAACAGGGCGCGACGTCGATCTTTCCGGGCATGTACGTCCACGAGTTCGTCCACGACGGCCGCCATCTGCTCGGCTTTCCTTGCCACTGAACGGGAGCTGACATGGTTGGCAAGCTGTTGATGCGCGGGATGCTGGCTGGCATCGCCGCGGGACTGCTCACGTTCGGCTTCGCGAAGATCGCGGGCGAGCCGCAGGTCGATCGGGCCATTTCGTTCGAGCAAAAGGCCGACGCCGCGAAGGGCGAGCCGCCCGAGCCCGAACTCGTGAGCCGCGCCACGCAGTCGGGCTACGGCCTCTTTACGGGCGTGATGGTGTATGGCGCCTCCGTCGGCGGCCTGTTCGCGCTCGTGTTCGCGTTCGCGCACGGCCGCGCGGGGCGTTTGCCGGCGCGCGCGCTCTCCGCGTGGCTCGCGCTCGCGGCGTTCGTGGCGATCTATCTCGTGCCGGACATCAAATATCCGGCGAATCCGCCTTCGGTCGGCGACCCGGAGACCATCGGCTACCGCACCGGGCTCTTTTTCCTGATGATCGCGATTTCCCTTGCCGTTTCGGTGTTCTCGCTCAAGGTGCGCGCGGCGTTGGCGCCGAAGCTCGGCGGCTGGAACGCGTCGATTGCGGCGCTCGCGCTGTTCGTCGTCGTGATCGGCGCGATCCAGCTCGCGCTGCCGGCGATCGACGAAGTGCCCGCCGCGTTCCCGGCCGTGCTTCTGTGGAAGTTTCGCGCGGTGTCGATCGGCATGCAGGCGATCTTGTGGACGACCATCGGCCTCGCGTTCGGCGCCATGGCCGAACGGCTTTTCGATACGCGCGCCCGTGCAGGCGGCGTGCGGCGCCCGCGCGTTGCGTAGTCGGCGCGAAACGGCCGTTCGGTGACGGGGAGCGGCGGGGCGTTTCGTCGGGATGCCTGCTAACGCCTGATAGCGGCTGGATGCGCCTGGTACGCCTGCTAACGCCTGGTAGCGCTGTTAAGGCTCGATAAAGCTCGATAACGCCTGGCGCGGCGTTGTGCGAGCGCGGCCGCGCGAACAGGCGCCGCATCACGCCGGGCTGCGCTTCACCGCCTGCGCCGTCGGAGAACGCCCCGCCTCGCCGGGGCGTTTTTTTTACGCGCTCGCGGTGTAAAGTCTCGCCTTCGCCGGTATCGTTTGGGCTGGCTTCACCGGAAACAGGAAGGGGACGAGCATGGCCGGATCTTCGAAACCCGCGGCGGCAAACGCACCGCAAGACGGCGCGAGCACGCTCGTCGCGCGCGACATTCACAAGCGCTACGGCGACAACGAAGTGCTCAAGGGCGTGTCGCTCGACGCGAAAAAGGGCGACGTGATCAGCATCATCGGCGCGAGCGGTTCGGGCAAAAGCACCTTCCTGCGCTGCATCAACTTTCTGGAGAAGCCGAACGCGGGCGAGATCGTCGTCGACGGCGAACCGGTGCGCACGAGGGCTGGCCGCCACGGCGACCTCGAGGTGGCCGATCACCGGCAGCTTCAGCGCATTCGCACCAAGCTCGCGATGGTGTTTCAGCATTTCAATCTGTGGTCGCACATGACCGTGCTCGAAAACGTGATGGAAGCGCCGCTGCACGTGCTGGGCGTGCCGCGCCAGGAAGCCGCCGAACGCGCGCGCACGTATCTGGAGAAAGTGGGCCTCGCGCCGCGCGTGGAGAAGCAGTATCCCTCGCATCTCTCGGGCGGGCAGCAGCAGCGCGTGGCGATCGCGCGCGCCTTGGCGATGCATCCCGACGTGATGCTGTTCGACGAGCCGACGTCCGCGCTCGACCCGGAACTCGTGGGCGAAGTGCTCAAGGTCATGCAAAAGCTCGCCGAGGAAGGCCGCACGATGATCGTCGTCACGCACGAAATGGGTTTCGCGCGCAACGTGTCGAACCATGTGATGTTCCTGCATCAAGGCCGCGTGGAAGAGGAAGGCCAGCCTGCGGAGGTCTTTGCGAACCCGAGGAGCGAGCGGCTGCGCCAGTTTCTGTCGGGCAGCCTCAAGTAAGCGCGGCGTTCGGGAGCCGTTTCGCCGATGGTTTGCTCTACCGCCTCGCCCGCGCGCGCGTCCTCCGGCACGACGCAGGTGGCGATCGTCGCGTTGCCGCCCGTGTCGATGTCGGGTGTCGGCCCGATCGTCGACGCGCTCAATCTCGCCAACGAGATCGACGGCCGCGCGCTGTACCGCTGGCGCGTGGGCTCGTGGGACGGCCGCGCGGTGCCGCTCGCGGGCGGCGCGCAATGGGCCGCCGATTTCGCCTTCGACGAGCGCTTCGACCCGCGCTTCGAGGAAACGCCCGACTGGCTCGTCGTCGTGAGCGAGGGCCATCGGCCGTTCGCGGAGCAGCAGGGCTGTCTCGCCGCGCTCGCGCGCATCGCGCCGCGCACGCCGCGTGTGATCGGCATTCATCACGGCGCGTGGTGGCTCGCGCTGGCGGGGCAGTTGAGCGGCTATCGCGTGGCCGCGAACTGGGAAACGTATCAGCAGTTCGCGGAGCGCTTCGAGCGCAGCATCGTCACGCAGCAGATCTACGAGATCGACCGCGACCGCGCGACCTGCGCGGGCGGCCAGGCGACGCTCGACTTCATGCTCGCGATGATCGGCCGCGACCACGGCCCCGAACTCGCGGAACGCATCGCCGACGCGCTCGGCGCGAGCACGCTGCGCAGCGGCGAGGAGCGCCAGCGCATTCCGTTCGTGACGGCGCCGGGCGAGCGGCATCCCCGTTTGAACGAGGCGCTCAAGCTCATGGAAGCCAATATCGAAGACCCGCTCACGAGCGATGAAATCGCCGCGCTCGCGGGCGTGTCGCGGCGGCAGTTGGAGCGGCTTTTTCGCCAGTATCTGAACGCCATGCCGGCGAAATACTATCTCGGCCTGCGGCTCGCCAAGGCGCGCTCGCTGTTGCAGCGCACGAGTCAGTCGGTCGTGCAGATCAGCCTCGCGTGCGGTTTCGCGTCGGCGGCGCATTTCTCGAATGCGTACCGCGAGCGCTTCGGCGTGACGCCGCGCGAGGACCGGCGCAACTGGATCGAGCGCCAGCAGCCGGACGCGCCCGGCCGTGGCTGAATACGCCGAACGACGTTTGCGCCGTGTTCGATGCGGCGCAGCATGCGCGCCCCACGGTCGTGCAAACTGCGCGCCAACCCCGCGCCGACCCCGCGCCGACCCCGCGCCGACCCCATCGCGCGGACGACAAAACGTGTCGCACCTGCGCAAGAAGTTTGCGGCGAGCTTGCCTACACTGCACAGGTTATCGGCGCGCACGCGACGCGCGCGCCGGCCCGACCACGCTGAAAGGAACCGCCATGAACGACACGACCGTGAGCCGCAAGACCTTCGACGAAGTCATGGTGCCGGTGTTCGCGCCCGCGCCGTTCGTGCCCGATCGAGGCGAAGGCTCGCGCGTCTGGGACACCGAAGGCCGCGATTACATCGACTTCGCGGGCGGTATCGCCGTCACGGCGCTCGGTCATGCGCATCCCGCGTTGCTGCGCGTGCTGCACGAGCAGGCGGCCAGGCTCTGGCACATCGGCAACGGCTACACCAACGCGCCGGTGCTGCGCCTCGCGAAGCAACTCGCGGCGCTCACGTTCGCCGATCGCGCGTTCTTCGCCAATTCGGGCGCCGAAGCCAACGAGGCCGCGCTCAAGCTCGCGCGCCGCGTCGCGTTCGACCGCCACGGCGCGCAAAAGGCCGAAATTGTTTCCTTCACGCAGTCGTTTCACGGCCGCACGTTCTTCACCGTGAGCGTGGGCGGCCAGCCCAAATATTCCGAAGGCTTCGGCCCGCGCCCCGAAGGCATCGTGCATCTGCCGTACAACGACATCGCGGCGGCAAGGCGGGCGATCGGCGCGCAAACCTGCGCCGTGATCGTCGAGCCGGTGCAGGGCGAGGGCGGCGTGATTCCGGCCGATCCGGCGTTCCTGCGCGCGCTGCGCGAAGCCTGCGACGCGCACGGCGCGCTGTTGATCTTCGACGAAGTGCAAACCGGCGTCGGCCGCACGGGCCACTTCTACGCGTATCAGGACACCGGCGTGACGCCCGACATCCTCACCACGGCCAAGGCGCTCGGCAACGGTTTCCCGATCGGCGCGATGCTCACGACCGAGGCCATCGCCGCGCACTTCTCCGTGGGCGTGCATGGCACGACCTACGGCGGCAACCCGCTGGGCGCGGCCATCGCGAGCAAGGTCGTCGAACTCGTGAGCGATCCCGCGCTGCTGGCCGGCGTGCGCGAGCGCGGCGAGAGGATTCGCGCGAAGCTCGCGCAGTTGAACGCGCGTTTCGACGTGATCGGCGAAGTGCGCGGCAAGGGCTTGCTGATCGGCGCGCAACTCAACGCGCGCCATGCGGGCCGCGCGAAGGACTTTCACACGGCGGCCGCGAATCGCGGCGTGATGATGCTGATCGCGGGCCCCGACGTGCTGCGCTTCGCGCCTTCGCTCATCATTCCCGAAGCCGATCTGGACGAAGGTTTCGCGCGGCTCGCGCAGGCATTCGAAGACGTATGCGGGCGCGCGCCCGGCGCGTCGCGCTAACCCAGACCCCCAGGACCGACGATGCTATTCGTTCGCCCCGCAAGGCTCGCCGACCTCGACGCGATCGCGCAAATGGCGCGCACCGCGCAGCCGGTGCTGCATTCGCTGCCGCACGACCGCGCGGCGCTCGAAGCGCGCATCGCGCTTTCGGAGGATTCGTTTCGCAGCGAGGTCGATTATCCCGGCGAGGAGTTCTATCTGTTCGTGCTGGAGGATACGGCGACGGGCAGGCTCGTCGGCACGTCCAGCCTCGTCGCGGCGGCCGGTTACGCGGAGCCGTTCTACGCGTTTCGCAACGACGCGCTGATCCACGCCTCGCGCGAGCTGCACGTCAATCGCAAGATCCACGCGCTCACCATGTCGCACGAACTCACGGGCAAGAGCCGGCTCGCGGGCTTCTACATCGAGCCCGCGCTGCGCGGCGAAGCGGCGGCGCATCTGATGTCGCGCGCGCGCATGATGTACGTCGCGATGAACCGGCGGCGCTTCACGCCCGAAGTGTTTTCGCTGCTGCTCGGCGTGACCGATCAGGCGGGCGTCTCGCCGTTCTGGGAAGCGGTGGGGCGCAAGTTTTTCGGGCGCGATTTCAAGGACATCGAAATGGCCTCGGGCGGGCGCAGCCGCACCTTCATCGCCGAAGTGATGCCCGCGTATCCGCTCTACGTGCCGCTCTTGCCCGAAGCGGCGCAACGCGTGCTGGGCGAGCCGGACCCGAGCGCGCTGCTGGCATATGAAATCCACCTCGAAGAAGGCTTCGAACCCGACCGTTACGTCGATATCTTCGATGCCGGCCCGGTGCTCACGGCGCAGGTCGACCGCACGGCTTCGGTGGCGGGCAACGAGACGCGCAAGGTGCGCACGGCCGCGCCGGCGAGCGGCGAGCCGGGAGTGGCGTATCTGATCGCGAGCCAGCGCGCGGGCGCGTTCCGCTGCGCGCTGGCCACGCTGCCTGAAATCGGCGCCGAAACCGGCGCTGAAGCCGCGCTCGATGCGGCGGTGTGCACGGCGCTGGGCGTGTCGGACGGCGACGCGGTGCGCTGCGCGCCGCTGTATCGCGCGAACCGGCAAGCCGAACCCCTGAACGACGCAGCCGGAGAAACGCCATGATCGTCGTACGCGTCGTGCAAACCGGCGATGTGGATGCGCTCGTTGCGCTCGCCGGGGAAACCGGCCCCGGCCTCACCACCTTCAAGCCCGACCGCGAGGCGCTCAAGGCGCGCGTCGCGCGTTCGCGCCGCACGCTCGACGGCCACGCCGCGCCGCGCGAAGCCGGCTATTTCTTCGTCATGGAAGACACGGCCACGGGCGACGTGGCGGGCGTATGCGGCATCGAAGCGCAAGTCGGCCTCGAACAGCCGTTCTACAACTATCGCGTGAGCACGGTCGTACACGCGAGCCAGGAACTCGGCATCTGGACGCGCATGCGCGCGCTCAACATCTCGCACGACCTCACGGGTTACGCCGAAGTCTGCTCGCTGTTTCTCTCGCCGCGCTATCGCACGGGCGGCATGGGCGGCTTGCTGTCGCGCTCGCGCTTCATGTTCATCGCGCAGTTTCGCGAGCGTTTCCCCGAACGCATCTGCGCCGAATTGCGCGGCCATTTCGACGCGCAAGGCAGCTCGCCGTTCTGGCGCGCGGTGGGCTCGCACTTCTATCAGATCGACTTCAACGCCGCCGATTACCTCAGCTCGCACGGCCGCAAGTCGTTTCTCGCGGAGCTGATGCCGCGCTATCCCGTCTACGTCGAATTGCTGCCCGAGGAGGCGCAGGCGTGCGTCGGCCTCACGCACGCCGACACGATTCCGGCGCGCCGCATGCTCGAAGCGGAAGGGCTGCGCTACGAGAATCACGTCGATATCTTCGACGCGGGGCCAGTGCTCGAATGCCACACGAGCGATTTGCGCACGGTGCGCGAGAGCGTGCTGGCGCCGGTCGAGATTGGCGAAGCGCGCGCCGCGGACGGCGTGCGCTCGCTCGTGTCGAACACGTCGCTCGGCGACTTTCGCGTGGGCTTCGCGCCTGGCGTCGTGCGCTACGGCGCGTTCGTGCTCGGCGCCGCGGAGGCGGCGGCGCTCGGCGTGACGGCGGGCGACCTGGTGCGCGTGCTCGGCCCCGCGCCGAGGCAGAAACCGTAATGAACCGGATGTAGGCGAAGCGGGCGCCCGGCGCTCGCTTCGGCTCGACACAGGCACAACCATGAACGAACTCTTTATCGACGGACAATGGAGCGCGGCTTCGGGCGCCGCGTTCGCCTCGCGCAATCCCGGCACGGGCGAAACCGTGTGGAGCGGCCACGCCGCCAGCCCGGCCGACGTCGATCGCGCCGTGGCGGCGGCGCGGCGCGCCTTCGTCGCGTGGTCGCAAACGCCGCTCGCGGCGCGCTGCGAAATCGTGCGCCGCTTCGCCGCGCTCGTGACCGGGCGCAAGGAAACGCTCGCGCAGGCGATCGGCCGCGAAACCGGCAAGCCGCTCTGGGAAGCGCGCACCGAAGCCGCGTCGATGGCCGCGAAGGTCGCCATTTCGATTGCGGCCTACGAAGAACGCACCGGCGAAAAGCGCACGCCGATGCCCGACGGCGTCGCGGTGCTGCGGCATCGCCCGCATGGCGTCGTGGCCGTGTTCGGGCCGTACAACTTTCCCGGCCACCTGCCCAACGGCCATATCGTGCCCGCGCTGATCGCGGGCAATGCCGTCGTGTTCAAGCCCTCGGAACTCGCGCCCGAGGTGGCGCGCGTGACCGTCGAGCTATGGCGCGAAGCGGGCCTGCCCGCGGGCGTGCTCAATCTCGTGCAAGGCGAGCGCGACACGGGCGTGGCGCTCGCGAATCACCGGCAGATCGACGGGCTCTTTTTCACGGGCAGCTCGGACACCGGCACGCTGCTGCATCGCCAGTTCGGCGGGCGGCCCGAGATCGTGCTCGCGCTGGAAATGGGCGGCAACAATCCGCTCGTGGTGGCCGAAGTCGCGGACCTCGACGCCGCCGTGCATCACGCAATCCAGTCGGCGTTTCTTTCGGCGGGGCAGCGCTGCACCTGCGCGCGCCGCATTCTCGTGCCGGCCGGCGATTTCGGCGAGCGCTTTCTCGCGCGTTTCGCCGAGGTCGCGGCGCGCATCGCCGTGGGCCAGTACGATGCCGATCCGCAGCCGTTCATGGGCGCGGTGATCTCGGCGCGCGCGGCGGCCAGGCTGGTGCGGGCGCAAGCGCAACTGCTCGAACGCGGCGCGCGCGCCTTGCTGCCGATGACCCAGCGCGACCCGGCGCTCGGCTTCGTGAGCCCGGCGATTCTCGACGTGACCGGCGTGGCCGACCTGCCCGACGAGGAATATTTCGGGCCGCTCGCGCAGGTGATCAGCTACGCCGGTTTCGACGACGCCGTGGCCCAGGCCAACAACACCGCCTATGGTCTCTCGGCCGGTTTGCTCGCCGACGACGAGGCGCTCTGGCAGCGCTTCGCGCGCGAGATTCGCGCGGGCATCGTGAACTGGAACCGCCCGACCAACGGCGCGTCGAGCGGCGCGCCGTTCGGCGGCACGGGGCGCTCGGGCAACCAGCGGCCAGGCGCGTACTACGCCGCCGATTACTGCGCCTACCCGATGGCTTCGGTGGAAAGCGCGCAATTGCAGATGCCGGCGAGCCTGTCGCCCGGCCTTCATTTCTGAGCTTGAGGAACGACGATGCAAACTCCTGTTTCGGCCCTGGAGGCGAACTTCGACGGACTCGTCGGCCCCACGCACAACTACGCCGGGCTGTCGTTCGGCAACGTCGCTTCGCAGAACAACGAGCGGTCGGTGGCGAATCCGCGCGCGGCCGCGCAGCAGGGCTTGCGCAAGATGAAGCGGCTCGCCGACCTCGGCTTTGCGCAAGGCGTGCTGCCGCCGCAGGAGCGGCCGTCGATCCGCTTGCTGCGCGAACTGGGTTTCGGCGGTAAGGATGCCGAAGCAATCGCGAAAGCCGCGAAAGACGCGCCCGAGCTGCTCGCGGCGGCGAGTTCGGCTTCGGCGATGTGGACCGCGAACGCGGCGACCGTGAGCCCTTCGGCGGACACGCCCGACCGGCGCGTGCATTTCTCGCCGGCCAATCTCACGAGCAAGCTGCATCGCGCGATCGAGCACGAAGCCACGCGCCGCACGCTCGCCACGATCTTTGCCGACCGCGAGCATTTCGCGGTGCATGAAGCGCTGCCCGGTACGCCCGCGCTCGGCGACGAGGGCGCGGCAAATCACACGCGTTTTTGCGCGCAGTACGGCGCGCGCGGCGTGGAGTTCTTCGTGTACGGGCGCAGCGAATACCGGCGCGGGCCGGAGCCCAAGCGCTTTCCCGCGCGCCAGACGTTCGAGGCGAGCCGCGCGATTGCGCAGCGTCACGGCTTGAGCGACGCGAGCGTGGTGTTCGCGCAGCAAAATCCCGAGGTGATCGACGCGGGCGTGTTCCATAACGACGTGATCGCCGTCGGCAATCGCAGCACGCTTTTTTGCCACGAGCGCGCGTTCGTCGCGCAATCGGCGGTCTACGACGAGTTGCGCGCGAAACTGGCCGCGCACGACGCGCCGTTTCACCTGATCGAGGTGCCCGAGTCGCGCGTGAGCGTGGCCGACGCGGTGAAGTCGTATCTCTTCAACAGCCAGTTGCTGAGCCGCGCGGACGGCACGCAGCTTCTCGTCGTGCCGCAGGAATGCCGCGAGAATCCGCAGGTGGCGGTTTATCTCGACGAGCTGGCCGAAAGCAGCGGCCCGATCGACGAGGTGCTCGTGTTCGATCTGCGCGAAAGCATGAAGAACGGCGGCGGCCCCGCGTGCCTGCGGTTGCGCGTGGCGCTCACCGAAGCGCAGCGCGCGGCCACGGCAAGCGGCGTGTGGATGAACGACGCGCTGTTCGCGCGGCTCGACGCATGGATTGCCGCGCATTATCGCGACCGCCTCGCGCCGCAGGACCTCGCCGATCCGAAGCTGCTCGACGAATCGCGCACGGCGCTCGACGAACTCACGCAAATTCTCGGCTTGGGCTCGCTTTATGACTTCCAGCGCTGAGATGCTCGACGACTTTCTGGCCTATACGCTCGCGGGCTCGCGCCCGGCCGCGCCCGAGGCCGCGCGCGGCGCGTGCGCGAACGGCGTGCGCTGGACCTGGCTCGACGAAGGCGTGCTGTCGCTCGACCCCGCGCGCGTGACGGAAGCGACGCCCGGCGTGCTGCTTTCGGCGGGCGTTCACGGCGACGAAACCGCGCCCGTCGAAATGCTGTCGCGGCTGATCGCGGACGTGGCCGCCGGGCGCGCGGCGCTCGCTTGCCGCGTGCTGGCGGTGCTGGGCAATATCGCGGCGATGCGCGCCGGCAAGCGTTATCTCGACGACGATCTCAATCGCCTGTTCGGCGGCGAGGCCGTACGGGCTTCGCGCGCCCAAAGCCGCGAGGCGCCGCGTGCGGCCGCGCTCGAAACGGCGGCCGAGCGCTTTTTCGCCGCCGGGCCCGCCGCGACCGCATCGCGCGCGGCGCCGCCCGCGCGCTGGCATCTCGACATGCACACGGCCATTCGCGCTTCGGCGTTCGAGCAATTCGCGCTGCTGCCTTACACGGCCGGCGCCGACGCCGGCAAGACCGCGCCCGCGCGCGCGATGTTCGACTGGCTCGCCGGAGCGCGCATCGCGGCCGTGCTGATCCACACGGAAACGGGCGTCACCTTTTCTTCGTTCACGGCCGCGCATTGCGGTGCGCTCGCCTGCACGCTCGAACTGGGCAAGGTGCGGCCTTTCGGCGAAAACGACCTCACGCGTTTCGCCGATACGGACGCCGCCGTGCGCCGCCTGATCGCGGGTAAGACGGGCGACGCTTTTGAGGCGGGGGAGACGTGCAAGGCGCCCGAGGTGGCCGGCAACGGCGCCGCCGCGCCGCCCAATTTCGCGCCGATGCCGCGCGTTTTCACCGTGATCGGCCAGATCACGAAGCAAAGCGACGCGCTCAAGCTCAACGTCGCCGCCGACGTGCCCAACTTCACGCCGTTCGCGCGCGGCACCGTGCTGGCCGAGGACGGTGCGTATCGCTACGTCGTGCAGCGCGACGAGGAGCGCATCGTGTTTCCCAATCCAGGCGTGAAGCCGGGTTTGCGAGCGGGCCTTCTTGTCGTCGATACCACGCGCGAGACGCTCGCCGCGTTGCGCTGAGTCTGGCGTTCGCTGCGGCCTCGCGGCGGGCCAATTTTCCGCTCACGGTACAATTGCGGCCCTCGCGGTTGCCGCGGCGCGCCGCCACGCGTGCGCGCGCACGAGCCGCGATCCGGGCGCAGCGATCCTGCGCCGGCGCGCTTCGCATCAGGTGAGTCGCGCCCAATCTGACTGGAACGGGACATTGATGAAGATGAAGTGGAACAAGCTGACGGCGCTCGCGTGCTGCGCGGCGGCCCTGGCGTGCAGCGCGCATGCGGCCGACCTCAAGGAAATCCGTTTTGGCGTGGAAGCGTCGTACGCGCCGTTCGAATCGAAAACGCCGGCGGGCGAGTTGCAAGGCTTCGATATCGACGTGGGCAACGCGGTGTGCGCGAAGCTCAAGGCGAAATGCGTGTGGGTCGAGAATTCGTTCGATGGCCTGATTCCGGCGTTGCAGGCACGCAAGTTCAACGCGATCAACTCGGACATGACGATCACGGACCAGCGCCGCCAGGCCATCGACTTCACCGACCCCATCTACGCGATCCCGAACCAGATGATCGCGAAGAAGGGCAGTGCGCTCCAACCCACGGCCGCGTCGCTCAAGGGCAAGCACGTGGGCGTGCTTCAGGGCACGATCCAGGAAAGTTACGCGAAGGCGAAGTGGGCGCCCGCGGGCGTGGATGTCGTGCCGTATCAGACGCAGGACCAGATTTACGCCGATCTCGTTTCAGGCCGTCTGGACGCCGCGTTCCAGGACGCCGAAGCCGCCTCCAAGGGTTTTCTCAACAAGCCGCAAGGCGCGGGCTTCGCGTTCGCGGGACCGCAGGTCGTCGACGCGAAGCTGTTGGGCGAAGGCGTGGGCTACGGCGTGCGCAAGGGCGACGCGTCGCTCAAGAGCGCCCTGAACGGCGCGCTCAAGGACTTGAAGGCGGACGGCACGATCGACCGCATCGCCGCGAAGTATTTCGACGTGAAGGTGGTGCTCAAGTAAGCGCGCCGCCGCAACCCGAGCCGTCGGACGAAGCCGGCCGGGCCTCACGCCCGGCCGGTCGTTTTTGCCGAAAAATACTTCGGTATCCGAAGCAATGGCCAGTTCTGACGCGTACGAAAATAGTGGCGCATTCGATTGTGAGCAAGCGAACGAATGGCGCGAGAAATCCGCGCAACGGGCGGCCATTTCCATGCATTCGTCATAGGCGTCGCGTACGCGCCAGGATAAAATCCGACAATAACGGGAGAGGCTGCGAGTGCTTGCGCAAACGGTTGCGACCCGCGAAAAGAAAGATACACGAGAAAAGACCAAGGGTGCCGGATCGAGTCCGGCGCCGCCTCGGGGGACCTCATGAGCACCAACGCCGTCGAACCAGAAGTCGCGGGCGAGGCCGCATCGTCCAGCCACACCAGCTTGCCCATCGACGTGTATTTTGCCCGCCAGCCGTTGCTGGACCGCGACGGTTTGCTCAGCGCGTTCGAAACGCTGCCGCGCGTGGTGGACCGGCGCGAAGCGGCCGCGATCGACGCCGAAGCGCAGGCGCGCGCGAAAGACCTTGCCACCGGCTTGCCGCCGCGGCCGGGCGCGTGCGCCACCGCGCTCGTGGCGGCATTCGCCGCGCCCGCCGTGCGCGCTTCGCTCGCCGGCCACGCGGGCTGGCTCGACGTGACGCGCGAGGTGCTTTTTCACGACGACCTGCTGCGCATTCCCGCCGACCGCGTGATCTTCGAGCTGCCCACCGATATCGGCGCCGACGCCGAACTCATCGCGCGGCTCGTCGCGCTGCATCGCAAGCGCTACCGGTTTGCGCTCGACAACGTCTCGAAGGCCGACGAATCGCTCGCGAAACTCCTGCCTTATGTCGAAGCCATCAAGATCGACGTGCGCGAAGTGTCGCCCGCCGTGCTGCCGAAGTTCGCGAGCGTCATGAAGGCGGCCGGCAAGATTCTGGTGGCAATGGGCATCGAAACGAAGGACGAATACGAGCGCGCGCTCGGCCTCGGCTTCGACCGCTTTCAGGGTTTCTTCTTCGCGAAGCCGAACGGCGGCGCGCGGCGGGCGAGCGCGCCGCGCCAGGCGCTGCTGAACCTGCTGCATCTGCTCGCCGCCGAGCCGACCGTCTCGCAGCTCGAAGCCGAACTCAAGCTCAATCCCGTGCTCGTCATGCACCTGATGCGGCTCGCGAACTCGGGCAGCATGAATATCGGCCGCAAGGTCACGACGCTGCGCGAGGCGATCAACGCGACGGGCACCAACCGCATCGCGCGCTGGACCCAATTGCTGCTTTATGCCGACGGCCGCAAGCTGGCCGCCGAGGACGATCCGCTGCTGCAACTCGTCGCCACGCGCGCGCGCTTCATGGAAATCGCCGTGGCGCAATTGACGCACGCGCATCTCGAAGACGAGGATGCGGCGTTTCTCGTCGGCGTGTTTTCGTTCGTCGATGCGGTGTTCGGCGGCTCGCTCGAAAGCACGCTCGAAGTGCTCACGCTCGCCAAGCCGGTGCGCACGGCCATCATCGAGCGCGAGGGCGTGCTCGGGCGTCTGCTCGATCTATCGGAAGCGTTCGAGCGCGCCGACTGGGCGGGCGTGGACGCGCTGTGCGCGCAACTCGCGCCGCTCGACGCGGCCACGGTGGCGGCCATGCATCTGAGCGCCGCCGAATGGGCGGGCATGTCCGATCGCAACGCCGAAGACAAAGGGCTCGAGCGGCTCGAGGACTGAGCAGGAAGCGAGAGATGGAAGCCGGAGCGCGAACCGGCGCGGCAGGACGTGCCGCACGCGGCGCGCCCCGCCATGGCAAGACGTCAGATCGCCCGTGCGGGTTGCGGCGCGTGCAGGAAAAAGCGGGCGAGCTGCTGCGCGAGGTCGTTGAGCGCGCCCATTTCCTTCTGCGAGATGCGGCGCGGTTCCTGGCTCAGGAGCCAGTCGCCGTACATGAGCGCCATGGGCGCTTCGCCGGGCGAGCCCACGGGCAGCAGCACGAAGGCGCGGGCGTCGTCGAAACTGGAGCGATACCAGCCGGGCAGGCGCGCCAGCATTTTCGCGTCGCGCGCGTTCTCGATGAAGATACCGACCTTGTTGGCAATGGCCAGGTGAAACACGTCGGGCTGGAACGCCGCCGAAAACGAGAGCTTGGGCAGCACGTCGCCCATGTGCGGGCCGAAACCGTGCCGCGCTTCGAACATGTTCTCGCCGTGCCGCACGAACACCACCGTGCGCGCGAAACCGAGGCCCGCGAGCACGGTTTCGGTGGCCAGCGTGAGCGCGGTGTTGAGCGGGCTGTCGGCGGGCAGGCCGCGCAGGTCTTCCACGCCCGCCGCGATGCGCGCCTCGGGATCGAGCGCCTCGCGCGCGATGGCGTCGGCGTTGGCGCGCAGTTCCACGATTTCCGCCATCACGCCGTCCTCGGCTTCCTCGCGCGCCAGCGCAAGGCTCATCTGCACGAGCACGTCGGGGTCGGTGGAGAGCGCGCGGCCGTAGTGCTGCGCGAGTTCCGCGATGTGCGTCTCGCGCATTTCCTCGCTCAAGCCCGGCGTGGTGAGCACGCGCGCGACGTCGGTCGAGTAGTTCGTGATGGCGCGCAGCCATTGCACGTTGCGCGGTCCGTTCGTGTCGGCGGGATCGTACTGGCGCATGCCTTCGCGTATGGCCACCGGCATGCGCCAGCGCGTGGCCGCTTCCATGCCGATTTCCTCGAACGTCACGCCCAGCACGTCGAGGCAGGCTTCGTCGTCGCTGGCGCCTTCCTCGATCTCGCGGCGAATCTGGTCCCACTCGGCTTCGAGATAGAACACGACGAGCAGCTTGCCGACCTGGCGCATCAGCGTGCAGACGACGGCTTCCTCGCCCGCGCGCAAATCGCCGCGCTCGGTGAGCTTGCGCGCGACCACGCCCGAGAGCATGGTGCGGTTGAGTTCGAGCTTGGCGTCGATGCGGCGCGGCGCGCTGTGATGAAAGTGATCGACGATCTTCAGGCCCACCACGAGATGCCCGACCGCGTCCATGCCGAGCACCATCAACGCGCGCGTGACCGTGGTGATGTTGCCGCCGAACGCCATGTACATGGCCGAGTTCGCGAGACGCAGCACCTTCTGCGTGAGCGCGAAGTCCGACAGCACGACCTTTACGAGCGCGCTGAAGTCATAGTCGTCGTTCGTCATCGCCGCGACCGTGGTGCGCAGCGCCTGGGACAGCAGCGGGAAATCCCCGCGCTCGTTCATGCGGGCCCACAAGCGGTCGAGCAGGACGGCCTTTACCATCTGAACCATGTCAATATCACGAAAGCCCTGCTGATAGCTGTGCCGGGCATCAGTGTACCTCGTGCAAGTGCAACGCGCGCGAGACGAAACGCTTTTGCAGTTCTTCGGACGGCAGCGCCTTGCAGACGAGCCAGCCTTGAATGTGGTCGCAGCCCATCTTCGTGAGCAGTTCGCGCTGCGCCTCCGTTTCCACGCCTTCGGCCACGAGTTCCAGCTCGAGCGTGCGCGCGAGGCCCACGACCGCGTTGACGATCGCCTGATCGTTGCGCGACGTGATCAGGTTCTCGACGAAACTGCGGTCGATCTTGAGCTTGGAGAGCGGGAAGCGCTGCAAATACGCGAGACTCGAATAGCCCGTGCCGAAGTCGTCCACGGCAAAGCGGATGCCGATCGACGTCAGCTCCTCGAGCAAGGTCGTCGCGTGTTGCGGATCGTGCATCAGCAGGCTTTCGGTGATTTCGAACACGAGCCGGTTCGGCGCGATGCCCGTGAGCTCGATGGCTTCTTCGACGCTTTCGCGAAAACGCGGATTGCGGAATTGCTGCGGCGACACGTTGACCGCGATGTACTGGAGCACGATGCCTTGCTCGTCCCATTGCGTCAACTGCATGCAAGCGGCCTTCAAAACCCAGTTGCCGAGATAATTAATCAGGCCCACCGATTCCGCAAGCGGAATAAATGTCGACGGCGGCACGAGGCCGTGCAGTGGATGTTGCCAGCGGATCAGCGCTTCCACGCCCACCACGCCGCCCGTGGCGCTGCTCGTGATGGGCTGGAAGTGCAGCGAGAACTCGCCGTTGCGCACGCCGTCGTACAGGTCCGATTCGAGCTTCAGGCGCAGGGCGTCGGTCGGGTCGTCGTCGGGGACGTGCAGCGTGAGCGTGTTGCCGCCCGTCGCCTTCGCCTGTTGCAATGCCTGGTCGGCGCGGCGGATCAGCGGCGCGATGTCGGTCGCGAGCGCGCCATTCTCGCTTTTCTCGCCGTTGGCTTCGGCGCTCTCGGCCTGCGCGGCGGAACGCTGGTCCGGGTGGAACGCGATGCCGATGCTCGCCGAAAGATGCACCGGCTGGTTGCGAAACGAATACGGTTGCAGGATGGACGTGAGCAGGCGGCGGCCGAGCGCTTCGGCGGCCGTGCGCACTTCGCCGGGCGGCGAATGCAGTTGCGGCGTGATGAGAATCGCGAATTCGTCGCTGCCGGTGCGCGCGATCATTTCGCCCTGCAACGCGAGGTGCGTGAGGCGGCGCGCGGTCTCGCGCAGCAGTTCGTCGCCGGCGTCGTAGCCGAGCGCGCGGTTCACGCGCTGATAGTCGTCGAGATCGAGCAGCAGCAGCGCGGCCGGCACGCCGAAGCGGTCGGCGTCGGCCTGCGCGCGTTCGAGCGCCGGCGCGAGCGCGGTCTGGTTCGGCAGGCCCGTGAGCGGATCGTGGTGAAGCGCATGCGTGAGCCGCGCTTCGGTGCCTTGCCAGGCGGAGACGTCGAAGCCGGCCACGGCGAAGCCTTCGGTCTCGCCATACCGCGTGCGCTGCACGCGCAGTTCGACGGCGAGCGGGTAGGTGAGCGCCTTGACGAGATCGACAGTGCCTTTTTCGGTCGCGCCCGAGAGTTCGGCGCGCGCGAACAGCGCTTCGAGACGCGCATGATGCTCGGGCGCGACGATGTCGCCGAGCGTCGCGCCGAGCAGGAATTCGCGGTGATAGCCGGCAAAGCGCAGGCTGGCGTCGGAAACGTAAAGAAAGCGCAGATGGCTGTCGACGTGAACGAGGAAGTCGACGGCGGAGGCGGTGCTTTCGAACGAGAGCGAGACGGCGTCGGCATATGACGCGGCGGCGGGTTCGGGCGTCGCGGCGTGCGTCGCGGCACAACGGGTGGATGCCGGATGCGTAGTTGCCGAATGCGTGGTCGCCGGAGGCATCGCTGCGTGCGCCGTCGCGGGTTGCGCAAGGGCAATCGCCGGGCCGGGCGAGGCCGGTGCGGGCGCGGACATGGCCGGGTCGCCGGGTTCGCCTTGGGGCTGGGCGAGCGCGCGTAGCCGGCCGATGACCGTGCGCAACCAGCCTTGGCGGGGCGCGGTGATCCTGTTTGCTTCCATGTGTGTCGCTGGCAACCCTTCGTTTGTCTTCGCGTGTGTCCTGCCTGCGCCGCGCCGCCCGTGACCCTCGGGCAGGCTCGGCGGCCGGCGTTTTATCTCCGGCTATGGACGCCCATCAGAGCAGGTTATCGACCTCTGGAGGGAAATCTTTAGTGCGGTGGCGAAAAAACAGCACCGGCGCAAAACGCGGCCGGACAAGCGGTGCGGCGGCGAGCAGATTCGGTTAAAGTTGCGCCGGTCGAGACGCCGTTTTTCCGCGCGTCGCCGGCCAGCCGATCCGTACGAAGTTCACCCGCCAGGTCCGTGTCGCCGCTTGCGCCTTTACGCCGGCGCCGCACGCGAGACGGTCCGGGCGTCCCTAACCTCGCGCCTTTTATGCCGTCAGCATCACAGCCCGGGTCGCCCGCCGGAGCGCCGCCCGGCTCACCGTCCACGCCCTCGTCCGGGCCTCAGTCCGTCGCGTCTTCGCGGCCCGCCGAAGGCGCGCCCGACGCCGCCGCGCAGCCGCAGGCCGCGCAACCGTTCGTCTATCTCGGCCGCCAGCCCATCATCGATCGCCACGGCGCGCTCAACGCCTACGAACTGCTGTTTCGCGGCGGCGCCCACAACCGCGCCGACATCGACGACGACAAGCTCGCCACGGCCCAGGTGATGACGCGCACGATCGGCCAGTTGGGCGTGCCGGCCGTGCTCGGGCGCCACTACGGTTATGTGAACATCAGCCGCGAGCTGCTGTTCGACGACATCGTGCATCTGCTGCCGCCCAGCCGCTTCGTGCTTGAAGTGCTCGAGCACGTGAAGTTCGACGCGGCCGTGCTCGAGCGCCTCGCGCAACTGCGCCGCGCGGGCTACCGCATCGCGTTCGACGACGTGAGCGCGCTCGACGAGAACCTGCTGCGCGCGCTGCCTTGCGCCGACATCGTCAAGGTCGATTTGATGCAGACGCCGCGCGCCGCGCTGCCCGAGCTGGTTCGGGCGCTGGCCGCGCACGGCAAGACGCTGATCGCCGAAAAAGTGGAAACCAGCGAGGACTTCGAGCTGGCGTCGTCGCTCGGCTTCGAACTGTTCCAGGGCTATTTCTTCGCGCGGCCGCAGGTGCTGCGCGCGCCGCGCGTGCGCGCTTCGCGTCTCGCGCTCGTGCGGCTGCTCGCGCTCGTCGCTCACGACGTGGGCACGGCCGAACTCGAACGCGAACTGCGCAGTCACCCCGGCGTCGTCGTGCAGTTGCTGCGCCTCGTCAATTCGAGCGCCTACGCGCCGGGGCGGCCCATTTCGTCGCTGCGCGAGGCGGTGCTCGCGGCGGGCACGCGCCAGATCGCGCGCTGGGCGCAACTGCTGCTCTACGCGAGCGGCCGCGACCTGCCGTGGGGCTCGGACCCGCTCGTGCAGCTCGCGGGCACGCGCTCGCACTTCATGGAACTCGCGGCGCGCAGCCTCAATCCGCATAACCCCGATTTCGCCGATGCCGCGTTCATGACCGGCATCTTCTCGCTCGTACACGTGTTGGTCGGCTCGACGCCCGCGCATACGCTCGACGGCCTCGGCCTCGCGCGCGAGATCAGCGCGGCGGTCGACGGCAATCGCGGCGAACTGGGCACGCTGCTGCGCATCGCGATGGCGGCCGAGCGCGGCGACCACGACGGCGCGCAACAGCTCGCGCACGAGGCGGGCGGCATTTTCGACGGACTCACGCCCATGGTGCTCGCCGAGTTGAACCTGTGGGCCGGCGCGTGGTTCACGGCCTATGCGGAAGGCTGAAAGCGGCGCTTGAGTGGGGTGCCTGGGTCGGGCGTCTGAGTCGGACGTCTGAGTCGGGCGCCGGCGGGACGGTGCGCCGATGCCGGGGCGCCGCCGATGCGGATCGCCGATGTGTGATTCAATAGCGCATGGTCGGGCGGCCCGCCACGAGGCGCGCGGGTCCGGCGATCCAACCCGAGGACATCCGAAATGAAACCGAGGTTCTTTGCGGCGGGCGCCGCGGCGGCCGTGGGCATCGCGTTCGCGGCCTTCACCCTGAGTGCGCAGGCGACGCTCAAGCCGGGCGACCCGGCCCCGGACTTCACGACCCAAGCGTCGCTGGGCGGCAAGACCTATACGTACTCGCTCGCTTCGCAGCTCAAGAAGGGCCCGGTGGTGGTCTACTTCTATCCGGCCGCGTTCACGCAGGGCTGCACGATCGAGGCGCACGAATTCGCCGATGCCGTCGACGAATACAAGAAGTACGGCGCCACCGTGATCGGCGTGTCGCACGACAACATCGACACGCTCGCGAAGTTTTCCGTGAGCGAATGCCGCAGCAAATTCCCGGTGGCCGCCGACGAAGATTCGAAGATCATCCAGTCGTACGACGCCTCCATGCCGATGCACGCGTCGATGGCCAATCGCGTTTCCTACGTGATCGCGCCGGACGGCAAGGTCATTTATGAATACACGAGCCTCTCGCCGGATCAGCATGTGCAGAACACCTTGCGCGCCGTGAAGGAATGGGCCGCGCAGCATCCGCAGCAGTAAATCGGCGCCGGCGAATTCGCGCCGCCGGATTTTCCCGGCGGCTTGCGCGCTCGCCGGACGCCCGGCCGCCCGGCCGTGACACCCGCTGCGCGCGGGCTTCGTTCTTTTCGCTCCCGCCGCTGAAGGCTCGACAAGCGCCACCGTCCCGCATGCCGATTCTCGTTCTTCTCCTTGCTTTCGCCGCGCTCGTGTATGGCGCGATCCGGGCGTTCGACGCCATCGCCGCGTGGTTCGGCACGGCCGTGGCCCTGGGCGCGGCCGTCGCGGCAATCGCGCTTCTCGTCGCGCTCGCGGCGTGGTGGTGGCGGCGCCGCCGCGAGGTGGCGCCGAACCTCGGCGGCCAAGGCGACTGGACTCATCGCGTCGCGGGCGAATGGGGCGAGGCGCGGCTCGCGGCGGGCAAGCGGCTCGTCGACATGACCGTGAACGGCGCGCACGGCGCCTACATCTTCGCGGATTTGCGCGGCGCGCGGGCCGACAGCGCGGGCGGCTGGCACGTCGCGTTGAGCGTGGCCGATGCGAAGCACCCGCAATGGCGTCTGCCGATGCCGAACGAGCGCGAAGCGAAACGCTGGGCGCGCATCTTCTCGCTCGCCGTCGCTCAACGTTTGTGACAGTCGCGGCGCGACGGCCACGCGCCGTGCTTGCGCGCGCACAAGCTTTGCGCGGACCCGGCGCGTAATTGCGTTTCGGGGCCGGAACCGGGCGCCGGAATCGCGTTGGGACGGTGGCATACTCGCGGCTCGATCTGCGGCTAAGTGCTTGTTTTTGCGATGGCCGCATCCATTTATCGTTTTATGCCCCGCCTATCCATGTCACGAAATTTTTGTCTCGCGCTCGTGCTCGCCGCCGCGAGCGCCGCGCTGCTCGGCGCCTGCGACCAGCAGAAGGTTGCCGATGCCGTGAACGCCATCAAGCCCGATTCGATGGCCTTCGGCGGCCTGAAAGTGGGCGAGTCGACCGTCGAGGACGTGCGCCGTCAGGCGGGCAAGCCCGAGATGGTCTGGGAGGACGACGACGGCGCGCAGCGTCTCGAATATCCGCGCGGCCCGAACGGCCTCACCACGTGGATGCTCGACTTCGACGCCGACGGCAAGCTTGTCGCCATGACGCAGGCGCTCACGGCGCAGAATATCGCGCAGGTGGTGCCCGGCATGGCGCAGGACGACGTGCGGCGCCTGCTCGGCAAGCCCGCCACGGTGGCGCGTTATGCGCTGAGCCACGAGGAAGTCTGGAGCTGGCATTGGGCCGAGGGCGGCGTGGCGGGCGACGGCATGTTCAACGCCCATTTTTCGCCGGAAGGGCTCGTGATCCGCACCTCGCGCTCCGACGCGCCGGGGCACGAGCAGCACTGAGGGGCGTGAACGCCCAGGGAGCATCGACATGAAGCGAATCGCATTGCTGTGGAACATCGTGAAGGGCGACGCGCGCGTGCTCTGGCGCGCGCTGCGCGCGCCCGAACGACCGGTGTGGCTCGTGCCCGCCACGGCGCTGGTCGCGCTCTATGCGCTCGATCCGTTCAATATCGCGATGCCGCTGGCCGGGATCGTCGACGACGGCATCATCGTGCCGCTGGTCATGCATCTGATGGTGCGCTGCCTGCCGGCGCATTTGCGCGAAGCGCCGCTTCGGCGCGCGTGAGATTCCGGCGCGCGGGCCGCTCATGGGAGCGCGCCATGAGCGGCCCGCGCGCGCATGAAAAAAACGGCTGAGCGCGTGGGCGCCTCAGCCGTTTTCGTTTGCCCTGACGCGAAACCTATTCCGCCGCCGGAGCCGGCGCGGCGCGCCCGCGCTTCGCGTCCCACCACACGCGCAGGCGGTCCATGTAGAGATACACGACCGGTGTCGTATAAAGCGTGAGCATCTGGCTCACGATCAGCCCGCCCACGATCGAAATGCCGAGCGGCGCGCGCAGCTCCGCGCCTTCGCCGCGCCCGAACGCGAGCGGCAGCGCGCCCAGCAGCGCCGCGCAGGTCGTCATCATGATCGGCCGGAAACGCAGCAGGCACGCCTGATAGATCGCGTCACGCGAACTGAGCCCCTCGCGCGAAGCCTGGATCGCGAAGTCCACCATCATGATCGCGTTCTTCTTCACGATGCCGATCAGCAGGATCACGCCGATCAGCGCGATGATGCTGAACTCGGTCTTGAACAGCAGCAGCGCGAGCAGCGCGCCCACGCCGGCCGAAGGCAGCGTCGAGAGAATCGTGAGCGGGTGGATGTAGCTCTCGTACAGAATGCCGAGCACGATGTACACCGCTGCGAGCGCCGCGAGAATCAGGATCGGCTGGTTGTCGAGCGATTGCTGGAACGCCTGTGCCGTGCCCTGGAAGCTGCCGTGGATGGTGGCCGGCATGCCGATCTCGCCCATCGTTTCGTAGATGGCGGCCGTGGCGTCGGAGAGCGACTTGCCGGGCGGCAGGTTGAACGAGATCGTCGAGGCGACGAACTGGCTCTGGTGGTTCACCGAAAGCGGCGTGGTGCCCGGACCGAACGACGCGATGGCGGACAGCGGCACCATGGTTTCCTTCGAGGTGGACACCGCCGCGCCCGACGACGCGCTCGACTTGCCGCTTGCCGCGATCGCGTTGTTCGCGAGGTTGCGCGCGGAGTCGGCGGCCAGCGTGGCCGCGCTCGACGCCGTGGTGGCCGCGGTGCCGCCCGTGGCGGCGCTGGCCGTGCCGGTGGCGGCGCTCGTGACCGTGCCCGCCGTGGCGTTGGTGCTTTGCGCGCCGCTCGCCGTGCCGCCCGAGGTGCTGACCCAGATCTGCTTGAGCATGTCGGGGCTTTGCCAATACTTCGGCGCGACTTCCATGACCACGTGATACTGGTTCAGCGGGTTGTAGATCGTCGAGACCTGGCGCTGGCCGAATGCGTCGTAAAGCGTGTTGTCGATCTGCGAGGGCGTGATGGAAAGGCGCGCGGCGGTGGCGCGGTCGATGGTGATCATCGACTCCAGACCGCCTTGCTGCTGGTCGGAGTTCACGTCGGCGAGCTCGGGGCGCGCCTGGAGCGCCTCGGTGAGTTTGGGCGCCCACTTGTAGAGATCGGCGGTGTTGTCGGCGAGCAGCGTGAACTGGTATTGCGCGTTCGACTGCCGGCCGCCCACGCGAATGTCCTGCACCGCTTGCAGGAAAGTGCGCGCGCCCGCGACGTTCGACAGCGGCCCGCGCAGTTGCGCGATCACCTGATCGGCGGAAAGCTTGCGCTCGCCCTTGGGCTTGAGCGAGACGAACATGAAGCCCGAGTTGGTCGCGCGGCCGCCCGAAAAGCCCGCCACCGAATCCACGGCCGGGTTCGCCTGGACGATGCGCATCATCTCCGAGAACTTCACCTTCATCGCCTGGAACGAGGTGGACTGGTCCGCCTGAATGCCGCCGATGAGCCGCCCCGTGTCCTGCTGCGGAAAAAAGCCCTTGGGCACGATCACGTAGAGCACGACGTTCAGGCCGATGGTGGCGATGAGGATCAGCAGGATCAGCAGCGGGCGCGCGAGCGCCCAGCCGAGCGTGCGTTCGTAGCCGTTCTGCATGCGCATGAAGCCGCGTTCGAGCCACTGCGCGAAGCGGCCTTCCTGCTTCTTCTCGTGCGCTTGCTCGAGCAGGCGCGAGCACATCATCGGCGTGAGCGTGAGCGAGACCACGAGCGAGACGGCGATGGCGAGCGAGAGCGTGAGCGCGAACTCGCGAAAGAGCCGCCCGACGATGCCGCCCATCAGCAGAATGGGCAGGAACACGGCCACGAGCGAAACGCTGATCGAGAGCACCGTGAAGCCCACTTCGCGCGCGCCGAGCAGCGACGCCTGCATGCGCGACATGCCGTTTTCGATATGGCGCGAGATGTTTTCGAGCACGACGATGGCGTCGTCCACCACGAAGCCGGTCGCGATGGTGAGCGCCATCAGCGAAAGATTGTCGAGCGAGAAGCCCATCAGATACATGGCCGCGAAGGTGCCGATGATGGAGATGGGCACGGCGACCGTGGGAATGAGCGTCGCGCGCCAGTTGCGCAGGAACAGGAACACGACCATGACGACGAGCGCCACCGCGATCATCAGCGTGCGCTCGGTGTCCTTGAGCGAGGCGCGGATCGTGACCGAGCGGTCGGAGGTGGGAATGATCTCGACGTTGGCGGGCAGCGACGCCTTCAGTTGCGGCAGCATCGCGATCACGCGGTCGACCGTTTCGATGATGTTCGCGCCGGGCTGGCGGTAGAGGATCACGAGCACCGAGCGCTTGCCGTTGGTGAGGCCGATGTTGCGCAGGTCCTCGACCGAATCGACCACTTCGCCGAGGTCGGACAGCTTCACGCCCGCGCTGTTGCGGTACGCGACCACGAGGTCCTTGTACTGCGCGGCCTTGCTCGCCTGGTCGTTGGTGTAGAGCTGGTAGCGCTGCGTGCCGAACGAGATGTCGCCCTTGGGGCTGTTTGCGTTGGCCGAGGCGAGCGCCGCGCGCACGTCCTCCAGGCCGATGCCGTAATGGAACAGCGCGTGCGGCTCCAGTTCGATGCGCACGGCGGGGTTGGCCGAGCCGTTGACGTCCACTTCGCCGACGCCGTCCACCTGCGAGAGCGACTGTTGCAGCACGGTGGCCGCCGAATCGTAGAGCTGGCCCGCCGTGAGCGTGGGCGAGGTGAGCGCGAGAATCAGAATGGGCGCGTCGGCGGGGTTGACCTTGTGGTAGGTCGGGTTCGAGCGCAGGCTCGTGGGCAGGTCGGCGCGCGCGGCGTTGATGGCGGCCTGGACGTCGCGCGCGGCGCCGTCGATGTCGCGGTTCAGGCCGAACTGCAAGGTGATGCGCGTGCTGCCCACCGAGCTTTGCGACGTCATTTCGGTGACGTCGGCGATCGAGCCCAGGTGGCGCTCCAGCGGGCTCGCCACGCTGGTCGCCACGGTTTCCGGGCTCGCGCCCGGCAGCGTGGCCTGCACCGAAATGGTCGGGAAATCCACCTGCGGCAACGGCGCCACCGGCAGCTTCGTGAAGGCGAAGAGACCGGCGAGCGCGATGCCGAGCGAAAGCAGCGTGGTCGCGACGGGGCGCGAGATGAACGGGCGCGAGAGATTCATCGCGTCAGTGCTCCGGGCCTGAGGTGGGCGCGGGCGCGGAAGGCGAACCCGGCGTGCCGCGCGAGCCGAAGCGCCTGCGCAGGCGCTGCGCGAGCGCGTCGAACGCGAGATAGATCACGGGCGTGGTGAAGAGCGTGAGCGCCTGGCTCACGATCAGGCCGCCCGCGATGGCGATGCCGAGCGGCCGGCGCAGCTCGCTGCCCGCGCCGCTGCCGAGAATGAGCGGCAGGGCGCCGAGCAGCGCCGCCATCGTCGTCATCATGATCGGCCGAAAGCGCAGCAGGCTCGCCTGATAGATCGCCTCGCGCGGCGGCTTGCCTTCGTTGCGCTCGGCGTCCAGCGCGAAGTCGATCATCATGATCGCGTTCTTCTTCACGATGCCGATCAACAGCACGATGCCGATGATGCCGATGATGTCGAGATCGTGGCCCGTGAGCATGAGCGCGAGCAGCGCGCCGATGCCGGCCGAAGGCAGCGTGGAGAGAATCGTGATCGGATGCACGAAGCTCTCGTAGAGCACGCCGAGCACGATGTACATCGTGACGATGGCCGCGAGGATCAGGAACAGCTCGTTCGAAAGCGACGCCTGGAACGCGAGCGCCGCGCCCTGGAAGCGCGTCTGGAACGAGCCCGGCAGGCCGACGTCCTTTTCCGCCTGCTGAATTGCCTTCACGGCCGCGCCGAGCGACGCGCCGGGCGCGAGGTTGAACGAAACGGTCGTGGCCGGGAATTGCGAAAGATGCGTGACGAGCAGCGGCGCGGGGCGTTCGTGGAACTTCGCGATGGCCGACAGCGGCACCTGGCCGCTGGTCGAGGTGGACGAGGGCAGATAGATCGAATTCAGCGCGTCGGTGTAGTGCTGGAGAACGGGGTCGGCTTCCAGGATCACGCGGTACTGGTTCGACTGCGTGAAGATCGTGGAAATGATGCGCTGGCCGAACGCGTCGTACAGCGCGTTGTCGACGGTGGCGGGCGTGATGCCGTAGCGCGAGGCGCTCGCGCGGTCGATTTCCACGTACACCGACTGCCCCTGATCCTGGAGATCCGTGGCCACGTCGGCGAGTTCGGGCAGTTGCTGGAGCCGCGCCACGAGCTTCGGCACCCAGGTCGTGAAGTCCTGGATGTTGGGCGTGGTGAGCATGAACTGGTACTGCGTGGGGCTCACCGTCGAGTCGATCGTCAGATCCTGCACGGGCTGCATGTAGAGCGTCGCGCCCGGAATGTGCGAGGTGCTGCGTTGCAGGTCGCGGATGATCTCGCTCGCCGTTTCGCTGCGGTCGTCGCGCGGTTTCAGGTTGATGAGCATTCGCCCGCTGTTGAGCGTGATGTTGCTGCCGTCCACGCCGATGAACGAGGTCAGGCTGTCGACGTCGCCGTTCTTGAGAATTTCCGCCGCGAGCGCCTGTTGCCTTTCCGCCATCGACTGATACGAGACCGACTGCGGCATTTGCGTGATCGCCTGGATCACGCCCGTGTCCTGCACCGGGAAGAAGCCCTTGGGCACGACCACGTAGAGAATGCCGGTGAGCACGAGCGTGACGAGAAACACCAGCATCGTGAGGCGCTGGCGCGCGAGCACCCATTCGAGCGCAACGCCGTAGCGCCCGATCACGTAGTCGAAGAACGCGTGTACGCGCGCCTCGAAGCGGCGCGTTTCGGTGGGCGGCGTGTGGCGCAGCATCTTCGCGCACATCATCGGCACGAGCGTGAGCGAAACGATCGCCGAAATGACGATGGTGACCGCGAGCGTGATGGCGAACTCGTGGAACAGGCGCCCGACCACGTCTCCCATGAAAAGCAGCGGAATCAGCACCGCGATGAGCGACACCGTGAGCGAGATGATCGTGAAGCCGATCTGCTTCGAGCCCTTCAACGCGGCTTCGAGCGGCGTGTCGCCTTCCTCCACGAAGCGCGCGATGTTCTCGATCATGACGATGGCGTCGTCCACCACGAAGCCGGTCGCGATGGTGAGCGCCATCAGCGAAAGATTGTCGAGCGAGAAGCCGCACAGATACATGACCGCGAGCGTGCCGATCAGCGAAAGCGGCACCGAAAGGCTCGGAATGATGGTCGCGTAGATATTGGCGAGGAACAGGTACATCACGAGCACGACCAGCACGACCGACATCAGCAGTTCGAACTGCACGTCGCGCACCGAGGCGCGGATCGTGGTGGTGCGGTCGGTGACGATCCGCACGTCGAGCGCGGAGGGCAGCGATTCCTGCAACTGCGGCAGCAGCGCCTTGATGCTGTTGACCACCTGGATCACGTTCGCGCCGGGCTGGCGCTGCACGTTCACGATGATCGCGGGCGTGCCGTCCACCCACGCGCCGAGTTTGGTGTTTTCCGCGCCCTGCACGATATTGGCCACGTCGGTGAGCATGACGGGGCGGCCGTTGCGATAGGCGATCACGGCGCTCTGGTACGCGCTGGCGTCGGTGAGCTGGTCGTTCGCGTTGATCGTGTAGGCGCGCGTGGGGCCGTCGAAGTTGCCCTTCGGCGTGTTGACGTTGAGGTTCGAGATGCTCGTGCGCAGGTCGTCGAGATTGAGGCCGTAGGCCGCGAGCGCGCGCGGATTCGCCTGAATGCGCACGGCAGGGCGCTGGCCGCCCGAAAGACTCACGAGACCCACGCCCGCGACCTGCGAAATCTTCTGCGCGAGACGCGTGTCGGCGAGATCCTGGATCTGCGTGAGCGGCAGCGTTTTCGAGGTGATGGCGAGCGTGAGGATCGGCGCGTCGGCGGGGTTGACCTTGGCGTAGATCGGCGGCGCGGGCAAGTCGGAGGGCAGCAGGTTGCCCGCCGCGTTGATGGCGGCCTGCACTTCCTGTTCGGCGATGTCGAGCGGCAGGTCGAGGCTGAACTGCAACGTGATGACCGAAGCGCCCGCGGAGCTTTGCGACGACATCTGGTTGAGCGACGGCATCTGCCCGAACTGGCGCTCGAGCGGCGCCGTAACCGACGACGTCATGACTTCCGGGCTCGCGCCCGGATAGAAGGTTTGCACCTGAATGGTCGGGTAATCGACTTCGGGCAGCGCCGAAAGCGGCAGGAAATGCAGCGAAACGAGGCCGACCAGCATGATCGCCGCCATGAGCAGCGCCGTGCCGACCGGCCGCAGGATAAAAGCGCGGGATGGATTCATGCTGGCTTACTGGCCTTCCGTCTGCGAAGCGTGACGGCGGCGGCCATGATGCGCGCCCGAGGCCGCCGAAGCGCCCGCGGCCCAGGCGCCCGAGCCGGCGTGCGCGCCGCTCGCGCCTTTGGCGCCTTTCGCGCGCTCGGCCGGAATCGTGATCTTCGCGCCTTCCTTGAGGCGGTCCGAACCGTCGATCACCACGCGCTCGCCCACGGCGAGGCCCGAGGCGATGCTGGTGCGCTCGGCGTCCACGGGGCCGGGTTTCACGAGCCGCACCGTCACGGTGTTGTCGGGTTTGACGACGTACACATAGGCGCCTTGCGAGCCGTTGAGCACCGCCGAAGTGGGCACGATCACGGCGTTGTGGATCGTGTCGACGAGCAGGCGCGCGTTCACGAACTGGTTCGGGAACAGCAGTTGGTTGGGGTTCTGGAAGCTCGCGCGCAGCTTGACCGTGCCCGTCGTGGTGTCGATCTGGTTGTCGACGGTTTGCAGGTAGCCGCTTTCGAGCACCGTGGTGTTGCTGCGGTCGTAAGCCGTGACCGACATTTTCGTGCCCGCGCGCAACTGCTTGAGGATCGCGGGCAGATTGTCCTCGGAGGTCGTGAAGATCACGCTGATCGGGTCGATCTGCGTGAGCACGACAATGCCGTTGGTGTCGCCGGAAGTCACGTAGTTGCCCGGATCGACCTGGCGCAGGCCCACGCGGCCCGACACCGGCGCCGTGATGCGCGCGTAATTGAGGTCGAGCTTGTAGGTGTCGATGTTGGCCTGATCGGACTTGACGGTGCCTTCGTACTGCTTGACGAGCGAGGCCTGCGTGTCGACCTGCTGGCTCGCGATGGAGTCTTGCGCGAGCAGTGTTTGATAGCGCTTCAGGTCGAGGCGCGCGGTGGCGAGCAGCGCCTGGTCGCGCGCGAGCTGGCCCTGGGCGTTGTCGAGCGAAATCTGGTAGGGGCGCGGGTCGACCTGCGCGAGCACGTCGCCTTTTTTCACCATCTGCCCTTCGGTGAAGTTGACGGCTTGCAGCACGCCCGAAAGCTGCGTGCGCACGGTGACGTTGGCGAGCGGCGTGACGGTGCCGAGCGCCGTGATGACGATGGGCATGTCGCCCGCGCTGGCCGTCGCCACGCTCACCGGCTGGGGCAGGTTCGCCATGCCGCCGGGACCGCCGCGATGCCGGCCGCCGCTTGCCGCCGGCGCGCCGTTGCCGCCCGCCGGCGCCTTGTTCCAGGGCTGCCAGCGCCACAGCACGATGGCCGCGATCAGCAGCACGACGCCGAACGCGATCAGCTTGCCGTTACGGCCGCGTTTGGGTGCGACGGGGGAAGCGGAAGACGGCGTGTCTCGGCGGGAGGAATCCGGGCGCTTTTCTTGTTGATCCATCGGTCAGGTCGGTAACGGGTTCTCGAAAGTCTCGGGTAAGCGACTTTTAGTGATATGAACGGCGCGGCCGATGCTACACGCGCCGCGCGCCGGCTTGATGTCAGCGGCGACGCCGCACCGGCGAGCGGCGGCGGACAACGGGCCGGCTCGGGCCGCGCCGCCGGTCTTACAACCGGCGCGCCGCGCGCCGGCGGGCGCACTGCGCAAACGCAGGGAATCAGCGGCGCGTGGCGCTGCCGGCCCATTATCAGCGTGCGTGGGCCGCCATCCTCGCGCACCGGCCTGCTCACCCGCGCGCTTGCGAACCGGCGCCGCGCCGGGCGGCAACGGCAAGCAAGATGCGAACCCGGCCCGCCGCCGCCTTGCGAAATTCGCGCGGGCCGCAAGCGAGGCGCAAGCGGGGCGCGGCTCACGCGTCGTCCGGCGGCTCTGGGCGATAGCCCGCACCGGTCGGCCTGCGCCGTCAAAAAGCATGATGCTACGTCGCCGCCTTCGTAACCGTCCAGCACCGTTTCTTTCGGGACGTTACGGCCGTTACAGGTGATGTCGGTGTTTTGTAAGAGACGGGGCCGGGGCGTGCCGGTCAAAGCCGCACGGAGCCGCCGATTTCCTCGACGATGCGCGCCACGCATTCGCGCAGCAGCGGCGCGACGTGCGCGATGAGCCATTCGCGCGGGCACTGTTGCGAGGCGCCGCCGCAGTTGATCGCATAGAGTTCGCCGTTGGGTCCGGCAAAGGCGGTGGCGATGGCGTTGAGTCCTTCGTACCATTCGCCGACCGCGAGCCCGTAGCCTTGGGCGGCGGTTTCGGCGATGGCGGCGTCGAGGCGGCTGCCGACGAAGCCCCAGTCGTTGCCCGCCGAAGCTTGCAGCGCCGCGGTGACTTCGGCGCGGGCGTCGGGGTCGAGCGAGGCGAGATAGGCGCGGCCCACGGCGGTGCGGCCCATGTCGATGCGCGAGCCGACTTCGAGGCGTGTGACGAGCACGGCGGTGCGCGGCCGGATCGCGTCGATCACGACCATATCCAGGCGGTCGCGCACGGTCAGGTGAACGGAAAGCGCGGTACGTTCGGCCAGACGAACCAGAAACGGGCGCGCGCGGCTGCGAATGTCGGAGTTGCGCAGGAAGCCGTTCGAGAGTTCGAGCACGGAAGACGTGAGCACGAAGCGCTCGCTGTCGGGCAGCCGGGCGAGAAAGCCGGTGCTGACGAGCGTGCCGGTGAGGCGGGAGAGCGTGGGCTTGGGAATGCCGGTGAGTTCGGTGAGTTCGCGGTTGCTGAGCGGCGCGTCCGCGGCGGCGATGCAGCGCAGCACGGCCAGGCCGCGCGCGAGCGCGGTGACTTCGTCGGTTGCACCGTCTTTGTCGCGGTGCGCTTCAGTGCGGTTGCGCGGGTCGGGGGCGGAAATCATGGGGACGATTTTTCCGAAACTGGATTTCAGATTTAAGGTCTTGGCCGTCTGCACCGTTATCAAGCACAGGCAGGCGGCGAAGCGCAGTTTTTATGCGTCCGATCAGTACCACATTCCATGCGCAACGGTGCGTATCGGCTGAAGATTGCATGCCTGCGCAATCGTTGACCGTTCGCGTAATTTGGCGAGATTTTGCTTGACTTAGTCAGCATCCAGGTAAAAAATGGAACCGAATTTCGGCAAGTCGCTGCGGCCTCGCTTAAGTCGCGAAAACATCGCAACCTGGCGGGGTTTTAATCCAACCGTTGCTATGCATATCGCATAATTCTGGTACCCGCGCGTAACCGAATACCGTCTCTCAGGTTCTAGCACGGCCCTCGGAATGGCTAGAACTTTTCAAAGCGCCACGCTAAAACGTGGCGCTTTTTTTTACCTGCGTTTTTTTACCTGCGATAGGGTTCGCCGCACTGCGGGCTACCGCACATACCGTGGCGAAAAACCATGGGCCGCCATCGCGCCAGCCCTCGTTCTTCCAGCATCGCCGTTTTTTTATCTTCGATCCCCAATTGTCGGGCGCTTCTTCGGCGTACGATCGACGAGACTCGTTCGAAGAGGTGGCACATGCTGTCCGAAGAAGAACTCGCGCTACTCGACGCGATCCGCGAAACCGGCAGTCTTTCGCGCGCCGCCGCGCGGTTGAACAAGGCGCCTTCGACGGTTTCGCATGCGGCTCGCCAGCTCGAGGCGCGCTTCGACGCGCTGCTGTTCGACCGCCGCCGCTATCGCCTGCAACTTACGCCCGCCGGGCATCTGCTCGCGCAGGAAGCGGGGCGTCTGATGCAGGACGTCGCGCGCATGACGCAGCGCGTGCGCCAGATCGCGAACGGCTGGGAAGACCGCCTGTGGATCGTCACCGACGAAATCATCGAATTCGAATTGTTGATGCCGTCGATCCGCGACTTCGACGCGCTCGGCGCCGGCGTGAAACTGCGCTTCACGCACGAAGTGCTGTCGGGAACCTGGGAGGCGCTGCGCGACGGCCGCGCCGATCTCATTATCGGCGCCACCAACGAGCCGCCCGCCATCGATGGCTTGCAGTGGTTCGAACTGGGCGTGATGGCGTGGACTTTCGCGGTTTCGCCGCGCCATGCGCTCGCGCGCGAGCCCGAGCCGTTGCCGCGCGAGCGCATTCTGGCCGAGCGCGGCGTGGCCGTGGCCGATTCGGCGCGCGGCTCGCCGGGCCGCGCGTACGGTTTGCTCGGCGGGCAGCGAGTGCTCTCGGTGCCGACGATGTGCGCGAAGATCGAAGCACAGCGTGCGGGGCTGGGCGTCGGCTGGCTGCCGAAGCGGCGCGTGGCGAAGCTCGTGGAGCGCGGCGAACTCGTGGAAAAGGCGACGGCGAGTCCGCGTGAGCCCAACGTGCTCTACGTCGCGTGGCGCGGCGAGCAGGCCGGGCGCGCGCTGCAATGGTGGATCGAGCGCCTGCGCGAACCGCGTCTTGCGCAAGCGCTCGTGGACGGCATCGCGCGCTAGCGTTGGGAAAAACGTTCGAAAAAATCGAACGTTTGCGCCAACGAAGTCGTACGGCAAAGTGCCCGGCGAGGACGAAGATGACGTCACGGTCGATGCAGACACGCATCGGCGACCATCCTCAGGAGAACGTCATGAATCGCTTCGCCAATCAAACTGTCCTCGTCACCGGCGGTAGCAGCGGCATCGGCCTCGCGGCCGCGCAAGCCTACGCGGCCGAAGGCGCACGCGTCATCGTCACGGGCCGCGACCCGGCGGGCCTCGAAGCCGCGCGCCAGTCGCTCGGCGAAGGCGCGCTCGCGTGGCGCAACGACGCCGGTTCCGTCGAGTCCGCGCGGGCGCTGGCCGCCGCCGTGCGCGACGCGGGCGTGAAGCTCGACGCCGTGTTCGTCAACGCGGGGGTGGCGAAGCTCGCGCCGTTCGAGCAGGTGGACGAAGCGCTTTGGGACCAGACCTTCGACATCAACGTGAAGGGCGCGTACTTCCAGATCCAGTCGCTCCTGCCCGTGCTCAACGACGGCGCGGCCATCGTGCTCAACGGCTCGATCAACGCGCATATCGGCATGCCGGCTTCGTCGGTGTATGCGGCCAGCAAGGCCGCGCTGATTTCCTTCGCGAAAACGCTGTCGGCCGAACTGCTGCCGCGCGCGATTCGCGTGAACGTGGTGAGCCCCGGGCCGGTCGCGACGCCGCTCTACGACAAGTTCGGCATGGACGCCGCGCAACGCGAGGCGACGGCCGCCGCGATCCGCGAACTCGTGCCGCTCAAGCGGTTTGCGACGCCGGAGGAAATCGCCTCGACGGTGCTGCATCTGAGCGCGAAGGAGTCGGCGTTCATCATCGGCACCGAAGTGATTGCCGCGGGCGGCATGGGCCAGCTTTGAGGCGAGGCCTGACGGCGACGGCGCTTTCGGGGCGATGACGTTTTTGGGGCGATGACGCTTCCGGGCAATGAGGCGCGACGGCCGCCGCGGCGGCAAGCGCGCCTCAAGCCGGCGTTAGCATCAGGCGACGGTTTCGCGCTCGGGCGTGGCCGAAATCTTGTGGATGGAGAGATCGGCGCCGTTGTATTCGTCCTCCTGGTCGATGCGCAGGCCCACGGTCATGCGCAACGCGCCGTACACGACGAAACCGCCGAGCGAGGCGACGACGATGCCCGCGAGCGTGCCGACGATCTGCGCGCCGAGCGACACGCCGCCGATGCCGCCCAGCCAGCGCGCGCCGAAAATGCCCGCCGCGATGCCGCCCCACGCGCCGCACAGGCCGTGCAGCGGCCACACGCCGAGCACGTCGTCGATGCGCCAGCGGTTCTGCACGCAGGTGAACATGTAGACGAACAGCACGCCCGCAACCGCGCCCGTGACCAGCGCGCCGAGCGGATGCATGATGTCCGAGCCCGCGCACACGGCCACGAGCCCCGCAAGCGGCCCGTTGTAGGTGAAGCCCGGGTCGTTGCGGCCCGCGAACCACGCGGCGAGCGTGCCGCCCACCATCGCCATCAGCGAATTCACGGCGACCAGACCGCTGATCTTGTCGACGGTCTGCGCGCTCATCACGTTGAAGCCGAACCAGCCCACGGCGAGCACCCACGCGCCCAGCGCGAGAAACGGAATGCTCGAAGGCGGATGCGCGGCGATGCGGCCGTCGCGCGTATAGCGCCCGTGGCGCGCGCCGAGCAGCAGCACCGCCGGCAGCGCGACCCAGCCGCCGAACGCATGCACGACCACCGAACCCGCGAAATCGTGAAACGGCACGCCGAACACGTGCGTCATCGCGTCTTCGAAATGCAGGCGATTGTTCCACACCATGCCTTCGAAAAACGGATAGATGAAGCCGACGATCACGAAGGTCGCGAAGAGTTGCGGATTGAATTTCGAACGCTCGGCAATGCCGCCCGAGACGATGGCCGGAATGGCCGCCGCGAAGGTCAGCAGGAAGAAGAAGCGCACGAGCTGGTAGCCGTTGTGCCGGGCGAGGATGTCGGCGTGCGAGAAGAACTGCACGCCGTAGGCGAGCGTGTAGCCGATGAAGAAGTAGGCGATCGTCGAAACGGAAAAGTCGACGAGAATCTTCACGAGCGCGTTGACCTGATTCTTCTTGCGCACGGTGCCGAGTTCGAGAAACGCGAACCCCGCGTGCATCGCGAGCACCATGGCGGCGCCCAGCAGCAGAAAGAGCGTGTCGGTGCCGGTCTTGAGAGTGTCCATCTGGCTTCCTGCGTAAGCCCAAGGCTGGGCGCTGAAAAGGTCGGCATTAGGAGCAAGAGTTGGGCCAGAAAGCGCCAAAGTGGTGAATATTGCGATTGGAAGGCGCGTCAGGTCGGTGCGTCAATGCACCGAAGCGGGTTTTCGATTATTTTGCTTGCGAATGTCCGGTGCGCGAGATTGGTGCGTACCTCATTCATCGGCACAAATTCGGGGCGTACGCGCAAAGATGGTGATGTAAAGCGCAAAATCTGGGCGATATATTCCAAATACCTTTCTGTCGATGATCTGTCCGTATGCGGAAAGTCGTTGCTATCGCGCTGAAGGTGTCGCGGAGTAACCTCGCTCCGCCAAGCGAGCGAAAACCGCTACCCACGCGGCGCGCAAACGCCGACATAATGGCCGGATCGCCACCTTCCGCGCGTTCGGCTTCCGAACCGCCATTCGATGCGCCTCACCACCAAAGGGCTTTTGCTGATCGCGATTCCGGCGTTGTTCGAACTGAGCCTGCTCGCGGCCATCGTCAAGGCGCAAGCCGACGCCGAAACCGCCGAGCGCGCCGGCCAGCACAGTCAGGCCGTGCTGGCGCAGGCGGCGCGCGTGCTCGAACCGGTGCTGGTCGAGTCGGTGCAGTTGCGCGGCGCAGTGGCCGCCGGCGACGCGCATTACGCGACGCCCGTGGCGATGTGGATGGACGTGGACCGCCGCATCGATCGGCTCGTGGAGCTGGTCTCGGACAACCCCGCGCAAGTCGAGCGCGCCGTGCAGATCCGCCAGGCCATCCAGAACTATCGGCAATGGTCGGACCGCGTGCAGGATCTGCTGCACTCGGCGCGCCGCGCCGATCTCATCGAGCGTTTTCGCACGCTCACGCGCGCCGACGTGCTCGATCGCGTGCGCGGTCAGATCACGTCGTTTCAGACCGAGGAGCGGCGACTGGACATGAGGCGCGTTGCCACGGCGGTCGCTGCGCGCGCGCAGCAGCAGTCGCTCGTGATGACCGCGGTGATCGGCTCGATCGTGCTGGTCGCGCTCGCCGTGGGCGTGTTCGCGCGCGGCGCGCGCTGGCGGCTCAACGCGCTCTCGGACAATGCGAACCGGCTGGCGGCGGGCGAACCGCTTGCGCCGCTCGCGGACGGCGGCGACGAAATCGCGCAGCTCGACTTCACGCTGCATCAGATCGGTCAGCGGCTGATCGAAGCCGAGCGGTTGCGGCTCGGTTTTCAGGCCGATCTCGCGCGGCGCGCGGACCAGCTTGCGCGCATCAACGAAAACCTGCGCCAGCAGACCCAGGAAAACGAGATGTTCATCCACGGCGTGTCGCACGATCTGCGCGCGCCGCTCGTCAACCTGCAAGGCTTTTCGCGCGAACTGAACCACGCGTGCAACGACCTGCGCGAGCGCGTGGCGGCGTCGGCGGCGCTGACACCGCAGGCGCGCGAACGCATCGAGCGCGTCATCAACGAGGACATCGGCGAGGCGCTGCGTTATTTGCAAAGCGCCGTGCTGCGCGCCTCGCACATCATCGACGCGCTGCTGCGGCTCGCGCGCGTGGGCCGCGTGGAGTACCGGCGTCAGCGCGTGGGCGTGCAGGAGATGGTGCAGCGCGTGGTCGAGTCGATGCACGGCTCGATCCGCACGCGCGGCGCGCAGGTGAGCGTGCGTGCGCTGCCCGACGTATGGGGCGACCCGACGGCGCTCGAGCAGGTGTTCGCGAATCTGATCGGCAATGCGTTGAATTATCTCGATCCGGTGCGCGAAGGGCGCGTCGAGATCGGTGCGGCGAGTGCGCCGCCGGGCGTGGAGTCGCTACAGATTTTCTATGTGAGCGACAACGGGCTGGGCATTCCCGAAGTCGGCTTGCCGCGTCTTTTTCAGGCGTTTCAACGCATGCACGGCGACGTGGCGCCCGGCGAAGGCATCGGCCTCGCGCTCGTGCGCCGCGTCGTGGAACGGCACGGCGGGCGCGTGTGGGTGGAATCGACGGAAGGCGAGGGCACGACGTTTTATCTTTCGTTGCCCGATGCGCTGGCTTGCGCGCCGCCCGCGCCCGGCGACGCCGATCAGTTGATCAGCGCGCTGGAGCGCGCGGATGCGAACGGCGCGAGCGGTGCGCTGTCTGCTGGCGGACGATCCGATGCGCCGCTCGTGGCTTCGGTGATGGTGCGCCCGCCTGCCGGCGCGTCGCGCGGCGGTGCGGCGACCTAGCAGCGGCGGTGCGCGTAGCGGGCGCGGATAAGGTAGCAGGCGCGGATAAGGCAGCGGGCGCGGCGTTCAGCAAGTGCCGAAAATGCGCCGTGCCCGAAACAGACGGCTGGCGCGAAACGACCAGACGAGGCCCACGACGGCCAGTGCGAGCGCGGCGCCCAGCGCAACGGGCGGGCGCAGCGCGAAACCGAACGGCCCGCCGGCCGGCTCCACGAAGCAGCGTTCCAGAGTGAGCAGCGCGGCCCAGAGCGCGATGGCGGCCTGCATGAGCAGGCGCGTGCCCTGAGCGCGGCGCGCGCGGTCCACGTAGCTTCGTGAGCGCCGTCTGCGGCCGTTGCACGAACAAAGAAAGACGATCGCCGAAAGGACGATAGCGAGGATCAGCACCCAGTCTGTCAGATTCATCTACGCGCACTCCGAAACAGTGCCGAAGATTCTGGCAAGCGTTTGTGCGCGATGAAATCAGACCAGTCCGAATCGGCGGACCGTGCGCGCTGCGCCGCGTTCCGGGCGGCGGCGCGTAAGCGATTGACGCGAAAGGCTCAGAACGTGCTCAAGGATCGATGCGCGTGCCGAGCAGCGCGAGAAATTGCCGCAGCCATTCGGGGTGCGCGGGCCACGCGGGCGCGGTGACGAACGGCGCATCGGTGACGGCGCCGTCGATCGCGATATCGGCGTATTCGCCACCCGCGAGCCGCACTTCGGGCGCGCACGCCGGGTAGGCGGAAATGCGCTTACCGCGAATGACCTCGGCGGCGGCGAGCAGTTGCGCGGCGTGGCAGATCGCGGCAATCGGCTTGTTCGCGCCCGCGAAGTGGCGCACGAGTTCGATGACCTTGGGATTCAGGCGCAGATACTCGGGCGCGCGGCCGCCCGCGATGGCGAGCGCGTCGTAGCCGGCGGCGTCGATCTCGTCGAAGGTGGCGTTGAGCGCGAACTGATGGCCGGGCTTTTCGGTATAGGTCTGGTCGCCCTCGAAGTCGTGGATGGCGGTCTTGATGCGCTCGCCGGCCTTCTTGCCCGGGCACACGGCGTCGACGCGATGGCCCACGGCCTGGAGCGCCTGGAACGGCACCATCGTTTCGTAGTCTTCGGCGAAGTCGCCGGTGAGAAAAAGGATCTTCTTGACGGCCATCGTGAGTCTCCGAAAAGGGAGTGGAACAGATCGCGTGCGAAAGCAGTCTACTCCATCATGCTGGATGACTTTACACACGCATGACGCAAGGTGCGCCTGTGAATCCGTCGTCTTTTAATCCACCGTTTTCGAGTCCGCTATTGGCGCTGCCCGACCCGATCGTTTGCGAGCGCTATGTGCCGCGGCGCGACGCCGCCGAACTGGCCGCGCTCTTTCGCGCGTCCATCGCCACGCTCGCGGTCTCGCGCTACGACGCGGCGCAACGCGCGGCGTGGGTTTCCAGCGCCGACGACCTGGCTTCTTTCGACGCGCGTCTGTCGCGCGGCGTGACGCTCGTCGCGCGCCGCGGCGGCGCGGCGGTCGCGTTCGCGCAGTTGGCGCCGGTCGATCATATCGAGATGCTGTACGTCGCGCCCGAGTGGTCGCGGCGCGGCGTGGGCGGCGCCTTGATCGCGCAACTGGAGCAGCTTGCGCGCGCATCGAAGGCGAGCGTGTTGAGCGTCGATGCAAGCGCGCTCGCGCGGCCCGTGTTCGAGCGTGCGGGTTTTTCGTTGATTGCGGCGCAAGCGGTTTTCCGCGACGGCGTATCATTGCCGCGTTTTCATCTGTGCAAGCCGCTCCGTGCGGCGAATCTTTCGGGATGACCATGTTTTCGAAGCAATCCAATCAATGGCTGGCCCTCGCGCCGCTCGTCGTTTGCGCGGCGGCGCTCGTGTCCGGCTGCGACAAGCAGAACGCGCCCGACGTCAGCAAGCAGTCCACCGAAGCCATGAAGCAGGCCACGCAGGACGCCGCGCAGCAGGCGGCGCAGCAAGCGAAGCAAACGCTCGACAAGGCGGCGAGCTACGTGAACCAGCAGGTCGATGCGGCGCAGCAGAAGCTCGACGCTTCGGCGTCGGCTTCGCAGGCGCAAGATCAAGCTCAAGCGGCAAGCGACGGCACGGCAGCGAGCGCGACGCCCAGCAACGCCGAGCTGGCGTCCAGCGCGCACGCGCAGTTGCGCGATGCGGCGGGCGCGGCGCAATCCATGCTCGGTCATGCGGCGGCGGCCACGGGGACGGGCTTGACCATCGCCGGGCACTCGCTGCAACGCTGGGCCAGCAGCGCAGCGTCGGCTTCGGCGCCGATGTCGGCCTCGGATGGCTCGCAATGAGCGTGGCGCGGTTCGGTTGACGCGGGCCGCTTCGCGCGCGAGCGCAATGCGCGCAATTCGCCTGATCGGATGATGTCGTGACGGCTGCTTTTTTCGATTCTCGCGGCGCGGCGGCATTTTTCGCGGGATCGCCTGAACGCGCGCGGCCAATTTGCGTTGGCCGTCCACGCTTGCCTTGTCCGCGTGTCTGCAAGCGATGCAATCCTCAAGTGCAACCGTCCTGGTGGCATCATCAAGCCGCTCCCGGCCGGAGGCTGCGCGGTCGCATTCGTCGGCGCTGGAGCGCGGTGCGGAAAGCCGCCCTAACGCACCCGGTTGACACACCGCATTGACAACTTGTTACGCATGCGCAGGACGCGTGCAGGCGGAGTGCGGCTACACTGATGCCTCCCGTTTCTCCCCCTTTTTGCCATGAATTCCAGCATCGGACGCGACGGCGCGGGCGCCGGTCCGTCGTGCGGATGCCGCGGTGCGGCGCAGCCCGCGCCGCGCCGCGCGATGGCGTTATGTCGGTGGTTTGCCGCGTGTCTTTCGTTGATTCTCGCGATGGGCGCGCCGTTCGCCGCGTTCGCGCAGAGCGCCTCGGCGCCCGCGCCTGCACCTGTGCCCGTGCCCATCCTGCCCGCGCTCAAGAGCGTCATCACCGGCGCGCCCGCGAGCGCTTCGGCGGCATCGGCTGCGCAGGCCGCTTCGGCGCCGTCGCCCGCGAGCCAGGCCGAATTCGCGCGCTCGCTCGACAGCGTGATCGCCACGCTCGACAACGAACGCCAGCGCACCGCGCTGCTCAATCAGCTCAAGAAGTTGCGTGACGTTTCGCAGAACGCCGCGCCCGCGCCGGCTTCGGGCGCGGCGGCGACTTCGGGCCTGCTCGGCGCGATCGCCTCGGGGCTGGCTTCGGTCGAAGCCGATGCGCGCCGCGGCCGCAGTCCGCTGCATTACTGGGCCGGGCGGTTCCGCTCGGCGGCCTACGAGCTTTACACGATCGCGGCGGGCGGCGAGGGCGAAACGCCCGGCCGCATCGTGTTCGACCTCTTTGCCATGCTGGTGGGCTGGGGCGCGTGCGCGGCCATCCTGCGCTGGCTCGAGCGGCGCCTGTTGCGGCGCTTCGAAGTGGCGGTGGGCTTGCGGCCCAATCCGCGCACGATCGAACTGCTGATCTTCGTCTCGCATCGCGCGGCGCCCTGGATCGTCGCGTTCGTCGGCGCGCTGGTCGTCGAGCGCGCGTTGCCGCAAGCGCTTGGGCGCACGCTTGGCGTGGTGATCGCCTACGCGATCGTCGCCGGCGCCCTGTTTTCGTCGATCTGTCTCATCATGTTTTCGCTGTTCGGCTCGGGGCACCGGCGCGCGGCGGTGCGCGAACTGATCGGGCAGTCGCGCCGCCTGCTGTTCGCCATCGGCGTGCTGGCCGCGCTCGGCGACGCCGCGCAGAACGTCGACGTCGCGCATCAGCTCGGCCCGAATCTCGCGGCGCTCGTGAGCACGTTCGCGAACATGTCCGCGGCCGTGCTCACCGGCTACTTCGCGATCGCGTTCCGGCGGCCCGTCGCGCATCTGATCCGCAATCGCAGCTACTCGCTGCGCCACGGCCACAAGGCGCTCACCGAGGTGCTCGACGTGCTGGCCTCGCTCTGGCAACTGCCGATGCTGCTGCTCGCGGCGGCGTCGATCGCGGCAACGGTGGGCGGCATCGGCGCGCGCGAAAACGTGTTGCAGATTTCGGTGGTCACGGCGCTGCTGCTCGTGCTCGCGTTCTTCCTTTCGGCGGTCGTGTTCCGCATCACGCGGCCCGACCCCACGCGCGTGCGGCGCCGCTCGCCGTATCTGCGCCGCCTGCTGCGCTTTGCGGGCACGCTGCTCGTGCTGTTCGTCTGGCTCGCGTATTTCGAGTTCTGCGCGCGCCTCTGGGACATTTCGCTCGCGGCGATCATCGAGGCGAGCGTGGCGGCGCGCGGCATCGCGCACGCGATCTTCGCGATCTTCGCCACTGTTTTTCTCGCGTGGCTCGTGTGGATCGTGGTCGATACGGCCATTCTCGAAGCGCTCAATCCGAGCGGCCCGCGCACCAAGGGCCGCGCGCCCAGCACGCGCGCGCGCACCATGCTGCCGCTCGTGCGCAACGCCGTGCTCGTGTCGATTCTCACCGTCGCGGGCATCGTCACGGCGGCCAATCTCGGCATCAACGTGACGCCGCTGCTCGCGGGCGCCGGCGTGATCGGCCTCGCGATCGGGTTCGGCGCGCAGTCGCTCGTAACCGACCTCATCACGGGGCTGTTCATCATCATCGAAGAGACGATTTCAGTGGGCGACTGGATCGATCTGGACAACGGCCACGCCGGCACCGTCGAGCATTTGTCGATACGCACGGTGCGGCTGCGCGACGGACAGGGCGCGATTCACGCAATTCCGTTTTCGCAGATCAAGATCGTGAAGAATCTCTCGCGCGATTTCGCGTTCGCGGTGTTCGAGGTGCGCGTGCCGTTCCACGTCGATCTCGACACGGTCACGCGCATGATTCGCGAAACCGGCGCCGAACTGGTTGCCGATTTTCGTTACCGGCGCGAGATTCTCGGGCCGGTGGAAGTGTGGGGCCTCGATCGTTTCGATCCGAACTGGATGGTCGTGAAAGGGCAGATCAAGACCCGGCCGCTTCAGCAGTGGAGCGTGGCGCGCGCGTTCAATGCGCGCCTGAAGCGTCATATGGACGAAGCGGGCATCGAGATTCCGGTGCCGCAGATGCGCGTGCATATGTCGGCGCCGCGCGGCGAGGGCGACGAAGCGCCGCACGCCGCGCACGAAGCGGACGAGCGGCACGAGCCGCGGGCATCACGCGAATCGCATGAATCGCACGAATTCGACGAGCGCGACGGTCGCGGCGAGGCGCTCGCTGCCACGCACGAGTACGAACCCGCGCCTGCGCCCGTGCGCGACGATCGGCAAACGCGGGCCGTCACGCGCGACGCCTCGCACGCGCCGCGTCCCGCGCCGCCGCCCACCGCCGGGCCCGAAGGCGCGCCGCCGCAGATTCCCACGGCGGGCGGCAAAACCTGAGCCGCGCACGACGCCTCAGACCGTCGCAAGCGATCTTGCGAGCGGCAGGATGTCGTTGACGCGGGTCGCGATGCCGTCCGCCGCCACGCCGTACACATGCAGCGAAATCGCGGGTTGGCCGCTGTCGTTCGAGAGCCGGTGGATGTTGGCGCGTCCGCGTCCACCGAAGGCCACGTCGCCGCTTGCGCGCCGCTGCGTGCGCACGGCGCGGGCGCCCTCGTGCGCGCTGTCCCATGCGTAGAGCGTTTCGTTGAGCGTGCCTTCGTGTACGGCGTAGCCGCACCAGGTGTGGTGCGCGTGAACCGGGCTCGCGTGCCCCGGCTGCCAGACCAGCGCGGCGACCGCGTAGTGGCCGCAAGGGCATGCCGCGAGCAGATGCCGGCGATAGCTTTGCGCGCCGCCCTCGCGGTGCGCGGCCTCGATGAGCGCCGGCTCGGCGATTGCGCGGGCCAGAGCGGCGCGCACGTCGCGTGCGAAGCTTGGGCAGCGCGACGGGTCGCCGGGTGTCGTGCAGGCTGTCAAGGCGGCGTCGACGGCGGCGCACAGGCGTGCGAGGACGCGCGCGTGGGCGCTGTCGCCGTGGCGGGAGCAGTAGTTGTCGCCGCCGTTGTCGCCGTGGTTGTCGCTGGCGTCGTGGCTGTCGTTACGGCTATCGGTTGTGGCGGCGCGCAGCAGCGCGGCTTCGGCAAGGGCGTTCATGATCGCGTTTCTCTCGTTCGGCAGACTAAAGTTATACCGCTTCGACGCAAGAAATCGCTTTCAAATTATTCTCTCAAAGTCCCTATCGTATAGAATAAATTTCTATGAATCGGGAGGGATGAAAATGGATCTCATCGACAGGAAGCTCGTCGAGTTGCTTCAGCAGGACGCCACCACGCCGGTCGCCGAACTCGCGCAGCGCGTGAACCTTTCGCAAACGCCGTGCTGGAAACGCGTCCAGCGCCTGAAGGAAACGGGGGTGATTCGCGCGCAGGTGGCGTTGTGCGATCCGCGCAAGCTGGGCGTCGGCACCACGGTGTTCGTCGCGGTGCGCACCAACGAGCACACGGAAGCCTGGGCGCAGAATTTCACGCGCGCCGTGCGCGAGATTCCCGAGATTGTCGAGGCTTACCGCATGAGCGGCGAGACCGATTACCTGCTGCGCATCGTCGTCACCGATATCGACGATTACGACCGCGTCTACAAGCAGTTGATCCGCAGCGTGCCGCTTTTCGACGTGAGTTCGAGCTTCGCCATGGAGCAGATCAAGTATTCGACGGCGCTCCCGGTGCGCAGCGGCGCATAAATGCGCCGACCGCGCGAAGCGGACCGAGGGCGCGCGGCGCAAGCCGTCTGCAAGGCGGGGCGGCGTAGAATGCGCGTTCCTCTCACCGTTCGCCTGCGGGCCGGGCACGACCGATGAACGAATCGCCCAGAAAAGCGCGCAGGAAAAATCCCGTCTTTGGCGTGGGCGTGTTGATCGTGGTCGTGGTGCTGGTCGTGATCGGCACCGTGCTGTTCAACGCACTGCGCAGCAAGCGCGAATACGACGAAACCGTGGGCGCGGCGCGCGCCGGTTCCACGTCCGCCACGGCCAGCGCGCCGGCTTCGCAGGCCGGCAGCGCCACGCAATAACGCGTTCCGCGCGCGGCGCCGCGCTTCATGCCTCCGGCAGCCGGATCAGGCTCGCGTCCTTGCGAATGAGCCACGACGCCGCAATCATCTGCTTGCACTGATGCGCGAGCAGTTTCAGTTCTTGCACGAGGTCGCTCGCGGTGCCGGTCGCGCGCTCGGCCTGCACGACCATGGCGTCGAGGTCGCGCGTGAGCTGCTTCGTGATGTCGGCCTGCTCGGCGGGAGCGGGCGTGCCCGCTTCGGCGGCCACCAGGTTCTCGCGCACGCAGGAAAGCGCGCGTTCGAGCGCGTCGAGATTCGGCGCGCTTTCGCCGGCTTGCTTCGTGCTGCGCAGTAGCGGCGCGGTGGCCGTGATCTGCGAAGCGAGCACGTGGCTGCGCACGAGCAGGTCGTTGAGTTCGGGCACGAACTTCTGCGCCGCCTTCGGTTCGAGCATCATGCGCTGGAACGCCTGGCCGAGGTTCGCGAACGCCACGTGTACGTTCTTGCGCGCGAGCCGATAGCGGAAGTCGCGCGCGAGCGACGGCACGGCGGCGCTCGCGCCCGCCGTGGCGGCGGCTTGCGCGGCGGCTTTCGAACCGACGGCCGCGACGCCGGGCGCGCTCGGCGCGACGTGCGGATGCTGCGAAGGCGCTGCCTGCGCCGCGGCGATTTCGCTCGCGACGCTCGCGGCGTCGGCGGAGGCGCTCGCCATCGTGGCCGGGGCGGCTGAGGCGGCCGGGGCGGCTGAGGCGGCCGGGACGTCGGAGTCCGGTGCCGCCGCCTCGGTGCGCGTATTGGCATGGGCAGGGGCGTGGGCTGGCGTGTTGACGGGGGCATCGGCGCGTGCATTCGCCGTGGCATGCGCGCTCACCCGCGCGCCGGCTTCGGTGAGCGTCGCGATGTCGGGCGGCGCGCCGGCTTCGGGGCGCGCGCCGCCGCCCGCGAACGCCGGCTGCGGCGCGTTCGTGCGGCCGCTCCACCACCAGCTGGCTTCCAGATAACCGCGCGTGGCCGCGATCATGTCGTGTACGAGCTTGCCCATCAGCCGGTATTCCCAGTACGGGAACAGATGGCTTGCGCCGATGGCGATCATGCAGCCGATCACGGTGTCGATGGCGCGCTCGCCGATGATGCGCATGCTGCCCGGCGCGAGCAGATGGAACATCAGCAGCACATAGGACGACGTGAACACCACGCTTGCCGTGTAGTTGAACAGCAGCAGGCTGTAGCTCATCACCATCGCCGCGAACATCGACACGAGCAGCACGAGCGGCTCTTTCACGAGCAGGATGAGCGCGATGCTCGCCACGCAGCCGATCAGCGTGCCGACGATACGCTGCGCGTTGCGCTGGCGCGTGAGCGAGTAGCCGGGCTTGAGAATGATGATGCTCGTCATCACGATCCAGTACGCGTTCGTGAGCGGCAGCAGGCGGCCGAGCCAGAAGCCCACGGCCACCGCGATCGTCACGCGCAGCGCGTGGCGAAAGCTCGGCGAGGCCATCGTGAGATTCGAGAAGATTTGCAGAAAGGGCACGCGGCGGCTCGTGACGAAACGCGTGAGGGCTTCGTCGATGCGCAGCTCGGTTTCCGTCGTCGGCATTTCGCTCGTGAGGCTGCGGCGCATGCGGTCGATCAGGCGCGTCGCGCTCCAGATGCGCCGGAACGACGCCGAAATCGCCGCATACGCTTCGGGATCGCTGGCGGCGAGATCGCGTTTGCGCAACTGTTCGAGTTCGTATTCGATCGCGCGCAGTTCGGCCTTCACGTTCACGCTCGCGCGCGGCGCTTCGTTTTGCAGCACGGCAAGGCCGATGTCCTCGAGATCGGCGGCGGCCTTGCGGATCAGGTCGCGATAGAACACGAGCAGGTCGGAGCCGCCGAACGTGTTGCGCACGAGCGGGTAATCGGTATGCGCGCCCACGAACAGCTCGTGCAGGTCGACCGTGTTGATGAAGAGGTTGAAGTGCATCGCGCGGCGCGCGTCCACGCGGCCGCTTTTCAGTTGCGGCAGATTGCGCAGCACGATATCGCGCGCGGCGTCCTGGCGCTCGACCGCCGCGATCTGTTTCGCGACGAGATTGCGGTAGCACTCGTCGAGATCGTTGTCGAGATCGAAGAACTGCGCGCGCGCGAGCAGGTAGTCGGCGCAGGCGAACACGCTTTCGGCGAGCGCCTGCTGCTCGATGCGATCGAGCATGAGCCGGCTCACGAGCGTGGACCACGCCGTGTACCAGAGGCCGCCCAGCAGAATCCACAACGCATTGACGAGCGCCTGATGCGGCGTGAAATGCTCCTCGAGCGTCATCACCATCATGAACAGCGTGGCGAAGCTGATTTGCGGCCAGCGATTGCCGTAGACGACGATCAGCGAGAGCACGAAGGTGAGCGGCACGACCGTCGCCCAGAGCGCGACCGGATTGACCGTGGCGAGCCCGGTCGCGTAAGCGGATAAAAACCCGATCACGCTGCACGCGAGCATTTCGTTGCGCTTGTACTTGAGCGGGCCTGGCATGTCGACGACGCACGCGCCGAGCGCGCCGGTGGCGATCGTGAAGCCCAGATCGCTCTTGTCCAGCACGAAGAGGCAGAGCACAGCCGGAAGCGAGATGCCGACTGCGATGCGCAGACCGCCGTAGAAGTACTGGCTATAGAGGAATTTCCTGATTTCTACCGAATAGCGCATCGACTGACGGGAGGTTCGAGAGCGGACCCAACGCCGCGGAATGTGGCGGTGAGTCTAACTGATTTCGGGCGCGATCTGACCGTACCGGCATTGCGGAGTTTCCCGTGCGCGCCGGCGCGGCGCGCGCCTCAATCCACGCTGAGCGTCGAAGCGTCGCCGAGCAGCCCGTGCGTGCCGTCGATGCGCCGCATGCGCGTGCGATACCAGAAGGTCCATGCCATCAGCGCGCCGAACACGCCGTAGCCGAGCAGGGGCGAGACGACGAGAAAGCGCTCGATCGGCCAGGTGGCGGCGAGATACGTGCGCAGCGCCGCATCGGCGACGAGACCCGTGCCCCAGACCAGCGTGAGCAACCGCATCGCCGCGCCGAAACTGCGGTTTTCGCTCCACAGTAGTTCGAGCCGTGCCACGCCTTCGCGCGTCTCGCGCGCGACCGTTGCGCGTGTCAGATAAAACACGATGGGCCGCCTGGCGAACAGCGAGCCGAGAAACACCACGCCGATCGCGCCCGAAGCGAGGCTTTCGCGCATCAGCAACGCGCGCGTGCCGCCGCCGAACGCCATGGCGAGCAGCGAGAGCACGATGCCGAGCAGGATGACGGCGGAAAGCGCGTCGATGCGCCGAAAGCGCACGAGTTCGACGATGCTCCACGCGAGCGGCGGAATGGCGGAGGCGATCAGGCCGCCGATCTCGCCCCAATGCGGTTGAGCGAGACGATAGGCGACCCAGGGCAGCAGCAGATTGACCGCCAGTTCGGCGACGAATGCTGGACGCAGCTTCATGGGATGCGAACTCCAACGAACGGGTTGTGAAAATTATGGTTCAAGCGCGGCGTCCCGGCAAACGGGCCGCGGGCGCGGCCGCATCGAAGCGCGGGAAATCGCATTTCGCGTGCCCGCGCAGTGTGAGAACAGGAAGCGGCATGCGATGCGCCGCGCGCGATGTGCGACACTCTGGCGTTGTTGCGTGGCCTGGCAGCCATTTTCTTTCATGCGGCTTTACGAGGTCGCTTCAGCCCGTTTTCTTCGCCGATATGACACACCGCGCGCCTATCGCTTTGCACGAAGTCGAACTCGTCGCCGTCCGCGCGCAAGGCGCGGGCGGGCAAAACGTCAACAAGGTGTCGAGCGCGATTCATCTGCGTTTCGACATTCGCGCGTCGTCGCTGCCCGAGGTGCTCAAGATGCGTCTGCTCGCGCTTTCGGACCGGCGCATCACGAGCGAAGGCGTCGTCGTCATCAAGGCGCAGGAATATCGCACCCAGGAGCAGAACCGCGTCGCGGCGCTTGCGCGGCTGGAGGAACTCGTCGATAGCGTGAGCGTGACGCGCAAGGCGCGCGTGGCGACGCGCCCCACGCGCGCTTCGCGATTGCGGCGGCTCGACACGAAGGCGCGCAACAGCGAGACGAAGGCGGGGCGCCGGCGCGTGACCGAATAGGGCGAGCCCGTTTCCGAATAAGGCGAGCCCGTTTCGCTGCGGGACGCGCATGGCATTGCGCCAGCTTCGCGGCGCCGGGTCAGTCCTCGGTGCGGCGGCGCGGCCGCTCGCGCGGGCCGTGCTCGGGCGGAAAGTCGGCGCAGAGGACGTGCGTGGCGCCGCCGAAGTCGAGCGCGATGGCGGCGGTGTAGCACAGTTCGCCGTCGTTGAGCGAGTAGTGCGGACCCATGACCGCGACGCGCCCGGGCGCCGCCAGTGCGCGGCGAAAGTATTCGCGGCGCGACCAGTTGCTGTCGGTGTCGGGATAAAACGGCGCGAGGCGCGCGGGCGGTCCGACTCCGGGCGCGGCGATCGACGGCGCGTGCTGCTCGCCTTGCTCGTTCGCGCCGAACACGCGCAAGGCGCGGGTGTCGCGAAAAATCGCCGCGGCCGCCGCTTCGAGCGTGCCGCCTTGCGTGAGCACGCGCGCGCCGCGCAACATCGCGTGCGAGAGCGAGCCGAAGTTGATCCGCTCGAGCACTTCGCTGCGCCGCCGATACTCGGCGAAGCGCCGCCACATCGTCTGCGCGAGCGCCGGGGCGTTCGCGCTCGCCACGCGCACCGAAGCGTCGGGTTCGCCGAACCAGAAACCTTGCACGAGGTCGACGTCGGCCTGCATCAGTTCCATCAGTTGCGCCTCGGTTTCGACGCCCTCGGCGAGCACCATCGTGCCCGCGTGATGCAGGATCGAGACGAGTTCGGCGATGAAGGCCACGTTGCTTTCGTCGGTGGCCGCGCGCGCGACGAGCGAGCGGTCGAGCTTGACGATATCGGGCCGGTAGCGCCAGACGCGGTCGAAATTGGAGAAGCCCGCGCCGAAGTCGTCGAGCGCGACGAGAAAATCGCGCGCGCCCGCGGGCGGACGTTCGTCGACGAACGAGCCGGGCTCGTCGCCGCCGCGCTGCTCCAGCACTTCGATCACGACGCGTTCGTGCGGAAAGTCGAAATGCCGGCACAGGCCGTCGATGGCGGCCTGCGCGGGATCGGCGGCGCGCGCGCTGCGCGGCAGCGTGTTCAGGAACAGCCAGCCGGTTTGCACGTTTTGCGCGACGAAATTCGCCAGATGCAGGCAGCGCGCGAGTTCGTCGAGTTGCTGCGCGTCCTCGCCCTGGGTGGCGGCGAACAAGGCGTCGGGCGCGACCGGTCTGCCCGCCGCATCGGTCACGCGCAACAGCGCCTCGTAGCCGACCACGCGCTGATGCGTGATCGACAGCACCGGCTGAAAAGCGCTTTCGAGCGTATGGCCGCGCCACGCTGCGCGAAAGCCGCCGTCGCGCGGCTCCAGCCGGTCGGGCAGGCTCGCGGGCGCCGTGGGCTCGGGATCGCTCTCGCTCTCGCTGGCCTTCGCGGTGGAATTCGGCATGGCTCGGTGCGCGGTGAAGGGGGTCTTCCAGTGTAGGCAACCCGGGTGCAAGCCGGGCGTGGCCGAGGCCACACAACGCGACGCCACGCCCCGACTCGACGACGCTCACGCACGCGATATACCCGCCGCGCGCCCTATCGTCGGCGAAAGAAGCGTGCGGGATGGCGGAAGCCGCTGCGTGGCGATGGTGGCGGCGAAGCCGGCCAGCTCGAAACTTGCGTTGCGCGCACGCCCGGCGTTCGCACGGCGCGGCGATACCGAGCGGCGCGAACCGCATCGCGATGCGAGCGAAGCGCGGCGCTTCGCGTTCATCAAGCGCCGGGAGCGCGAGGCGGCGCGGGCCGCGCGCGGTGAGCGCGTAACGCGGCTCACAAAGCGGATCGCGCCGAAACGCACGGAGCGCACGGAGTGAAAACGATCAAGTGAGATCGGCCGTTCGGCAACGGTCGGATGACGCAGCGGGCGCGGCGCGCGCCCGCCAGGTCAACAGCGCGGAAGGCGCCGTGCGGCGCTCAATGACGCGTGTCGGGTACGTCGAGGATCAGGATGATGGTCCAGTCGGCGTCGCCTTCGTGATGGTACTGGCGTTCCGCGACGATGAACGGCTGCTGCTTGCCGGCCGGCCCGAGAAACAGCACGTCGCCTTCCATCGGCAGGCATTCGATGGGCGGCAGCGCGAGATACGCGTCCTGATTGCCGCCGCGCGGCATCAGTTTTTCGATCTTGCGGGAAGCCGCTTCGGTCCATTCGATATCGAGCTGGATATTGCTCATGGGGATTCTCCGCGCGAGGCGCGCTCAAGGTGGGTACGCGACGCCGAGTCACTTCACTGCGTCATTTCGAGGTGCGCGACTTTAGCATACCGCGCCTGAGCCGCAGCAAGGCGTCCCGCGCGTCGCTCGCCGTAGCGGGTGGTTGATGCGGCGGCTAAACCGGCAGCTTCGGGCCAATAAAAAAAGCCGACGCCGGTGTGATCCGGCATCGGCTTTCCATGACGACGCGAGGCGGCGGTGCAGGGCGGCATGCCGCGCCCATTCTCGCCGCCTCGCGCGAGGCCCGCAAACTTATTGCGCGGCCTTCTTGTGATGGGGATGGCCCGACTTGTGATGCTTCATGGGCATTTCCTGCTGCGTCGACATGGACGCCTGCTGACGCTGCTGCAAGTCCTGCGCGCGTTGCTCGACGTCGGCGGCTTTCGCCGGATCGGTGCTCATGGTGACGCCGTTGTCCGACTGCGCGTAGGCCGCGCCCGTCAATGCGGAAAGTGAAATCAGGACTGCGAGGGACACTTTTTTCATCTCTACCTCCGAAGGAGCGGTTTATGGACCCAGCCTGTACCTGTCCAAGCAGGATGGACACGTCATTCTAACGATCAAATAGTCGCGCCAGATGACATCGCGTAAGGTGCGCGGCCGCCTGTTACACACCGTTACATCTGCTGTCGCGTATCTGTCACGCTAAAACCATCCAATCATTCGATAGACATAAAACTGAGCGATGCCGATCAACTCATGCAGCGCCGTCTCGGCCGCGACGAGATTGCGCCAGCGCGGCAGCAAGCCGCGCTTTACGTGGCGCACATTCGATACCGCGGGCAGCGGGGCCATCTCGAAGCGGTGAAAATCGAGCATGGCGCGCGGCATGTGATAGGCCGAGGTCACGAGCACGAGGGCTTCGTCGTGCCGGCGATGCACGAGCGCCGCCACGTTACGCGCGTTCTGCCAGGTGGTGAGGCTTTCGTTTTCGAGAACGAGCGCGTCGCGCGGCACGCCCGCGGCGAGCAGCCACGGCGCATAGGTGTCGGCTTCGGCGCGTTCATGGTGCTGCGGATTGCCGCCGCTCACGATCACGCGACACGCGCCGCCCGCCTGCGCGCATTGCGCATAAAGCCGGGAAGCGAGCGCGATGCGCGCGTAGACGTCGTCTTTCGGCACGAGCTTGCCGTCGACATAGTCGGTGCCGCCGCCGAGCATCACAATCGCCGTATGAGCGCTGAACGGCAAGGCGGGAAGTGCGGCCCGACCGCGATCGTACGGAGTGCGATAGATGGGCGGCTGGGCCAGGTCGAGCAGCGCGCCGCTCAGCCAGCCGGCCGCGAGCAGCCAGAACAAGGCCGCCGCGCCGCCTGCGACACGCCAGCGCGCGCTGCGCCACAGCACGCCCAGCGCAATAAATAGCGCAAACAAAACGATTAGAATCAATTTGAATGAGGTAACGTATTGTTTTCGGGAGAAAGCGCGTCCGACCGCCTTTGCGCCGCGAGCGTGGCGTTGCGGTGGCCGCGCGGGAAGCGGAGATTGCGCTTCTCACGGGGCCCGGATTTCACCTGCCGCTTCAGCGCCGCGCATTGCGAGCGCCGAACGTGCAGGCCCGCCGTGTTGGAGGCTTAGCGGCACATGCCTGTGCTGCGTCTGCGAGTGCGCAGGCGCAACAATAGCAGGTCTGCATTTTAAGAAAGAAGTGAGATGACCACGTATTCCAACGAAGCAGTACTCGAAGCGCTTCGGCGCGTGCAGTATCGTCAGGTGCCGTGGGCGCGCGTTCCGAAAGTGTTCCAGTATTTGCGCAATCTCGGCCTCATGGACATCGTGAGGCAGCGCACGGTCGCGCCCGCACCGGGTTTTCACGCGCCCGTGGACATTGCCGTGCTTACCGACCGCGGGCGTGCCGAATTCAACCGGCTCGCGCGCGAGGAGCGCGCCTTGCAGCAGTGGAGCACGCAGCGCATCGCCGATTATGTGGCCGAACCGGCCGCGCAAGCGGGTCTCGAGGCGAATTAGCCGTCACGCGCGCCGTTTCCGCAAAAAAAAGCCCGTATCGAAATACGGGCTTACCGGATTTACTGCTGCCACGCTGTGCTTGATGGCGAATAGATAGACCGCCGATATCGCGCAGTGGTTCCCCAAGGCAGGGTATGTGCCAGGCAGCGCGCCTGGCGGCATCGTTCGGTACGACTTAACAATGACGTTTCGGTCGATGTTTTGGTCACCTTATTTCGCACCTTCTTATTCAGCGCTTACCAAACGGACGGTCGAAGACGACCGGGACGGCGGCCCCCTCGCGGATTGATGGCCGCGTGTCAGCGGCGCTGTGTCGGTTCGGGGCGCGCAGGTGCGCTGCGTCGCGCATTGTCGGCGATATCGCCGCGCAGATCGCCGCGCGGCACGGGCGGATTTCCCGCGTCGGCGGACTGCGTGGCCGGCGGCCAGTCGCGGCCCGCGCGGGACATGGCTGTCGGGGACATCGACCAGCTCGGCACGCTTGCGTGCGGCGGTTGGGCCGCAGCGCTAAAGGAGACGAACGACGCCGTCGGCGCGAAAAAAAGAAGGGCTGACAGCGAAACCATGACGCCCCGAATGAGCAGATTCATGGATTTCATGGCGGCTTCCCGTCAATACCGAATATTGACGTTAATGGACATGGTTCTAAGCTAAGCGTCCGAACGAAAGCGCGCTGTAAATTTTCGTAAAGAGATGTATCGCCGCTGGCTAAAACACGTTGCGTGCGCACTTAAATGACGACCGGCATGCACCGGAATGGTCCGTCGAAAGCGGGCGGAAATACAAGGCGAGAACGAGGCGAATACCAGGCGAATACCAGGCGGGAGACGCGCACAGGCGCGGAAGACGCGCCGCGAAGGCCGCAGAGGCGGCGAGTTCGCCGCGAGGTGCGGCTTGGGCGGGTTGCCGCGCCGGGCGCGCACGGCGCCCGGCAGGCAGGGTCAGTCAGGATAGATTGCGAGACAGAACGAACGCTCAGGCCATCTTGACCGGCGCGCGCCACGATTCCGGGTTGGTCCAGAATGCGCCGCGCAGACGGTCGCGGCTCGGCGGCGCGGGCGGCTTGGTCGCCGTCGCGCCGATGCGGCCGCGCAGCGAAATTTCGCGCCCGTTCGAGCCCAGTCGCTTGACGATCTCGGCGAGCGTGCCGTCCGCCTGCCATTCGTCGAAACGGCGGCGGCAGGTCGGCGGCGACGGATAGCGGCCCGGCAGCTTGGACCAGCCTTCACCCGTCGAAAGCACCCAGAGCACCGCGTTGACCACAGCACGCGCTTCGACGCGAGGCCGTCCGCGCCGCTCGCTCCGTGCCGGTTCGGCACAGAACAAAGCCTCGACCAGCGCCCATTCGTTGTCTCTCAAATCGTCGAACAGCATCATGTTTCACCTCAGCGAAGCTATCTCCGGTGCGCTGCCCCGCGCTGCGCACTCTTCATGAACTCGTGGCCGGATGCCAAAGTCCAGGCGGGATCGGAAGGTCTAACCGGATTTCCTGCTTCCGGGGCGTCCACCGAACCTGTGCAGGCTGTAATGCGAGAACCATGCCAGCTTGCACGTCGTCGTCTTGAAGCCGCGTGGCGCCAAGCCCGCGCGGGAGATTGCCAGGGGCGTATAAGACTCGAAAACTGTTGTCGAGAAAATCGGGAGAATCACCAATCTTGTGCAAAGAGGCCCGCCAGCCGTGCGTTTGCGCCTTATTGCTGCATTGCGGCGAACAATTGCGCGGACGATTCACATTGCTGTAACACTTGAAATAGCGCATTCGGAAAGCCCCAAATCGCATAAAATTGCGCATGAAATTGATTGATTCATGAGGGATTCGGATGAATGTAACGCTGCGGCAGCTACGGGTGTTCATCGAAGTCGCGCGATTGCAGAGCTTCAGCCGCGCCGGCGACGAGATCGGACTCACGCAGTCGGCGGTAAGCCGCTGCGTGCGCGAACTGGAGACGGAAATCGGCGTAAAGCTCGTCGATCGCACGACGCGCGAGGTCCAACTCACCGACGTGGGCGCGAACCTGATCGCGAGCATTCCGCGGCTCATCAGCGATCTCGACGACGCGCTGCGCGAGATTCGCGAGATCGGCGAACAGCGGCGCGGGCGCGTCGTGGTGGCGGCGAGCCCGACCGTGGCGTGCCGCCTCATGCCCGAGGTCGTGGCGGCGAGCGGGCGGCAGTTTCCCTACATCACGCTCGGCCTGCGCGACGACGTGCAGAGCGACGTGGTGCGCAAGATCCGTCTCGGCGAAGTGGATTTCGGCGTCATCATCGGGCCCTTTGCTGCCGAGGATCTCGAAACGGAATGCCTGACCACCGATTCGTTTTGCGTGGTGACGCGCGACGATCATCCGCTGGCGGCGCGCGAGCAGGTGGAATGGAAGGCGCTCGATGGCGAACGGCTCGTGATGCTCGATCACGCGTCGGGCAGCCGGCCGCTCATCGACGCGGTGATGGCGGAGCAGGGCGTGCGCGCGCGGGTCGTGCAGGAGTTGGGCCATCCGGCGACGGTGTTCGGGCTCGTCGAGGCGGGCGTCGGCATCAGCGTGCTGCCCTGGCTCGCGCTGCCGGTGCCGGCGGGCGCGTCGCTGCTGGCGCGTCCGCTCGTGCCGCGCGCCGAGCGCACCGTCGAACTCGTGCGCCGGCGCGACCGCTCGCTTTCGCCGGCGGCGGAAGCCGTCTGGTCGCTGATCCGCCAGCTCGCCGGGCGGCCCGAGGCGGGGCGCTAGCGCGTTTGCGCGCGCTTACCCGCATTGGCCGGCGGCCCTTGCCCCGAGCGCGCCGGGCCGCGCGCCGCGCTTCACGGCTACAGCTTCACGGCCACAGCTTCACGGCTACACTTTGCGTTTTCCCACACTTTGCGCCGTCCGCGAAATTCGATGAACGATCTCGATCCGTCGTCCCCCGTTTCCGTGTCGTCCGAATGGCCGATAGAACCGCGCGGCGAAGCCGCAGCCGGCGCGCGTGCGGCCGTGCGCGCGCTGCGCGCCTCGCAGATCCGCGAAGTGGCCAACGCGGGCTTCGGCGTGCCCGACGTGCTGCCGTTCTGGTTCGGCGAGTCGGACCGGGTGACGCCGCCGTTCATTCGCGAGGCCGCCGCCGAGGCGCTCGGGCGCGGCGACACGTTCTACACGCACAACCTCGGCATCGCGCCGCTGCGCGAGTCGCTCGCACGCTACGTGAGCGAGTTGCACGGCGCGACGCCGATGGAACACATCGCGGTGACGAGCGCCGGCGTGAACGCGCTGATGCTGGCGGCGCAACTCGTGGTGGGCGCGGGCGACCGCGCGGTGGCGGTGACGCCGCTATGGCCCAATCTCGTCGAGATTCCGAAGATTCTGGGCGCGACGGTCGAAACGGTGGCGCTCGAATACGGCGAACGCGGCTGGGCGCTCGATCTCGACCGTCTGCTGGCGGCGCTCGTGCCGGGCACGAAACTGCTGATGATCAATTCGCCGAACAACCCGACCGGCTGGGTGATGACGCGCGACGAGCAGCGCGCGGTGCTCGCGCATTGCCGCCGCCACGGCATCTGGATCGTCGCCGACGAAGTGTACGAGCGCCTTTACTACGGTGCGGCGGGCGAGCGCAGCGCGCCTTCGTTCCTCGATCTGGCCGCGCGCGACGAACGCCTGATCTGCGTGAATTCGTTCTCGAAGGCGTGGCTCATGACGGGCTGGCGGCTCGGCTGGATGGTCGTGCCGCGCGCGCTCACCGACGATCTCGGCAAGCTGGTGGAGTACAACACGTCGTGCGCGCCGTCGTTCGTGCAGCAGGCGGGCATCGCGGCCGTGGAGCAGGGCGAGCCGTTCACGCGCGCGCTGGTCGCCGACCTGCGCGCGTCGCGCGACCATCTTGCGGCGGCGCTCGCGAAGCTGCCGGGCGTCGACGTCAAGGCGCCGCCCGGCGCCATGTATCTCTTTTTCCGGCTGCCGGGCGCGGCGCGCAGCCTCGACCTGTGCAAGGCGCTGGTGCGCGACGCGGGTCTGGGTCTCGCGCCGGGCAGCGCTTTCGGCGCCGAGGGCGAGGGCTTCGTGCGCTGGTGCTATGCGTGCGATCCGGCGCGGCTCGACGCGGGCGTGGCGCGGCTCGCGCGCTATCTCGAGGCAAACGGCGCGCGTTGAGGGCGTTTTGCCCCGCCGCGGTGCGGGCTGCGCCCGTTGAGGTGAAGCCCGGACATGCTGCTTTACGCACCCCGCGTTTTTGCGTAATATGGCGCTCAGTCACGCGAATCCCTACGGGATCTTTCGCTGCTCCGTCCGGCTGGGTCTGGCTCTTGCCTGCGCATGTGTTGTCTAGCGGCCCCCCGGTGCGTGCTCCCATCAATATGACCGATCAGAATCGGGCGAGCGCGTCTCCAGTTCCATATCGTCTTTCGTCTGTCTGATCCGGTTCCTTGAACCTGATTTACCTTAACTAGGTCTGACCTGGCTGCATGAATACCCTAGAGGCGAAGATCGTCCTCGAGACTGCATTGATCTGCACGCAGGAGCCGCTGAAGATCGGTGATCTGCGCAAGCTGTTTGCCGACGATATATCGGCCGATACGGTTCGCAACCTGCTCGAAGACCTGCGGCACGAGTGGTCGGGGCGCGGCGTCGAACTGGTCGGGCTGGCGTCCGGCTGGCGCTTCCAGAGCAAACCGGCAATGCGGACCTACCTCGACCGCCTGCACCCCGAAAAGCCGCCGCGTTATTCGCGCGCGGTGCTCGAAACGCTCGCCATCATCGCGTACCGGCAGCCGGTCACGCGCGGCGACATCGAGGAAATTCGCGGCGTCACGGTCAACACGCAGGTGGTCAAGCAGCTCGAGGACCGCAACTGGATCGAAGTGATCGGTCATCGGGACGTGCCGGGCCGCCCGGCGTTGTACGCGACCACGCGTCAATTTCTCGACGACCTGGGTCTGAAGTCGCTCGACGAATTGCCGCCGCTCGACGATCCGTCGAACCAGTTGGGCGAGCAGTTGCTGGCGCAGCACGCGATCGAATTCCCGGACAGCGACGCGGCGCAGTTCGCCGCGCAGGGCGAATCGAGCGAAGCGGTGGAATCGGCGGGACCGGTGGAATCGGTGGAATCGGCAGGAGCGGGCGAGGCCGACGATCCGCAGGCGCCGGATGCGGCACCCGACGCGGGCGTGACGCCGCAACTGGCCGAAGATGTCGCGTCGAGCGCGACGGCACCGGACGAAGCCGCGCAGGACGCGGATCTGGCGAACGACGTTGCGGGCGCGCGGGTTGCGAATACGGCCGATGCCGATCTTGACGCGGCGCTGCCTCAAGCCGTGGAAGCGCACGACGAAGCACCCCACGAGGACGCCGCGGCGCGGAGCCCTCACGCCGAAACGCACTCCGCCGCGCACGCGGTCGAGGCCGCCGGCGCAGAACACGAAGACCGCCGCGACGCGGCGCAGGACGACCCCGTCTCGACGACGGACGACGAAGCCGCCCCGCGCGGCATCTGACGCAACACGCACTTTTGACGCGCCCCGCAAGCGGGCGCGCAACCTGACATTTTGAGGTTGTTTTGACAGATATCCACGATACCGATTCGGCCGACGCGTCCGAATCCTCGCGCCGCCCGTCAGCCGCGCGCGACGACGAACCGCGCGTGTCGCAGGTCGAAGGCGGCGCGCCGGGCGGAGATTCCCAGGGCGGCGAAGGCGAAGATCGTCCGCGCCGCGGTTTGCGCCGCGGTCCGCGCAGCCTGATCGCGCGCCGCCGCGCGGGGGCGAAAGCGAAAGCCGAAGGCACGGACGGCGCGGACGCCCCGGCTGCGTCGGCGACCACGGAAATGCCGCCGGACGGCGTGATCGCCGCGCAGGTGCGCACGCCGCGCAAGGATGCCGGCGCGCGCAAGGGCCGCCGCCAGAATGCAGCGGAAGGCGAATCGCAGGCCGAGGGGCGCAGTGAGGCTCGCAGCGAGGGACGCAATGAAGCGCGTCGTGAGCCGCGCGGCGACCGTCAAGGCGAATCGACGGGCGAGCGTCGCGGCGCGCGTCAGCAGGGCGCGAGCAAGCGCCAGAAAAATCAGCCCGGCCAGCAAGGCCAGAATCGCGGCGATGCGCGTGGCGACGCGTCGGCCGCCGGCGGCGATTCGACGCAAGACGATCTGTTCCTTTATGTCACCTCGCCCGCGTTCGACGCCGATAACGGCACGGGTTCGGGCGTGCGCGCGCCGATGCTGCGCCGCGGCCGGCCGCAGCAGCCCAAGCGCGTGCTGAGCCCGGACGACGACGCGCCGAAGCTGCACAAGGTGCTCGCCGACGCGGGCATGGGCTCGCGCCGCGACATGGAGGAGCTCATCATCGCCGGACGCGTTTCGGTGAACGGCGAGCCGGCCCATATCGGCCAGCGCATCCTGCCGACCGACCAGGTGCGCATCAACGGCAAGCCGATCAAGCGCAAGCTGGCCAGCAAGCCGCCGCGCGTGCTGCTCTATCACAAGCCGACCGGCGAGATCGTGAGCCACGCCGACCCGGAAGGCCGCGCGTCGGTGTTCGACCGGCTGCCGAGCATGAAGACGGCGAAATGGCTCGCGGTCGGCCGTCTCGACTTCAACACCGAAGGTCTGCTCATGCTGACCACTTCGGGCGATCTCGCGAACCGTTTCATGCACCCGCGCTACAGCGTGGAGCGCGAATACGCGGTGCGCGTCGTCGGCGAGCTGACTGAGGGCAATCGCCAGAAGCTGCTCAAGGGCATCGAGCTGGACGACGGTCCCGCGAACTTCCTGCGTATCCGTGACGGCGGCGGCGAAGGCACGAATCACTGGTATCACGTCGCGCTCGCCGAAGGGCGCAACCGCGAAGTGCGCCGTATGTTCGAGGCGGTCGGCCTGATGGTGAGCCGCCTGATCCGCACGCGCCACGGCCCGATCGCGCTGCCGAAGGGCCTCAAGCGCGGCCGCTGGGAAGAACTGGAGGACAACCAGGTGCGCAGCCTCATGGCGGCGGTCGGCCTGAAGGCGCCGGCCGAAGAGAAGGGCGGTCGCGGCGGCAAGGAGCAGGAGCGCCGTCAGCCGGACCCGATGCAAACGTCGATGGGCTTCATCAACCGCGAGCCGGTGCTCAGCTCGCACGGCGCGATGGGGCAGCCGCGCCAGGGCGGCCGTCGCGGTGCGGCGACGGGTTTCGGCGCGGGCAGCGGCGCGGGCAGCGGCGCGGGCGGCTTCGGTTCGGGCTTCGGCGGCGGCCGTGGCGGCAATCGCCCGACGAATCGTCCGGCCGGCGGCCGCGATGTCGACGGCAATCGCGCACCGGCCGCGGGCAAGCGCCCCGGCGGCGGCGCCAACGCCAACGCGAACGGCAACCGGCGCGGTCCGGGCGGCAAGAACACGGGCGGCAACGCCGGCGGCAATCGCGCGGGCGGCGGCAATGCCGGTGGCAACCGCAGCGGCGGTCAGCGCGGCGCGCCGCGCAACCGCACGCGCGGCCACTGAGCCGGCGGCGCAACGACGCAACGCTTCGCCACGGATAAGCGGCGTCTGGCGGCCTCGCGAAGAGGCCGCCAGACGCCGTTTTCTTTCGCGCGCTTTTTCCGGCGCGGGTCGATTGGCGAATGCGCGCGGAGAAAATTTGCGCGAATCGCCGCGAAAAAGCTTGAATTCCAGCCCGGAGCGTCATAAATGCGCGAACGGGCGCACAAGGCCGCAAGGCCGTGCCCGCGCGGGCCTTGATTTGCGTTAATGTCCAAAAAAGGCTAGAATCTCGGAGTCGCTGGGCGTGCGGCTTTTACGCGCCCCAGATGCGACCACCCGGTGAGAATGGGCAAGATGGGCGTCTAGCCCATTTTTTTTTGGTTCGGCCACTTGTCGTTGCCACTTGCTGCTGCCATTGGCCGCTCGTGAGCTTGTCGGCGGTTGCCAGCGCGCAATCCGCGTCGAACCGGTTTTTCACCGCAAGTGGTGCGTCATCGTGGGGCCGAGTGCAAGGTATTGGCAGGGTGAAAGCGCGCGCGCTCACCTGGCGCGCGGCCCGCGAAACCCATGGAATGGGGAGTTGCCGGCCCGCTGCGTAAATTTTGGAGTGGGCATTGTGCAACTGACGGAACTGATTGAAACCACGGTCACCGGGCTCGGTTACGAGCTGGTCGACCTCGAGCGCACCGGGCGCGGCATGCTGACCATCTTCATCGATCAGCCTGCGGGGATCGCAATCGAGGACTGCGAGAAGGTCACGCGTCAGCTGCAGCACGTTCTGACGGTCGAGAACATCGACTACGAGCGGCTCGAAGTCTCGTCGCCCGGCCTCGACCGTCCGCTGAAGAAACTGGCGGACTTCGAACGCTTCGCAGGCTGCGAGGCGGTCATCACGTTGAAAAAGCCATTGGACGGACGGAAATCGTACCGGGGTATCGTGCATGCTCCCGAAGGCGAAACCATCGGTCTGGAATTCGAAGGGAAGACGGGGCCCGCGATGCTCGATTTCACGCTCGCGGACATCGATAAAGCACGTCTTATCCCCAAAGTTGACTTTAGGAGCCGCAAACAATGAGTCGCGAAGTGTTGATGCTGGTGGACGCGCTGGCACGCGAGAAAAATGTCGACAAGGACGTGGTGTTCGCCGCCCTTGAAGCGGCGCTTGCATCGGCGTCCAAGAAACTCTTCGACGAGGATGCGGACATTCGCGTGCATATCGACCGCGAAAGTGGCGAACACGAAACGTTCCGCCGCTGGCGCGTGGTGCCGGACGAAGCGGGCCTCCAGGAGCCGGACCAGGAAATCCTGCTGTTCGAGGCGCGCGAGCAGGACCCGCAAGCGCAGATCGACAGCTTCATCGAGCAGCCGGTGCCTTCGGTCGAGTTCGGCCGTATCGGCGCGCAGGCCGCCAAGCAGGTCATCCTGCAAAAGGTGCGCGACGCCGAACGCGAGCAGATCCTCAACGACTTCCTCGAGCGCGGCGAAAGCATCATGACCGGCACGGTCAAGCGCATGGACAAGGGTAATTTCATCGTCGAGTCGGGCCGTGTCGAAGCGCTCCTGCGCCGCGACCAGTTGATTCCGAAGGAAAACCTGCGCGTGGGCGACCGCGTGCGCGCCTGGATCGCCAAGGTCGACCGCACCGCGCGCGGCCCGCAGATCGAACTCTCGCGCACGGCGCCCGAGTTCCTGATGAAGCTGTTCGAGATGGAAGTGCCGGAAATCGAGCAGGGTCTGCTCGAAATCAAGGCAGCGGCGCGCGATCCGGGCGTGCGCGCCAAGATCGGCGTGATCGCCTACGACAAGCGCATCGACCCGATCGGCACCTGCGTCGGCATTCGCGGCTCGCGCGTGCAGGCCGTGCGCAACGAACTCGGTGGCGAGAACGTCGACATCGTGCTATGGTCGGAAGATCCCGCCCAGTTCGTGATCGGCGCGCTCGCGCCGGCTGCCGTCCAGTCGATCGTCGTCGACGAAGAAAAGCATTCGATGGACGTGGTGGTCGACGAAAGCGAGCTCGCAGTCGCGATCGGCCGCAGCGGTCAGAACGTTCGCCTCGCCGGCGAACTGACCGGCTGGCAGATCAACATCATGACGCCGGACGAATCCGCGCAGAAGCAGAATCAGGAGCGCACCGTGCTGCGCGACCTGTTCATGGCGCGTCTCGACGTGGACGAAGAAGTCGCCGACATCCTGATCGACGAAGGCTTCACGAGCCTCGAAGAGATCGCCTACGTGCCGCTCAACGAAATGCTGGAAATCGAGGCGTTCGACGAGGACACCGTGCACGAGCTGCGCAACCGCGCGCGCGACGCGCTGCTCACGCAGGCGATCGCGAACGAGGAAAAGGTGGAAAGCGCCGCGCTTGACCTCAAGAGTCTCGACGGCATCGACCCGGACCTGCTCGCGAAACTGGCGCAGCACGAGGTGCATACCCGCGACGAGCTTGCCGAGCTGGCCGTGGACGAGCTGGTCGAAATGACGGGAATGGAAGAGGACGCCGCCAAGGCGTTGATCATGAAGGCACGTGAGCACTGGTTCGAATAAGCCTTTCGAGGCGCGAATCGGGGCGCGACGAGCAGGAAGCGACCATGACCCACTGAACTGATCGCGGCGGGGCCGGGCAGAAAGCCTGGCACCCACGGCCGCATGAACCGATGTCAACCGCAAGGAATCGGTCCTTGCATTAAGAGGAATGAATGGCGAGTAACAACGTAGCCCAATTTGCCGCGGAACTGAAAATGCCTGCAGGCGTGCTGCTCGAGCAGTTGCAGGCGGCGGGCGTCACCAAAGCGAGCGAAGCCGACTCCTTGTCCGAAACGGACAAGGCGCGTCTGCTCGACCACTTGCGCAAGTCTCACGGCTCGACGGATGCAGACAAGCGCAAGATCACGCTGACGAAACGGCATACGTCGGAAATCAAGCAGTCCGATGCGACGGGCAAAGCTCGCACCATTCAGGTCGAGGTGCGCAAGAAGCGCACTTTCGTCCGCCGCGACGAAAATGCCGACGAGGCACAGGCACCGGATCATGCAGTCGACGCAGCCGCGGCCGCCGAAGAGGCGGAATTGCAGCGTCGCGAGGAAGAAGCGCGCCGTGAGGCGGAGCTGCTCGAGCGTCAGGCTCTGGAGCTGAAGGAGCGTCAGGAGCGCCTAGCGCGCGAGGAATCCGAGCGCCGCGCGCGCGAAGAGGCTGCCGAAGCCGAGCGCCGCCGCGCCGAGGAAGAAGTCGCCAAAAAGAAGGCGGCGGCGGACACCGCCGCTCGCGAGCTGGCCGCGCAGGCCGTGGCCGCGCAGCGCAACGCCGAAGCGGAAGCGAAAGAAGTGAAGCAACAGCAGGACCAGCAGGACGAACAGCGCGCCGCCGCCGAGCGCGCCGCGCAGCGCGAAGCAGCCCAGAAGGCCGAAGCCGCCGCGCGCGAAGCCGCCGAAAAGGCACAGAAGGAACAAGACGAAATCGCGCGCCGCCGTGCGGCTGCCGAGGCCGAAGCACGCGCGATTCGCGAAATGATGAACACGCCGCGCAAGGCGCAGGTGAAGGCGCCCGAGCCGCCCAAGCCGGCCGAAGCGCCGAAGCCCGCGGAAGCGAAGGGCACGCTGCACAAGCCCGCGCGCCCGGAAGGCGCACCCGCGCGTCCCGCTGCCGGCGGCGCCGGCGCGGCCGCGAAGAAGCCCGCCACGGCGGCGGCGCCCTCGGCGCCGGGCGCCGGTGCGGGCGCGGGCGACCGCAACAAGAAGCCGGGCGCAGGCAAGGGCGGCTGGCAGGACGACGCGTCCAAGCGTCGCGGCATCAAAACGCGCGGCGATTCGTCGGGCGGCGTGGACCGCGGCTGGCGCGGCGGGCCGAAGGGCCGTGGCCGCCATCAGGACGCTTCGACGTTCCAGGCGCCGACCGAGCCGATCGTGCGTGAAGTTCACGTGCCGGAAACCATCACGGTGGCCGACCTCGCGCACAAGATGTCCGTGAAGGCGTCGGAAGTCATCAAGGTGATGATGAAGATGGGCCAGATGGTCACCATCAACCAGATGCTCGACCAGGAAACGGCGATGATCATCGTCGAGGAACTCGGCCACCGTGCGGTTGCCGCGAAGCTCGACGACCCGGAAGCGCTGCTGGTCGAAGGTCAGGCCACGGTGACGGACGCCGAGCAACTGCCGCGTCCGCCGGTCGTCACGGTCATGGGTCACGTCGACCACGGCAAGACGTCGCTGCTCGACTACATCCGCCGCGCCAAGGTCGCAGCGGGCGAAGCGGGCGGCATCACGCAGCACATCGGCGCTTATCACGTCGAAACGCCGCGCGGCGTCATCACGTTCCTCGACACGCCGGGTCACGAGGCCTTCACGGCCATGCGTGCCCGCGGCGCGAAGGCTACCGACATCGTCATTCTGGTGGTGGCGGCCGACGACGGCGTGATGCCGCAGACGAAGGAAGCCATCTCGCACGCGAAGGCGGCGGGTGTGCCGCTCGTCGTGGCGATCAACAAGATCGACAAGCCGGATGCGAATCCCGAGCGAGTCAAGCAGGAACTGGTCGCGGAAGGCGTCGTGCCGGAAGAATACGGCGGCGACTCGCCGTTCGTGCCGGTGTCGGCGAAAACCGGCGCGGGTATCGACGACCTGCTCGAAAACGTGCTGCTGCAAGCCGAAGTGCTGGAACTGAAGGCGCCGGTGGAAGCGCCGGCCAAGGGCCTCGTGATCGAAGCGAAGCTCGACAAGGGCAAGGGTCCGGTGGCAACGATCCTCGTCCAGTCGGGCACGCTCAATCGCGGCGACGTCGTGCTGGCAGGCAGCGCCTACGGCCGCGTGCGCGCGATGCTCGACGAAACCGGCAAGCCGACCAAGGAAGCCGGCCCGTCGATCCCGGTCGAAATCCAGGGTCTTTCGGAAGTGCCGGGCGCGGGCGAGGAAGTCATCGTGCTGCCGGACGAGCGCAAGGCGCGTGAAATCGCCATGTTCCGTCAAGGCAAGTTCCGCGACGTGAAGCTCGCGAAGCAGCAGGCCGCGAAGCTCGAAAACATGCTCGAGCAAATGGGCGAAGGCGAAGTGCAAAACCTGCCGCTCATCGTCAAGGCCGACGTGCAGGGCTCGCAGGAAGCGCTGGTTCACGCGCTCCTCAAGCTCTCGACGAGCGAAGTGCGCGTGCAGATCGTGCATGCCGCCGTGGGTGGCATCAGCGAAAGCGACGTCAACCTGGCAACGGCTTCGAAGGCGGTCATCATCGGCTTCAACACGCGTGCCGATGCACTCGCGCGCAAGCTGGCCGAGACCAACGGCGTGGACATCCGCTACTACAACATCATCTATGACGCTGTGGATGAGGTGAAGGCGGCGATGTCGGGCATGCTGGCGCCGGAAAAGCGCGAAGTCATCACGGGCATGGTCGAAGTGCGCCAGGTCTTCAAGGTGCCGAAGGTGGGCACGGTGGCCGGCTGTATGGTCACGGACGGTATCGTCAAGCGGTCGTCGTCGGTGCGCGTGCTGCGCAACAACGTCGTCATCCATACGGGCGAGCTGGATTCGCTCAAGCGCTTCAAGGACGACGTCAAGGAAGTCAAGCAAGGCTTCGAGTGCGGTATGTCGATCAAGAACTTCAACGACATCGTCGAAGGCGATCAGTTCGAAGTGTTCGAGATCACCGAAGTCGCGCGTACGCTGTAAGTTTCCAGCGCATACGCAGGACGGGCGGGGCGGGCGCTGGCCAGCCCCGCCCGTTTGTTTTTATGCGGCCGCTTTCGTTCGTGGCGATGATCGCCCCGGCGAGGCGTGCCGCCCTGAATGCCGCCGCAACAGGTGGAACCATCATGCCGAAAAAACGTTCTTCTCCGAATCGCAACGTGCAGATTGCCGATCAGATCCAGCGCGATCTCTCCGAGCTGATGCGCGAAGTGAAGGACCCGCGCGTGGGTCTCGTGACGATCCAGAGCGTCGAGCTCACGCCCGACTACGCCCACGCGAAGGTCTATTTCACGACGCTCACGGGCGACCCCCAGGCCACGCAGGAAGCGCTCAATCACGCCGCGGGCCATCTGCACAACCAGCTTTTCAAGCGCCTGCACATTCATACGGTGCCGACGCTGCATTTCCACTACGACGTATCGGTCGAAAAGGGCGTGGCGATGTCGCGTCTGATCGACGAGGCCAACGCCTCGCGCGCGAAAGACGACTGACACCGCTCGCATGACCGATTCCTCACGCAATTCCCAGGGCGCGCGGCCGAAGATCCCGCGCCGCCTGCTCGACGGTGTGCTGCTGCTGGACAAGCCGCTCGGCCTTTCCAGCAACGACGCGCTGATTCGCGCCAAGCGCCTTTATCGCGCGAAAAAGGCGGGTCATACGGGCACGCTCGATCCGCTCGCGACCGGTTTGCTGCCGCTGTGTTTCGGCGAGGCGACCAAGTTCTCGCAGGATTTGCTCGACGCGGACAAGACCTACGAGGCGACGATGCGCCTCGGCATTCGCACGGCAACGGGCGACGCCGAAGGCGAAGCCGTCGAGACGCGCGCGGTGACGTGCGACGAAGCCGCGGTGCGCGAAGTCATGACGCGCTTTGTCGGCGACATCGTGCAGGTGCCGCCGATGTATTCGGCGCTCAAGCGCGACGGCAAGCCGCTCTACGAATACGCGCGCGCGGGCCGGACGGTCGAGCGCGAAGGGCGCGCCGTGAGGATTCTCGCGCTGGAATGGATCGACGCCGCGTTGCCCGACGTGACGTTTCGCGTGACGTGCAGCAAGGGCACGTATGTGCGCACGCTCGCGGAAGATATCGGCGAGGCGCTCGGCTGCGGTGCGCATCTCGTGATGCTGCGGCGCACGGGCGTGGGCGCGCTCACGCTCGAACACGCGGTGACGCTCGACACGTTGAACGGCGCCGACGAGCCCGCGCGCGACGCCTGGCTGCAACCCGTCGACGCGCTGCTTTCGACGTTTCCCGCCGTGACGCTCGATGCCGAAGCCGCGCGCCGCTTCGCGCACGGCCAGCGCTTGCCGCTCAACGCGCTCGCTCTCGATCGTTCGGCGTGCGAAGCGGCCGAGCGCGTGCGCGTCTACGATGCGGCGGGGCGCTTGCTAGGTGTCGCGAAAGCAGCGAGCGGCGTGCTCGCGCCCGAACGGCTCGTGGTGAGCGCACAGGGCTGAAGGCCGCGGCATTCCACGCGCGCTCGGTGCGGGGTCGATGCACACCGCGGCGCGCGTGATTCGAATCGACATAAAAAAATGGCACGCCGGTGACGAACCGGACGTGCCATTTTTCATGGCGCGGCGCGCGCCGTATCAGTGTGCCGCCGAGGCGGCCGCGCCTGCATCGGCGCTGCCCGCGCGCTCCGGACGCGTGATCCAGATCAGCGCGATCAGCACGATGAAGATCGCCGACGAGATGAAGAACAGGTCGTTCACGCCGAGCTGCGCGGCCTGCTGCGAGAGCATGCGGTCGAACAGGCCGTGCGCCTGCGCGGGATCGAGGCCGGCGGCGTTCTGCATCTGCTGGATCGACTGGTTGAACACCGGGTTGGTCGGCGTGGCCACTTCGGTCAGGCGCGCGTGGTGATACGTCGTGCGGTGATCCCACGCCGTTTCGAAGATCGACGTGCCGATGCCGCCGCACATGATCCGCACGAAATTCGACAGGCCCGACGCCGCCGGAATGCGGTGCCCCGGCAAGCCGGAAAGCGTGATCGACACGAGCGGAATGAAGAGGCCCGCCATGCCGATGCCCTGGATCAGCGTGGGCAGCGTGAGCGACCAGGTATCCACGCCGGTGGTGTAGCGCGAGCGCATCCAGAAGCACAGCGCGAACACCACGAACGCCATGGTGGCGATATAGCGCGGGTCGGTGCGCGGCAGGATCTTGCCGGTGATCGGCGAGAGCAGGACCGCGAAGAAGCCGACGGGCGCCATCACCAGCCCGGCGTCCGTGGCCGTATAGCCGATGTCGGTTTGCAGCCACAGCGGCAGCAGCACGAGATTGCCGAAATACAGCCCGTAGCCGATCGAAAGCGCGATCGTGCCGCCCGTGAAATTGCGCCGCGCGAACAGCGAAAGGTCGACGACGGGGTGTGCGGCGGTCAGTTCCCAGACCACGAAGAACGCGAACGCGATGATGGCCGTGAGCGCGAGCACGACGATCGTGGTGGACGAAAACCAGTCGAGGTCCTTGCCCTTGTCGAGCATGACCTGGAGCGAGCCGACCCAGACGATCAGGAGTGCCAGGCCCACGCCGTCGATCGGCGCCTTGCGCACGGCCGAGTCGCGGTTGCGGAAGATCGCCCACGTGGCGCCGGCCGCGATGATGCCGACCGGAATGTTCACGTAGAAGATCCACGGCCACGAGATGTTGTCGGAGATCCAGCCGCCGAGAATCGGCCCCGCGACCGGTGCGATCAGCGTGGTCATCGACCACATCGAAAGCGCCATGGGCGCCTTCGCGCGCGGGTAGCTCGCGAGCAGCAGCGTTTGTGAAAGCGGGATCATCGGGCCGGCCACGGCGCCTTGCAGCACGCGCGAGGCGAGCAGGAAGGGCAGCGTGGGCGCGAGGCCGCACATCCACGACGAGATCACGAACAGGATGATCGACGCCATGAAAAGGCGCACCTGGCCGATGCGCTCGGTGAGCCAGCCGGTGAGCGGCACGGAGATCGCGTTCGCCACGGCGAACGAGGTGATGACCCACGTGCCCTGGTCCGACGACACGCCGAGGTCGCCCGAGATCGACGGGATCGAGACGTTCGCGATGGACGTGTCGAGCACGTTCATGAACACCGCGAGCGACACCGCAATGGTGCCGATCACGAGTTGCGCGCCCTGTAGCGGTGGATGGACGACGGGTTGTTGTGCTGCTGCCATTTGCCGTGCCTGACTTACCTTTTATGTGCCGGGTGTTGCGTCGCTCGCGCCTGCGTGCGCGGCATCAGCTCTTGGCGCCGGTCCGGGCCGGCGAGACCTGCGCCGCGTTGCTTGCCGCGCGGTTCGTATTCGGGCCCGCGTTTTCGGCGATGATGCGCGCGATTTCGGCGTTGGCTTCGTCGCCGTACTTTGCGAATACGTCGGTCTGATAGACGGTGTTCTGCGCGTTGCCGAGCTGGCTGCCGCCGTCGTCCTTGATGTTCACGTCGACCTGCATCGACAGGCCGATGCGCAGCGGATGCTGTTGCAGTTCGTTCGGATCGAGCGAGATACGCACCGGCAGACGCTGCACTACCTTGATCCAGTTGCCCGTGGCATTCTGCGCGGGCAGAAGCGAGAACGCCGAACCCGTACCGGCCGAGAAGCCGATGACCTTGCCGTGATACGTCACCGCCGAGCCGTACACGTCGGCCGTCATTTCCACCGGCTGGCCGATGCGCATGTGCTTCAGTTGCACTTCCTTGAAGTTCGCGTCGACCCACACGGCATTCAGCGGCACCACCGACATGAGCGGCGTGCCCGGCGAGACGCGCTGGCCGACCTGCACCGAACGCTTCGCCACGTAACCGGTGACCGGCGCGGGCAGCGTGTTGCGCGCGTTGGCGAGATACGCGTCGCGCACCTTGGCGGCGGCGGCTTCGACGTTCGGATGATTCGCGATCGTCGTGTTGGCCGTGAGCGCGCGGTTCGCGGCGAGTTGCTGCTGGGCGGCGTCGAGCGCGGCTTCGGCGCTTCGCACCGTGTCGCGGGCGTGCGAGATTTCTTCCTGCGAGACGGCGCCCGTCTGCGCGACCTGCACGCGGCGGCGCAGATCGTCCTGCGCGCGCGAGAGGTCGGCCTGACGCACGGCCACCTGCGCCTGGTACTGGCTGTCGTCGGCGAACAGGCCGCGCACCTGGCGCACCGTCTGCGCGAGGTTCGCTTCGGCCTGCTCCAGCGCGACGCGCGCGTCCGCCGGGTCGAGCAGCACGAGCGGGTCGCCGATATTGACGGTTTGCGTGTCGTCGGCTTTCACGGCGATCACGGTGCCCGTGACCTGCGGCGTGATCTGCACGACGTTGCCGTTCACGTAGGCGTCGTCGGTGCCTTCGGTGAAGCGCGCGACGAGGAAGTAGTAGAGGCCGTAAGCGATGGCTGCAATCACGATCACGAGGACGAGCAGCGTCATCATGCGCTTGCGCTTGCCGCTGTTCGCGTTCGGCTGCGGATTGGCGGCCGGCTGCTGGGGGGTGCTCATGGAAGGATCTCCGGGTTCTTGCGTGTTTGGCGGTGCTTTATTAATGGCTTAGTTCGATGCGGCTTGCGCGGTCCTGGCGTCCTTCACATAGGCGCCGCGCCACGGCGCGCCGTTCACGTCGCTCTGGCCTTGCGGGGCGTTCGGCGCCGCGCCCGCGCCATCGGCGCCTTGCGCGGCTTCGCTGCCGACCTGCGCCGGCGGCGCGAGGCCCGCGCCTTGCGCGTCGAAACCGCCGCCGAGCGCCTTGATCAGCGCCATCTGCTGATCGGTGCGCTGCGACTTGAGGTTCGTCACCGTCTGTTCGGCGGCGAGGCGGTTCTGGTCGGCGCTGAGCACCTGAAGCTGCGGCGAAAGCCCCGCCCGGTAGCGGATCACGGCGAGCTGATACGCCTTCGCCGAAGCGTCGAGCGCGTTCTGCGCATCGACCATCTGCCTGTCGGACGAGCGGATCGCGGAGACCTGCGTGGCCACGTCCTGGAACGCGCCGATCAGCGTCTGGTTGTACGACGCGACGTCGCCTTCGAAATCGGCATAGCGGCCTTTGAGCTGCGCGCGCAACGCCCCCGCGTCGAAGATCGGCAGATGCACGGCCGGCCCGATGTTCATCTGGCGGCTCGTGAAATTGAGGAATTTGCCCCAGCCGAACGCATCGAAACCGATCCCGGCCGCGAGGTTCACGTCGGGATAGAACTCGGCCTTCGCTTCCTTCACGTCGTGCATCGAAGCCTCGACCTGCCAGCGCGCGGCGACGATATCGGGGCGGCGCGCGACGAGATCGGCGGGCAGATTGTCGGGCAGCGCCACCTTGGCGTTCGGGTTGATCACCGGATTCGCGATCTGCAAGCCGCGGTCCGGTCCCTTGCCGAGCAGCGCGCCCAACTGATAGCGCACGCTTTCGATCTGGCCGTCGATCTGCGAGAGATTCGCCTGGCTCGTCGCGATATTGCCGTTGGCGGTCTGGCGCTCGACGTTGGTGTCGAGACCGGCCACCACGCGGCCGTTCGTGATGGTGCCGATCGTCTGGCGATTCTGGATTTCGCGCGCGGCGATGTCGCGCAGCGCGTAGAGCTGCGCGAGCTGGTTGTAGGTGCGCGCGACCGAGGCGGCGAGCGTGATGCGCGCCTGCTGCATGTCGGCTTCGGCGGCGCGCTGCTGCGAGACCGCCTGCGCGAGACGCTGGCGATTCTTGCCCCAGAGGTCGAGATCCCACGAGGCGCTCGCGAGCACGTTGTTCTCGCTATACCAGCTGCCGCCGTACGGGGGCGGGAACAAGCCGTTCGCGGAGTACAGCTCGCGCGTCCACGAATAGCTGGCGTTGACCTTCGGCGCGAGCGCCGACTTCGAGGTTTCGATATACGACGACGCGCGGGCGATGCGCGCCTGCGCCTGCGCGATGGTCGGATTGCCGTCGAGCGCCTCGTCGATCAGCTTCGGCAGTTGCGGGTCGCCGAACTGCGCGGCCCAGTCGAGCGTGGGCCACTGGCCGCCTTGCGAGGGCACGCTTTGCGAAGTTTCGAATTGCTGCGGCTGCGCGATGGTCTTGTCGCTATGAATGCCGACGTAGTTCGCGCAACCCGACAGGGCAAGCGCCGCGACCGCGGCCGCCAACGCCGCCCGGCCGGACAGCGCCCGCGCCGCCGGCGCGAACTCGGTTTGGGATGTCATTGCTCGTCTCGTTGCTTGAGAAGGTGATGTGATGCTGGACGATGCAGCTATTTTTCTGTCCGACAAATTCAAATTTGCTTGCCCCGTCACGAATTGGCCGGCGGATTCTGGCTCGCGTTTTGCACAGCTTCGCAGCTATTGGCGAGAACCCGCCGCAACATGTTCTTCAGAAAGCCCACTTCCTCGGGCGAGAGGCCGTTGCACATCTGTTCCGTGACGTTCTGGAAGATCCCCGGCATGCGCGCCGCGATGCCCGAGCCTTCCGGCGTGAGCGCGAGGCGCACCGCGCGGCGGTCCTCGGAACTGCGCACGCGTTCGAGCAGCCCGCGCTTTTCCAGCCGGTCCACGAGCCGCGTGACGGCGCTCGCGTCGATGCCGTATTCGCGCGCCAGTTCCGCGGCGAGCAGGCACTTGCCGCTGCCCACCATGAAAAGCACGCTGGCTTGCTGGCTCGTCACGCCCAGTTCCGCGACCGTGCGCTGGGTAATCATGTTCGACAGCGTCGATTTCACCCGGGAAATCAGGTAGCCGACGCTTTCGCCGAAGTCGTAGTCGAGCACTTCGGGAGGCAGCGAGGGAGTCGGATCCGTCATGATTCAGCTGCGACTGCAATGGTTGACCAGGCAGGGAGTATAGGGTGCGGTAGTTGCCGCGACAAGGGTTTTATTCTGCCTTTGCCGAGAAACCTTTGCAGCGTAGGGTCTTAATTCATATCGAATAAGCATGAGAAAATCCGCGGCGACAGGCGCGTCGGCGCGGTGTTTTCTGACAATTCGGATGCGGGGACGGGACGGCGTCCCTCGTGCGACGCGGCGTTATCGACGGGAAGCCGGTCCTCAAAGCGGGCTGCCAGCGCGCTGCCAATGCAAGGCCATTTAGTTCCAGTGCGCGCGTCGAACGGCTTGCGCAGGATCATTTCACTTGCGCGTGCTATAATTTCAGGTTCCCAAAAGTGCGTCATCGAAGCCCGCCCGCGTGACGCGTCCGAAATGGACCGAAACGCCCGTCCGGCGGCGCACTCAACTGTACCCAGGTTCCTATGTCCCGCGCCCTTCGCAACATCGCCATCATCGCCCACGTCGACCACGGCAAGACCACGCTCGTCGACCAACTGCTGCGCCAGTCCGGCACGTTCCGCGACAACCAGCAGATCGCCGAACGCGTCATGGATTCGAACGACATCGAAAAAGAGCGCGGGATCACGATTCTCTCGAAGAACTGCGCGGTCGAGTACGAAGGCACGCACATCAATATCGTCGACACCCCGGGCCACGCCGACTTCGGCGGCGAAGTGGAGCGCGTGCTCTCGATGGTCGACTCGGTGCTGCTGCTCGTCGACGCCGTGGAAGGCCCGATGCCGCAAACGCGCTTCGTCACGAAGAAGGCGCTCGCGCTCGGCCTGAAGCCGATCGTGGTCGTCAACAAGATCGACCGCCCGGGCGCGCGCATCGACTGGGTGATCAACCAGACCTTCGACCTGTTCGACAAGCTCGGCGCGACCGAAGACCAGCTCGACTTCCCGGTGGTGTACGCCTCGGGCCTGAACGGCTACGCCTCGCTTTCGCCGGACGCGCGCGAAGGCGACATGCGCCCGCTGTTCGATGCCGTGCTCGAACACGTGCCCGTGCGCGACGCCGACCCGGAAGGTTCGCTGCAACTGCAAATCACCTCGCTCGACTATTCGGCGTATGTGGGCCGTATCGGCGTGGGCCGCATCAAGCGCGGCCGCATCAAGCCGGGCCAGCCGGTGGCGCTGCGCTTCGGCCCCGAAGGTCAGGTCATGAACCGCAAGATCAACCAGGTGCTGGCATTCAGCGGCCTGGAGCGCGTGCAGGTCGAATCGGCCGAAGCCGGCGACATCGTGCTGATCAACGGTATCGAAGACATCGGTATCGGCGCGACCATCTGCGCGGTGGACAACCCCGAAGCGCTGCCGATGATCACGGTGGACGAGCCCACGCTCACGATGAACTTCCTCGTGAACTCCTCGCCGCTCGCCGGCAAGGAAGGCAAGTTCGTGACGAGCCGCCAGATTCGCGACCGTCTCACGAAGGAGCTGAACCACAACGTCGCGCTGCGGGTGAAGGACACCGGCGACGAAACCACGTTCGAAGTGTCGGGCCGCGGCGAGCTGCACCTGACCATCCTGATCGAAAACATGCGCCGCGAAGGCTACGAGCTGGCCGTGTCGCGTCCGCGCGTGGTGCTGCACGAAGTCGACGGCGTGAAGCAGGAGCCGTACGAATTGCTGACCGTGGACGTCGAGGACGGCCACCAGGGCGGCGTGATGGAAGAACTGGGCCGCCGCAAGGGCGAAATGCTCGACATGGCGTCGGACGGCCGCGGCCGCACGCGTCTCGAATACCGCATTCCGGCGCGCGGCCTGATCGGCTTCCAGGGCGAATTCATGACGCTCACGCGCGGCACCGGCCTGATGAGCCACGTGTTCGACGCTTACGGCCCGGTCAAGGAAGGCTCGCTCGGCGAGCGCCGCAACGGCGTGCTGATCTCGCAGGACGACGGCGCGGCCGTCGCCTATGCGCTGTGGAAGCTGCAAGATCGCGGCCGCATGTTCGTGAAGCCGGGCGACGCGCTGTACGAAGGCATGATCATCGGCATTCACAGCCGCGACAACGACCTCGTCGTGAACCCGATCAAGGGCAAGCAGCTCACCAACGTGCGCGCCTCGGGCACCGACGAAGCCGTGCGTCTGGTTCCGCCGATCCAGATGTCGCTCGAATACGCCGTGGAATTCATCGACGACGACGAACTCGTGGAAGTCACGCCGCAGTCGATCCGCCTGCGCAAGCGTCATCTGAAAGAGCACGAGCGCCGCCGCGCGAGCCGCGAAGCGGGCGCCGAGTAATTTGGCTTTTGCTCTTTTTTGCGCGTTGCAATGCAAACAGGCAATCAGGAAAGCCGCCGCTCCATGGGCGGCTTTTTTGCGTCCGGCGGGGATTGCATCGCAGTGCGGGAAGAGAGTGTTGCGAACGCCGCAAAGGCCCGATTTGAAAGGCTTTCATGCGATGTTCGGTCACATTGCGTCCTATGGGGACTTGCGCATATGCGCTATACTCCGCGGATGCATGATTTAGGTCCTTCCAAGCAGACTTGATTCGCAATCCGCTAAACGGTCAGGCCGTGGCGCGGAAGGTTGAGTAACCCGCTATTTCTCGCGAAGCGCGAAGAAAGGTGAGCGTAAATGTCGGAAACAATGAAGCAATTCCAGCTGAACTCGTATCTGTTCGGCGGCAATGCTCCGTATGTCGAAGAGCTATACGAAGCATATCTTGACAACCCCGCGTCGGTCCCGGACACCTGGCGCGAATACTTCGACGCACTGCAAAACGTGCCGTCGTCGAGCGGCACGGCCGACAACGACATCGCCCACGGGCCGATCGTCGAGTCGTTCGCCCAGCGCGCCAAGGCCAATGCCTTCGTGCCGAAGGGCGGCGGCGAGGATCTCGCCACGGCACGCAAGCAGGTCTACGTTCAGTCCCTGATTGGCGCCTACCGCTTTCTCGGCTCGCAATGGGCCAACCTCGATCCGCTGAAGCGTCGCGAGCGTCCGGCCATCCCCGAACTCGAACCTGGTTTCTACGACTTCACCGAAGCCGACATGGACCAGACGTTCAGCGCCACGAACCTCTATTTCGGTTTCGAGCGCGCCACGCTGCGCGAGATCGTCAAGGCGCTGCGCGACACGTATTGCGGCACGCTCGGCGCCGAATACATGTACATCAGCGATCCGGAACAGAAGCGCTGGTGGAAGGAGCGTCTCGAGTCGATCCGCTCGACGCCCAACTTCTCGAACGACAAGAAGAAGCACATCCTTCAGCGCCTGACGGCAGCCGAAGGCCTCGAGCGCTTCCTGCACACCAAGTACGTCGGCCAGAAGCGCTTCTCGCTCGAAGGCGGCGAAAGCTTCATCGCGGCCATGGACGAAGTCGTTCGTCACGGCGGCGCAAAGGGCGTGCAGGAAATCGTCATCGGCATGGCCCACCGCGGCCGCCTGAACGTGCTGGTCAATACGCTCGGCAAGATGCCGGCGGACCTTTTCGCCGAATTCGAAGGCAAGCACGTCGACGACCTGCCGGCAGGCGACGTGAAGTATCACAAGGGCTTCTCGTCGGACGTCGCCACCGAAGGCGGCCCGGTCCACCTGTCGCTCGCGTTCAACCCGTCGCATCTCGAAATCGTCAACCCGGTCGTCGAAGGGTCGGCCAAGGCCCGTATGGACCGCCGCGGCGACGAGCAAGGTCTCCAGGTTCTGCCGGTGCAGATCCACGGCGACGCGGCCTTCGCGGGCCAGGGCGTCGTGATGGAAACGCTGAACCTCGCGCAAACGCGCGGTTACGGCACGCACGGCACGCTGCATATCGTCATCAACAACCAGATCGGCTTCACGACGTCGGACCCGCGCGATGCGCGCTCGACGCTGTATTGCACGGACGTGGTCAAGATGATCGAAGCGCCGGTGCTGCACGTGAACGGCGACGACCCCGAAGCGGTCGTGCTGGCCGTTCAGCTCGCGGTCGAATTCCGCATGCAGTTCCACAAGGATGTCGTCGTCGACATCATCTGCTTCCGCAAGCTCGGCCACAACGAGCAGGACACGCCGGCGGTCACGCAGCCGCTGATGTACAAGACCATTGCGAAGCACCCCGGCACGCGCGCGCTGTACGCTGAAAAGCTCGTGCAGCAGGGCGTGATCACGGCGGAAGACGGCGACAACTACGTGAAGGCGTACCGCGCCGCGATGGACGAAGGCCACCACACGGTCGACCCGGTGCTCTCGAACTACAAGAGCAAGTACGCGGTGGACTGGGTGCCGTTCCTGAACCGCAAATGGACCGACGCCGCCGATACGGCCGTGCCGCTCGCGGAACTCAAGCGCCTCGCCGAACGCATCACCACGATCCCCGAGAACTTCAAGGTTCACCCGCTCGTCGAGCGCGTCATCAACGACCGCCGCGCGATGGGCAAGGGCGAAGCGAAGCTCGACTGGGGCATGGGCGAGCATCTCGCGTACGCTTCGCTGGTCGCTTCGGGCTACGCCGTGCGTCTGACCGGCCAGGACTCGGGCCGCGGCACGTTCACGCACCGTCACGCCGTTCTGCACGATCAGAACCGCGAACGCTGGAACGACGGCACGTACATTCCGTTGCAGAACATCGGCGAGAACCAGGCGCAGTTCACGGTGATCGACTCGGTGCTGTCGGAAGAAGCGGTGCTGGGCTTCGAGTACGGCTATTCGACCGCCGAGCCGAACACGCTCGTCGCGTGGGAAGGCCAGTTCGGCGACTTCGTGAACGGCGCGCAAGTCGTGATCGACCAGTTCATCTCGTCGGGCGAAGTGAAGTGGGGCCGCGTTTCGGGTCTCACGATGCTCCTGCCGCACGGCTACGAAGGTCAGGGCCCGGAGCACTCGTCGGCGCGCATCGAACGTTTCCTGCAACTGTGCGCGGAGCACAACATGCAGGTCGTTCAGCCGACCACGCCGGCGCAGATCTTCCATCTGCTGCGCCGCCAGATGATCCGCCTGTTCCGCAAGCCGCTCATCGTCTTCACGCCGAAGTCGCTGCTGCGTCACAAGGAAGCCGTGTCGGATCTGTCGGAACTCGCGAAGGGTTCGTTCCAGCCGGTGCTCGGCGAAGTGGACGAAACCATCGACGCGAAGAAGGTCAAGCGCGTGGTGGCCTGCTCGGGCCGCGTGTACTTCGACCTCGTCGCGCATCGCCGCGAGACCAAGGCGAACGACGTTGCGATCGTGCGTATCGAACAGCTCTATCCGTTCGCGCACAAGCAGTTCGAAGCGGAGCTGAAGAAGTACGACAACGCGACCGAAGTGGTCTGGGTGCAGGACGAGCCGCAGAATCAAGGCCCGTGGTTCTACATCGAGCACCATCTGCGTGAAGGCATGAAGGAAGGCCAGAAGCTCGCGTACAGCGGCCGTCCGGCTTCGGCTTCGCCGGCAGTCGGCTACTACGCGAAGCACTACGAGCAGCAGAAGGCGCTGATCGAAGGTGCGTTCGGCCGCCTGAAGGGCGCGCAGGTCGCCAAGTAAGCACAACGAGCAAATCGAACCGGGAAAGCGCGCCCCCTATTGCGCGCGCTTTCCCGCGCTCACGTGCGCGACCCGGTTCGTCATAGATACGTATTCAGGAAAATCACATGGCTATTGTTGAAGTCAAGGTCCCCCAGCTTTCGGAGTCGGTTTCGGAAGCCACGATGCTCCAGTGGAAGAAGAAGCCGGGCGAAGCCGTCGCGGTTGACGAAATCCTCATCGAACTGGAAACGGACAAGGTGGTCCTCGAAGTGCCCGCGCCGGCCGCTGGCGTGCTCGCCGAGATCGTGGCGAACGACGGCGACACCGTCGTGGCCGATCAAGTGATCGCGAAGATCGACACGGAAGCCAAGGCTGGCGCCGCCGCGGCTCCGGCCGCCGCCGCTGCCCCGGCTGCCGCGCCCGCAGCCGCTCCGGCCGCTGCCCCGGCCGCTGCCGCTGCCGCTGCCGCGTCGACGTCGAGCAGCAACGTTGCCTCGCCCGCCGCCACCAAGCTGATGGCCGAAAAGGGCCTGTCGGGCGGCGACGTCGCCGGCACGGGCCGCGACGGCCGCATCACGAAGCAGGACGTGCTGGGCGCGGGCGCGCCCAAGGCCGCTCCGGCCGCCGCGCCGGCTGGCAAGCCTGCCGCCGCCAAGCCGTCGCTGCCGCAAGTCAGCGCGCCGGCATCGGCCGCGAACTGGCTCAACGACCGTCCGGAACAGCGCGTGCCGATGTCGCGCCTGCGCGCGCGTATCGCCGAGCGTCTGCTCGAGTCGCAGCAAACCAACGCCATTCTCACGACGTTCAACGAAGTGAACATGGCGCCGGTCATGGACCTGCGCAACAAATACAAGGACAAGTTCGAGAAGGAACACGGCGTGAAGCTCGGCTTCATGTCGTTCTTCGTGAAGGCCGCGGTCCACGCCCTCAAGAAGTTCCCGCTCGTGAACGCGTCGATCGACGGCAACGACATCGTCTACCACGGCTACTTCGACATCGGTATCGCGGTCGGTTCGCCGCGCGGCCTGGTGGTGCCCATCCTGCGTAACGCAGACCAGATGAGCCTCGCCGACATCGAGAAGAAGATCGCCGAATTCGGCCAGAAGGCCAAGGACGGCAAGCTTTCGATCGAGGAAATGACGGGCGGCACGTTCTCGATCTCCAACGGCGGCGTGTTCGGCTCGATGCTTTCGACGCCGATCATCAACCCGCCGCAGTCGGCGATCCTCGGCGTTCACGCGACCAAGGAACGCGCCGTGGTGGAGAACGGCCAGATCGTGATCCGTCCGATGAACTACCTCGCGATGTCCTACGACCACCGCATCATCGACGGCCGCGAAGCCGTGCTGTCGCTGGTCGCGATGAAGGACGCGCTGGAAGATCCGGCCCGCCTGCTGCTCGACCTGTAATCGCCCGTGCGCGACGGCGCGCGTGGCTTGAAAGCACGCCCGCCGTCGCGATATAGGCAATGACGCCTGGCAGTATGTCAGGCAGCCAGTCTCTCGCATTTGCGCAGTACTGAAGCCACGCGCGCCGCGAAGCGCGGCCGCGTCGCTTAGCCATCAAAAGGATAGTCATGTCCAAAGAATTCGACGTCGTCGTGATCGGCGCCGGCCCCGGCGGCTATATCGCGGCAATCCGCGCCGCCCAGCTCGGCAAGTCGGTTGCCTGTATCGAAAAGTGGAAGAACCCGGCCGGCGCGCTCAAGCTCGGCGGCACCTGCCTGAACGTGGGCTGCATTCCGTCGAAGGCGCTGCTCGCTTCGTCGGAAGAGTTCGAGAATGCCTCGCATCATCTGGCCGACCACGGCATCAGCGTGGGCGACGTCAAGATCGACGTCGCGAAGATGCTCGCCCGCAAGGAGAGCATCGTCGAGAAGATGACGAAGGGAATCGAATTCCTGTTCCGCAAGAACAAGATCACGTGGCTCAAGGGTCACGGCAAGTTCACCGGCAAGAACGAAGCCGGCGTGCAGATCGAAGTCTCGGGCGAAGGCGAAACGGAAACCGTCACGGCGAAGAACGTCATCATCGCGACGGGTTCGAAGGCGCGCCACCTGCCGGGCATTCCGGTCGACAACAAGATTGTCGCCGACAACGAAGGCGCGCTCTCGTTCGACACGGTGCCGAAGAAGCTGGCCGTGATCGGCGCCGGCGTGATCGGCCTGGAACTGGGTTCGGTGTGGCGCCGCCTCGGCGCGGACGTGACCGTGCTCGAAGCGCTGCCGGAATTCCTCGGCGCGGCCGACCAGGCGCTCGCGAAGGAAGCCGCCAAGCTTTTCAAGAAGCAGGGTCTCGACATTCACGTGGGCGTGAAGGTCGGCGAAGTGAAGGCCACGGACAAGAGCGTCGCGATCAACTACACGGACAAGGACGGCAACGCGCAAGTGCTCGAAGCCGACCGCCTGATCGTGTCGGTCGGCCGCGTGCCGAACACCGACAACCTCGGTCTCGAAGCGATCGGCCTGAAGGCCAACGAGCGCGGTTTCATCGACGTGAACGAGCATTGCGCGACGAGCGTGCCGAACGTCTATGCGATCGGCGACGTGGTGCGCGGCCCGATGCTCGCGCACAAGGCCGAGGACGAAGGCGTGCTGGTGGCCGAGATCATCGACGGCCAGAAGCCGCATATCGACTACAACTGCATTCCGTGGGTGATCTACACCGAGCCGGAAATCGCATGGGTCGGCAAGACGGAGCAGGCGCTCAAGGCCGAAGGCCGCGAGATCAAGACCGGCCAGTTCCCGATGATGGCCAACGGCCGCGCGCTCGGCATCAACAAGGCCGACGGCTTCGTGAAGATGATCGCCGACGCCAGGACCGACGAACTGCTCGGCGTACACATCATCTCGGCGAACGCATCGGACCTGATCGCGGAAGCCGTGGTGGCGATGGAATTCAAGGCGGCCGCCGAAGACATCGGCCGCATCTGCCATCCGCACCCGTCGCTCTCCGAAGTCATGCGCGAAGCCGCGCTCGCAACCGACAAGCGCGCGCTGAACATGTAAGCGCGCGCGGGCAGGGCGCAGGACCGTTGCGGTTTGCGCCCGGCTCCGCTTGACTTGGCATCACCGAGAGGCGGTTGGGTTCGATCCCACCCGCCTTTCTTTTTTTCGCTCGCATCGACCGCCCGGCGGCCCACGAAATGAACGTCACCGAATACTACGAAAAAGAACTGCAGAATCGCGGATACAAGCCCGATGCGGCGCAGCGCGTCGCGATCGAGCGGCTGCAACGGTGCTACGACGAATGGGTCGAATACAAGTCGCGCCGCTCGAACGCGTTCTGGAAGCTCATCAACCGGCCCGAATTGCCGCGCGGCGTGTACATGTGGGGCGGCGTGGGGCGCGGCAAGAGTTTTCTGATGGACAGCTTCTACGCGGTCGTGCCGGTGCAGCGCAAAACGCGTTTGCACTTCCACGAATTCATGCGCGAGGTGCATCGCGAACTCGAAGAATTGAAAGGGCAGGCCGATCCGCTCGACGAACTCGCGCGCCGCATCGCGAAGCGCTACCGCCTGATCTGCTTCGACGAATTCCACGTTTCGGACATCGCCGACGCGATGATCCTGTACCGGCTGCTGGACGGCCTCTTCAAGAACGGCGTGCAGTTCGTGATGACGTCGAATTACGATCCCGATCTGCTGTATCCCGACGGCTTGCACCGCGACCGCATGCTGCCCGCCATCGAGCTCATCAAGAGCAAGCTCGACGTGCTGAACGTGGACGCCGGCATCGACTATCGTCAGCGCACGCTGGCCCAGGTCGAGGTCTATCACACGCCGCTCGGCGCGGCGGCCGACAAGGCGCTGCGCCACTCGTTCGCGCAACTCGCCGCCGTGCCCGACGAAAGCCCGATCCTGCATATCGAAAAGCGCGAGCTGAAGGCGCTGCGCAAGGCCGACGGCGTGGTCTGGTTCGATTTCGCGACGCTGTGCGGCGGCCCGCGCTCGCAAAACGACTATCTCGAACTGGCGAGCCGCTTTCACGCCGTGGTTCTCTCCGACGTGCCGCAGATGACGCCGCGCATGCAGTCGGAAGCGCGCCGCTTCACCTGGCTCATCGACGTGTTCTACGACCACAAGGTCAAGCTGCTGATGTCGGCCGCGGTGCCGCCCGAGCAGCTTTATGTCGAAGGACCGATGGCCAGCGAGTTCACGCGCACGGTGTCGCGCATCGTCGAAATGCAGTCGAAGGAGTATCTCGAAACGCCGCGCCGGATCGTCGATACGGCGCTGACCTGAGCCTCGCCGGGCGCCGCCGGTTATCGTAAAAATGTGGCGCATTGCCTTTTTCAAGATTCGGAGTCGTCTGATATGGGCGGCCGGGGCAAGGGGATATCGTTTGTCAGCACACGCTCTGATAAAGGAAAACCCCATGACTCCTCATCGCGATATTACCGACGAAGAATGGCAGCGCGTGATGCTGCTGCTGCCCGAATTGCGTCCTCGTTCCGAATTGCGCGGCCGGCCGCTCGCCAATACGCGTTCGGTGCTCAACGGCGTGCTGTGGGTCATGTATAGCGGCGCGACGTGGTCGGCCATGCCGCGCCGCTACCCGTCGTACCAAACCTGCCACCGCCGTTTCAAGACCTGGCACGACAACGGCGTGCTCAAGCGCATCATGGCCGAGCTGTTCGGCGAAGAAGGCGTGTCGCTGTGCGACACCATCGAAGCGCGCATGCGCAAGCACGCTACGCGTGCGGAAAAGGCCGCGCGCCGTCAGGACGCCCCGCGCAGCGTGCCGCGCAATTCGCCGTTCGTGCCGCAAACCACGACGCCCAGCGCCGCACAGCCGTTTAACTATCCGGTGTTCCGTCACACGGCCTGAACCGGCTAGGGTGCTTGCCGGTGGGTTGCCCCATACGGTGAACGCCGGCATCAAGCTCGTATCGGCTTGACGCAGTGGTCGTAAAAGCATCGGCGTAAAAAAACCGCCGGCCGAAGCGTATCGCTCGCTTCGGCCGGCTATCGCTTCCGCGTACTACTCTGGTGCTGCCTCCAGTACTGCCTCTCAGGTTCGCGCTTTTATCCCGCTTATATCCTTCGGTCTGCAAAACGTTCCGGCGCCAGTGCCGGGATTTACTGCTGGCGTACCCACGTCTGCGAGCGGCCGAGCAAGGCAATGCCCAGATAGCCGCGCACTTCGAGCTTCTGGCCGCCGTCTTCCAGGTGCATCTTGCAGCGGTACACCTTGCCGTTTTCCGGGTCGAGAATGTGCCCGTCGTCCCAGCCGTCGCCGGTCTTTTTCATGCCGTCGATGATCGTCATGCCGAGTATCAACTGATCCTTGCGCGAATCCGTGCAAGCCGTGCAGCGCCGGTCGGGCTGATCGTTGGCGCCAAGCCCCTTGATGACCTTGCCGTCCAGATTGCCGCTGCCGTCGTCGCTGATTTTCACGAGCGCCTTGGGCTGGCCCGTATGATCGTCGACCGTTTGCCACACGCCTACTGGCGAATCCGTTTGCGCGTGCGCCGCAACCGTGCCCGCGAGCAGCACGCTCGCGAGCGCCGCGCGGCACGCGGCCCGGCTCAGGAAACCGTTCATGTCGTCCTCCACTGATGTTGTTTGTGATGGCGATGCAGCCCATGCGATGCGACGCGCGTCGTGGCGCGCGGCGTCGCACGGTCAGGGCAGGATACTGGAAAGCACCGCGCGCGTTTGAGAGGAGGGCCTCTAGTCGGGCGAACGAGCGAGCGCGGGCACGTCAATTGAGCTGATACGAGAATGTGGCGTTCACGCGCGGGCTGCGCGACGGACTTTCGACGGGCGCATCGGCGAGCGCTTTCGCGACCGAGAGATCGAGGCTGTAGTACTTGCCGTCCGAAATCCGCAAGCCGATCGACGCCGAGGACAGGCGCGAAGGCGAGGGCGTGCCCGCATGGAGGTACACGCGCGCCATGTCGAACGAAACGTAAGGCGTGAGCGTTTGCAGCCACGCATGACCGAGCGCGAACGGATGATTGAGTTCGATCGACGCGCCCCAGCCCGAATCGCCCGACGCCTCGCCGGGCTGATAGCCGTTTGCAAAGCGCTGCGCGCCGAAGGCGATCTGCTCCGAAGTCGGCAGCGAGACTGCGCTGAACTGGCCCGTCACGGCAAACGCCGTGCCGAAGCCGAGCGGCCAGTCGTTGGTCTGCGAGAACGACGCGTTGGTGCGCACGAAATTCAGCGAGACCGGATTCGCGAGCGTCAGTCCCGCGATATTCGTATCCGCGCCTTTCGACGCGCCGAGAATATTGAATGCCTTGGCGATCGCAACGCTCGCCTTGCGCACCTGGCCCGGCTTGACTTCGGCGTAATCGGCCTGTAACTGCAAGACGCGCACCTGCGATGTCTCGCCATACTGAAGCCCGTTGATGGTGTTGCGGTAGCGGTCCTCGTCGTGCGCCGCGTATGCGCTCACGGTGCCCACCACGCTGCGCGTGTTGCTGAGCAGCAGCGGGTACGAAAGCGCGCCCGTGATCTTGTCGCTGATGACGGTGCGCTCGACGTACGAGGGCAGCCCCGGGTTGTCGACGGGATTGCCGCGATAGTGCGTGGCGTCGACCTTGGCCGTAAGCCCGTCGCTCGCGATCGGCACTGCCGCGTGCGCCGCCAGATACGTGATGTTGTCGCGGCCCTTCGGCAGCAACGCCGAAAAGCTCAGTTGCTCGCCGAACGGCGTGAGGCCGTTCTCGGTGAGCGTGAGCAGGCCCTGCACGCCCGGATGATTGAAGTCGATGCCGGTGCTCACGTCGAATGCCTTGTGCTGCGCGTCGAGTTCGAGCGTGGTCGCGCCGTCGGTGCTCGTGGGCGGCGGCACGTTCGCCGATACTTTCAGCCCCGGCAGCAGCCCCAGCACGTTGATATCGCGCTGGAACGTGGCCGTGCGCAGCGGCCGGTCCGCGACGATGTGCGCGGCGATCGCGCGTATCTTGTCCTCGAGCGCGCCGGGCTTGCCCGTGATCTTCACGTTCGACACATAGCCTTCGACGACCGTGATGCGCACGACGCCATCGGCGAAATCCTGCGCGGGCACGAACGCGAACGACAGCGCGTAACCGCGTTCCTGATACAGCCTGGTCACGCCGTTCGCGGTCTCGATCAGCTCGCCGATGGTGATGTCGCGATGCGCGAGCGGCGCGAAGCGTTTCGCCACCTCGTCGAACGGAATCGACTTCACGCCTTCCACCTTGAACGTCGACGGCGTGATGTGCGTGGCGAGCAGTTGCTGAAGCTGCGGCGCCTGCGGTTGCACCTGCACGCTCACGCTCGGCGCTTTTTGCGGCGCATTGATCTGCGGCAGCGCGTCGAGCGGATTGCCGCCCAGCGGATTGCCGCCCACCGTGTTGCTGCCTGTTACCGGCCGGTTCTGCGCGAAAGCCGTCCCCGTCAATTCCGCGCTCACGACAATCCCCGTCGCAGCGAGCGCGACCCAACCTGCATATCGGCGTTTCATCGTACTGCCCTCGGACTCTTGGGCGATGCGCGCCAGCGCTCTCTCATGCGCCGGCGCGACCACCTCTTTTGCCGCCTTTCCGGCGGTCTGTGGGCTCCCTGATTGCCCGTCGTTTCAATGCTGCGTACTGCGAACGATCTACCGCTACGCCGTCGCGCGGGCGCCGAACCTGGCCGTCGCGATGCGCGACTCTCGCGCTTTGCTGCCTTCTGCCTTTTGCCTTCTGCTTGCTGCGTGCTTCCCTGCCTGCGGATGCCGCCTGTTTGCGCGCTGCCGCCGCACCAGGGTTACTTGCGCAACAGGCCGCTTAGCAGTCCTCCCGAGGTGGTCGTGTTTCCGGTCGCGCCCGAGGTTGCGCTCGAAGTTGCGCCCAGCGCGCCCGTCACCGAGCCGACCAGACCCGTGACCGGTTGCAGAAGGCCCGTCGCGCCGCTCGTGAGCGGCGTGGCCGAAGCCGTCGTGGTGGCGGCGCCGTTCGCGGCGAGGGATGCGGCCGGCGTCGGTTTGCCGATCGCAACGGTACCCGAAAGCAGCACGCCGACCACCGGTACGCCCGTGAGCGTGCCGCCGGACGATGCGCCCGAGCCGCCCGTCACCGCGCCGAGCCCGAGACCTGGAAGCGCGGACGTGAGCGGCGCGAGCGGGCTGGCCGAGCCGCTCGGCGGACCGTTCGCGACCGCGACGTTGTTGCTGCCGACGAGACTCGTGATCAAGCCGGCAATGGGCGCGGCGCCGTTCGGACCGTTCGGGTTCACGAGTCCGCCCGCGTTCGTCACCGTGTTGCCGAGCGCACCCGCGAGCGTGCCGACGTCGGCGCCGAGCGGGGCCAGCGCCGTCGTCGCGCCGCCAAGGCCGCTCGTGCCCGGCACCGAGACCGGCAGCAGCGAGGCGAGGCCGCCGGGCGCGCTGGCCGTGCCGCCGCCCGCCGCCGTGGCGACTTGCGCGCCCGCCGACTTCAATGCGCCGCCGACTTGCGAAAGCAGTCCGGAAACCGGCGTGCCCAAGCCCGTCGCGGTGCCCACTTGCTGCGTGAGCAGCCCGGCGGACGTGACGATCGGCGTGATCGCGCTGCTTACGGGCTGCGTGATCTGCTGCACGGGTGCCGAGGCGAGCGCGTTGCCCAGCGTCTGGCCGCCCGCGTCGACGGCTTGGGCGGTCTGGCCGAGCAGCGAGGCGACCGGCGTCGTGACCGGCGACAAAGCCGAAAGCTGGCCGGTGCCGAGGCCGCCCACCGTGGTCGACAATCCGCCGACGACGCCGCTCGTCGCGCTCACGACGTTGCCCAGCCCGGCCACCGTCGTGCCGACCGGATTCGCCGTGGTGCCGGTCTGGCCGAGGCCGCTTGCGACCGCGTTCGAGAGCGCGCCGACGACGCCGCCCGTGCTCGACACCGTGGCGCCGAGTCCCTTCGTGACCTGGCCGTCGACGCCCGGCAGCGAAGCCGAGCCGATCGCGTTGCCGAGGTCGGTCGCGGCTTTCGCCACCGTGCCGACGACGCCCGTCGTGCCCGTCGCGGTCGTGCTGCCGGTGCCGCCGGTGCTGCCGTTGCCGCCGCCGTTGTCGCCCGTGGTCGCGGTGCCGCCGCCATCGCCGCCCGTCGTACCCGTGGTGCCGCTGGTGCCGGTGCTGCCGCCCATCGAGGCCGTCGGCGGCGTGTAGCTGCTGCCGCCGCAGGCGGCGAGGGTGCAGGCGACGGCGCCCGCGAGCGCCGTGAAGCGCAGTCCGCGCATGAGCGCGCCCGATCGGTCCTGAATCGCCGTGCTGGATTGGCTGGACATGGTTAGGTCTCCTCGAGATGGGATCGCAGGGTTATTTCTTCAGGCCGCCCAGCAGGCCGCCGACGAGCGAGGTGACGCCCGCGAGCGGACCCGCCGCGCCGCTGCCGGCGCCGCCGCTCGACGAGACGAGGGCGATGCCGGGCGTGGCCGTGCCGCCCGGATTCGACGCGCTGCCGCCGGGCGCCGAGGTCTTGCCGGCCGTGACAGTTGCGCCCGCACCGACCGAAGCGCCGATGCCGCCCGCGCCGCCCGGGCCGCTCACGCCGCCCACGGCGTTGGCCGCGCCGTTGACCACGCTCGCGACGAGCCCTGTGACGGGGGCGAGCGGCCCGGTGCTGCCCCCGGTTGCGGCGGTGAGCGCGCTGGTCGCCGAGGTGAGGGCGGTGGTGACGGGCGCGAGCGGGCTCTTGCCGCTCGCCGTGCCGGTCGTGCCGGTCGTGCCCGCGCTCAGGCCGAGGCCGGCGACGAGTCCGACACCGCCCGGCGTGCCGGTGGCGCCGGTGCTGCCCGTTATGCCGCCGAGAATGCCGGTGACCGGTGCAAGCGGATTCGCGCCGCCGGCGTTGCCGCCCGTCAGCAGGTTGCCGGCGGTGGCGACGGTCGTGCCCGTATCGCTGACGAGGTTGCCCACGCCCGACGTGACCGGGTTGTTGCCGCCGCTTTGCGCGACGAGTGCGCCGCCTTTCTGGAGGCCGCCGCCGAGCGTCTGGAGCAGACCCGCCACAGGCGTGCCGACGCCGGTTGTGTTGCCGATCGTTTGCGTGGTGGCTGCGAGCGTCGACGTGATCGGCGTGATGGCCGTGCTCAGTTGCTGCGTGACTTGCTGAACCGGGCCGGTGGAAAGCGCGGTGGTGAGCGAATTGCCCGCGTTGGATACCGCGCCGCCGACCGTGCCGACGGTCGAGCCGAGCGGCGAAGTGAGCGCGGCGAGCGGCGCGAGCGGGCCGCTGCCGAGGCTCGTCACGAGCTGGCCGGTGCTGGTCACCGCCTTGCCCGCGTCGCTCACGACGCCGCCCGTGCTCGACAGCGTGGTGCCGACCGGGTCGCTGCTGGCGCCCAGTTGGCCGAGGCCTTGCGAGACGCCGGTGCCGAGCGTGGAGACCGCCGCGCCGAGGTTTTGCACGATGCCGCCGGCGGCTTGCGTCGTCTGCGTGCTCACACCGGGCAGCGACTGACCCGCGACCACGCTGCCGATGCCGGAAACCGCCGCGCCCGCGTCGTTCACCACGGTTCCCGCCGCGTGGGCGACCTGGCCGACCGCGTTCGCCGCGACGGTCGAGCCGCCGCCGTTGCCCGAGCCGTTGCCGTTGCCGCTGCCGTTGCCGCCGCCGTTGCCGTTATCGCCGGTGGTCGTTCCGCTTCCCGTGCCAGTGCCGCTGCCGCTGCCCGTACCCGTGCCCGTGCCGTCGCCGGTGGAGCCGGTGGTCGTGCCGCCGCTGCCGCCCGAACCGGTGTCGCCCGAGGCGCCGCTGCCCGAACCCGTGGTGCCGCCGCTCGTTTGCAGCGCGCCGCCGCTGCCCGTGCCGCTGCTGAGCGATCCCGAGCCGCCGCAAGCGCTCAGGGCGAGCGCGGTGGCGACGCCGGCGGTGATCAGCGTGAGTCGTGTTACGTCCTTGAATTGCGGATGCTTCATGATGCCCTCGTCTCGTATGCGTGTTATGTGTTGTGGTCGACCTGCGCATGCCTATCTGCAACAGATGTGCCAATTCGAAACGAGGAGGGTGGCCGCGAGCGGCCCGAATCGCGGCAACAGTGCGCCGCCCAAGCGTTAGCAAGCGTTTCGCAGTGCCGTTCATCAAACGGTGCCCGACGCGAATTCGCGAGCGTTGCATCGCGAGGTGCGTGACGTCACGTAACGCGATGCGCGTGACGTTACGCCGGCTCGCGTAACGACCATCATGCGCAATGAATCGCGACGAAGCCGCGCCGCTGAAAAGCGTGCGAGGACAACGAAAAATCATGGTTTGCCCGGATAAACTGCGAGAGCGAGATGCCGATAATTCACGTACAGATGCGGCGATTGCGTAAAAAGTTTGTTACGCTATCGACCACACACCAATGAGCCGGGCGTATGCATCGCGAGGGGATCGCATACGACTCGGCCAGTTCGTAGGCGGGCTGTCATGGCAGCTCCCGCGCGGATGGACCGGATACGTTAGCGATCGTGCGTGCAGCATGGGCGCATGAAGAGAGCCGGCGTAGATCAGCGTTAATGCGAAATAAGAGAGAGAGGGCCGTAAAATGAAAAAGATTTTCCTTCACTTCGTGAAGTCGGAAGACGGTGTCACCGCACTCGAATACGGGCTTATTGCGGGCGTCATCGCACTCGCCATCGGGTCGACGGTGGTCACGTTGGGTAGCAATCTCACCAACGTGTTTTCAAGTATTTCCAGCACCGTTTCGCAGACCATTCCTGCGAAGGCGGCAACTCCAGCCAATTAATAACGATTAAGCGGCTTCCCGCTTCATTCGCCATTTAGGATCGCGAAGCAATCCGTCACCGACGCCGGCCGCGCAAACGGCCCGCGCGGGGAGCGCTCGCGCCTGACGCGATGACTACCTACCTTCTTGGCTGCCTCGCGTTCGCCGCGTGGGCGGCGGCCGTTGCCGTGTGCGACGTCCGTTCGCGTCGCGTGCCCAACGCGCTCGTGCTGGCGGGCTTCGTCGCCGCGCTGGCCGCGGCGTGCGCACGCGCGGGCCCGTTGCACATCGACACCGGTGCGGCGCTGCTTGCGGCCGCGCTGGGCTTCGTCGCGCTGCTGCCGTTTTATCTGCTGCGCGTGATGGGCGCCGCCGACGTGAAGGTGTTCGCCGTGCTCGGCGCCTGGTGCGGAAAGGAGGCGCTGGTCGCGCTGTGGCTCGTGGCCAGCATCGCCGCGCTCGTGCATGTGCTGGCCCTGCTGATCGCGACGCACGCGCGACGCCCGCGTAGCGGCGACGGCCGGCGCGCGCGCGTGATCACCGTGGGTGCGCGGCGCGCCACGCCGTACGCAACCTGCCTCACCGCGCCGGCGCTCGCATGGCTCATATTGCAACTTGTCGCCGGAGGCATGCGGTGAACGGCCGATCCAACCGAACGCGCCGGCAGCGGCAACGCGGCAACGCGGCGATCGAATTCGCCCTTGTGTTTCCGATCTTCTTCCTGATTCTTTACGCGATCGTCACGTACAGCATGGTGTTTCTGGTCCAGCAAAGTTTGACCGCCGCGGCGGGCGAGGGCGCGCGCGCCGCGCTTGCCTACAGCAGCGGCACCGACGCCACGGCCGCGCTCGGCGCGCGCGCCGCGCAGGCATGCCAGCGTGCGCTTGCCGTGGTGAACTGGCTGCCCGGCGCGGCCGCCACGGCGCCTGGCAGTCCTACGAGTTGCACGCATGAAGTGAACATGGCGCCCGCCGGTTGCACCGACAACCCGAACATGGACTGCATTCAGGTCACGCTGACCTACGCGTACGGCATGAAGCCGCTCGTCCCCGATCTGCCTTTGCTCGATCTCGTGATTCCCGCGTCGCTGACCGGCCAGGCCACGGTGCAGATCGACCCGGAGAATCTGTTGTGACACGCATGAACGTTTCTTCTCCCGCCATGATGCCGATGGCGTATTGCGCAAAGGATTGCCGATGGCCAACCTGACGAAGGTATTCGCAGGACTCCTGATCGCCGCGGCGCTCGTGCTTGGCGTGCTCGCGTGGATGCTCGCGCGCCGCGAGCCGCCCGCGCCCGCCGTGGCGCAACCGGTGGCGGGCGCGACCCAGGCGCTCACGCCCGTCGTCGTCGCGGTCCGCACGCTCACGGCAGGCGAGCCGATTCCCGCCGACGCGCTGCGCGTCAAGCCGCTGCCCATTCGTCCGCCGGGCTCGTTCAGCGACGCGGGCCTGATCGTCGGGCGCGTGCCGCTCGCGAGCGTCGCCGCCGACACGCCCGTGCTCGATTCGCAACTCACTTCGAGTCTTGCCGCGAGCCTCGCGCCGGGCGAGCGCGCGGTGGCCGTGCGCGTCGACGAAACCAATGCCGTGGGCAACCAGTTGCGGCCCGGCAATTTCGTCGACGTGTTCTTCACGCTGCGCCGTGACGGCGCGGGCGCGGTGGCGGGCGGCGAGATCGCGCGCACGCAAACCCGCTTGCTGGTTTCGAAGGCACGCGTGCTGATATTCGGCAATCCTGACGATGACGGCAAGACGCGCACGGCGCAGCGCACGAGCAGCTTCGGCACGCAAAATCCCGCGCCGCGCACGGCCGTGCTCGCGGTGCCGCTCGCCGACATCGACACGCTCACGCTCGCGCAAAGCCAGGGGCAGTTGCTGCTCGCGCTGCGCAATCCGACCGATCCCGACGCGCTCGATGCGTCGGCGTTCGGACCGCCGCCCGGCGTGCTGAAAGTGGTCGCGCGCGGCGGGGCGCAACCATCCGCCTCGACCCAGGCGGCCGCGGGCGTCGCGCTGGAGCAGCTCGCGGGCGGCAATGCGCATGCGCCGGTGCAGCGCGTCGCGAACGCGTCGGCGGGCGCGTCGCGCGGCAACGCGGGCGGCAGCCTGGAAGTGATACGGGGCGGCCGGGCCGAGCGCGTGGCGTGGTGATCCCTCCGGCGGCGTGCGGCGCGCCGCCCCGCAAGCGCCGCAACGTGGGATTCGATCGGGCAATGACATAACAGCAAGCATGCAAAACAACATGACGATAACGAGGATGGCGGCCTGCGCCGTCGCCGCGGCGATATGCGCGGGCGTGCCGGGAACCGCCGCCGTGCGCGGCGCGTGGGCCGCGCCGCCGGTGCAGAAAGCGCCAACGGGGATTAGCGATGCGGCGGCCATGCCGTCCACCATCGACATCACGGTGGGCGAGCAGCGCACGCTGCCCGTACCCGGTTCGCTCGCGCGCGTGGCGGTGGGCGACCCCGGCGTGGCCGACGTGCTGGTGGTGCGCGGCGACCGGCGCGGCGGCCTGCTGCTCGTCGGCAAGGGCGCGGGCACGACCAGCGTGATGCTGTGGGAAGGCGCCGGCGAGCCGCGCACGCTCACCGTCAACGTGACGACGCCCGCCGCGCGCGCCTTGCTGGGAAGCGACACGCCGGGCGTCAAGGTGCTCGGCGATACCGCGCTCGTGACCGGCAGCACGCCGACGATGGAACGCCATCAGCGCGCCGTCGCGGCCGCGCGCGGCTCGCTCGGCGCGGGCGGCAAGAACGCGAACGGCGCCGCCGTGCTCGACACCTCGACGATCGCCACGCGTTCCGTGGTGCAGGTGGACGTGCGCGTGGTGGAGTTCAGCCGCTCGGTGCTCAAGCAGATCGGTTTCAACTTCTTTCGCCAGAACAACGGTTTTTCGTTCGGCTCGTTCGGGCCCACGTCGCTCGCGCCGGGCGCGAACAACACGGCGGCTTCGACGGCGCTCAACGGCATCACGCCGATTTCCTCGGCGTTCAACCTGGTGTTCTCGTCGGTGTCGCACGGCTTGTTCGCCGATCTGAGCCTCATGGAATCCAACAATCTCGCGCGCGTGCTTGCGGAGCCCACGCTGGTCGCGCTCTCGGGGCAAAGCGCGAGCTTTCTCGCGGGCGGCGAGATTCCCGTGCCGGTGCCCGAAGGGCTCGGCACCACGTCGATCGAATACAAGCCGTACGGCATCGGCCTGTCGCTCACGCCGACGGTGCTCTCGCCGCAGCGCATCGCGCTGAAGGTCGCGCCCGAGGCGAGCCAGCTCGACTTCGCCAACGCGGTGACGATCAGCGGCGTTTCGGTGCCCGGCATCACGACGCGCCGCGCCGAAACGACCGTCGAACTGGGCGACGGCGAAAGCTTCGTGATCGGCGGCCTGATCGACCGCGAGACCGCCGCGAACGTCAGCAAGGTGCCGCTGCTCGGCGACCTGCCCGTGATCGGCGCGTTCTTCAAGCAGATGAACTATCAGCAGAACGACCGCGAGCTCGTGATCATCGTCACGCCGCATCTGGTTTCGCCGCTTGCGAAGGACGCGAAGCTGCCGTCCACGCCCGGCGAGCAGTCCGAGCAGCGCAACGCGCCCGTGTGGCGTTCGTTGCTGGGCGGCGCGGCGTCGGGCGACGCGGTGCCGGGGTTTTCGCAGTGAGCGCGCGCACGGCCATGCGGGCGACATCAGCGCAGCAGAAGGGGAGGCAGGATGAACGCGAGAACGCACACGCCGCCGCAAGCGACGGCCATGCCCGCTGAGCGCGCCGCCGCGCCCGCCGCGGGCGCCGATTCGTTCGTGTTCGCCTCGGCGAGCGAGGCCAACGCGCGCTGGCTCGCGCGCGCGCTCGCGCCGGCGGGGCAGGTGGAAACGGTGGGCCTCGAAGCGCCGCTGGCCGCGCAGCGCATCGCCGCGAACATCGCCCAGCAGATGCCGCCGCTCTTGCTCGTCGATTTTTCGCAAGGGCGCGCGGCCGCCGCGAGCGCCGTGGCCGCCGCGGCGCACACGAGCTTCGCGGGCTTGCAGGTGATTGCCGTGGGCACGCTGGCCGAACCGGAAAGCGCGCTCGCGGCCTTGCGCGCGGGCGTGCGCGATTTCGTCGATACCGCGGGCGACGCCGCCGACGCGCTGCGCATCGTGCGCCAGGTGCTCGACAACCGCATCGAGCCGGTGAGCCGCTACGGCGGCCTGACCGTGCTGCTCGGCGCACGCGCGGGCGTGGGCGTGACGACGCTCGCGGTGCATCTGGGCGCGCTGCTCGCGCGCAAGGGCGCGGCCGGCAAGCGTCAGACGGCGCTGCTCGATCTCGGTCTGCCCGCGGGCGATGGCGCGCTCATGCTCAACACGCCCGAAGGCTTCGGCTTCGTCGAGGCCGTGCGCAACCTGCGCCGCTTCGACCAGACCTTCGTGCATACCGCGCTCGGGCGCCACGCGAGCGGGCTTGCGCTCACCACGCTGCCCGCCGATCTCGGGGCGCTGCGCGAAGTCTCGTATCAGGGTGCGGTGGCGCTGCTCGCGCGGCTGCGCGCTTTTTTCGACCAGCAGATCGCCGATCTTGGCGGCTTCACGAACGCCGAATTCGTCGCGCAGATCGTGCAGTCCGCCGACGAAGCGTGGCTCGTGTGCGACCAGAACGTGGCGTCCATCGTGGCGGCGGCGCGTCAGATCGAGGCGTTGCGCGAAGGCGGCGTGGATCTCGCGAACCTGCGGCTCGTGCTCAACCAGCACGAAGCCGGGCTCGATCCCGCGCCCGCGCAAATCGCCGCGCGCCTCGGCGTCGAACTCGCGGCCGTGCTGCCCGCGCGCCGCGTCGCGCTGTGCCAAGCCGTGAACCGCGCCGAACTGCTGATCGACACCGCGCCGCGCGACCCGTACGTGCGCGCGCTCGAAACGCTGGTTGCGCGGCTCGAAGGCGCGCACGCGGACACGCGCGCGCCGGACGACGCCCGAGGGCCGAAGGGTCCGCGCGGGCTCGACGCGCTCAAGCGCTTTTTCCCACCTTCATCGAAGCGTTCGTAGATCATGGCCGATAACATCGAGTTTGCCGACGACGCGCCGCTGTTCGCGCATAGCCAGCAATTCCAGGACATCAAGAACGCGGCGCACGAACATCTGCTCACGCGCATCGAGGAACTGGGCGCCGAATTCGGCCGCTGGTCGCGCCACGCGATCAACCAGTTCGTCGATCTGGAGATGGACAGTTTCGTGCGGCTGCGCCACATCCCGATCAACGAGCGCGAGGTGCGCGCGATCGCCGAGGCGCTCACCAAGGAACTCGCGGGCTTCGGGCCGATCGAGGATCTGCTCGGCGACCCGGCGGTGGAGGACATTCTCATCAACGGCTATAGCGACGTGTACGTGTCGCGCCACGGCATTCTCGCGAAGATTCCCGTGCGCTTCTCCGACAACGGGCACCTGCTGCGCATCGTGCGCCGCATTCTCGCGCCGATCGGCCGTCGTCTCGACGAATCGAATCCGATGGTCGACGCGCGCCTGCCCGACGGCGGCCGCATCAACGTGGTGATCGAGCCGCTTTCGCTCGCGGGCCCGATCGTCTCGATCCGCAAGTTCCGCAAGGACCCGCTGCGCCCCGACGACCTGATCGGCAACGGCACGTTCGGCGCGGAGATCGGCGCGCTGTTCGAGGCGGCCGTGCAGGCGCGCTGCAATATTCTCGTTTCGGGCGGCACGAGTTCGGGCAAGACGTCGCTCCTCAACGCGCTCGCGTTCCATATTCCCGAAGTGGAGCGCGTGGTGACGATCGAGGACACGGCGGAACTGTCGCTCAATCATCCGCACGTGGTGCGGCTCGAAAGCCGTCCGGGCGGCTTCGACGGTTCCGGCGTGGTGACGATTCGCGATCTGTTGCGCAATACGCTGCGCATGCGGCCCGACCGCATCATCGTGGGCGAAGTGCGCGGCGGCGAAGTGCTCGAAATGCTCCAGGCGATGAACACGGGCCACGACGGCTCGATGGCGACGGTGCATGCGAGTTCGCCGCGCGAGTGTTTGTACCGGCTCGAAATGCTCGCGGGCTTCGCGGGGTTTCAGGGCACCGAAAACAGCTTGCGCCGCCAGATCGCCAATGCCGTCGATTTCATCGTGCAGATCGGGCGGTTGTCCAACGGCCGTCGCCGGATCATTTCGGTGACCGAAGTGACCGGGCTCTCGGACAACATCATCGCGACGCAGGAACTCTATCGCTACGAGCCGGTGACGACGCCCGAAGGCGAGGAACTGGACCGCTGGGAATCGCTCGGCATTCATCCGCATTCGCCGAAGCTCGCGCGGTTTCGCCAGGCGCTGGCCGGGTCGATGAACGCCTCGGCGAACTTCGGCTTTCGCGGCGGGCGTGACGGAGGGTTCAATGTCTAGCGTGATCGCGCTGTTCGCGGCGTTCGCGTTGCTGCTGGCGGCCGCGGGGCTGCTGCTGTGGCGGCGCGCGCAGTTGCGGGTGGCGCGCGAGCGCGTGACGCGCGTCGTCGATCAGCGCGTGGCGGCGGGCGCGGGCGCCGTGGCGGCGCAACCGTCGGCCGCGATGGCGGCGGCGTTGCGCGGCGGCGCGGCCATGCCGGCTCCGGGGCGCGGGCCGGCCGGATCGGCGTCGATGGGGGCTACGGGCGCGGCATTTTCCTCGCCGATGTCGACATCGACAGCATCGGCATCGGCAAACCGCGCCGCCGGCCGCTTGCGCGCGCGCCTCACGCTCGCCGTGCAGCACGCGATGAGCCGCGCCGGCATCGCGGACGCGCGCAAGCCCGCGCTCGTGATCGGCCTGTTCGCGTGCGTGGCGGCGCTTTGGGCCTGGCGCTTCGGCGGCGCGCCGGCGGTGCTGGTCGTGCTCGCGGCGCTCGCCTGCGCCGTCGCGTTCGCGCTTTCGTTGCGCGCGCAACGACGCCGCGCGCGGCTCGTCGTGCAACTGCCTTCGTTTCTCGACGGCATCGTGCGGCTCATCGTGCTCGGCAACAGCGTGCCCGCCGCGTTTCAGGCCGCGCTGCTCACGACCGAGGCGCCGCTGCGCGAATGCCTCGATCACGTTTCGCACATGCTGCGCTCGGGCGTGGAAATCGACCGCGCGCTGCATCAGGTGTCGCTCGTGTACCGCGCGCGCGAACTCGAACTCGTGGGCGCCGTGCTGCGGCTTTCGGTGCGCTACGGCGGCCGCGCGGACGTGATGCTCGAACGCATGGCCACGTTCATGCGCGACCTCGAGCAGGCGCAGCGCGAACTGTCGGCGATGTCGGCGGAAACGCGGCTTTCCGCCTGGGTGCTCGCGCTGCTGCCGTTTTTGATCGGCGGCTTTCTCATCGTGGCGAATCCCGCTTATTTCGCGTCGATGTGGAACGACCGGTCGGGCCGCGAACTCGTCTGGGCCGCGCTCGGCTTGCAGGCGACGGGCGCGTTGCTGCTGTACCGGCTCACGCGCTTGCGAGGCGTGCTGTGAGCCCCGCGCAACTCGGCGCGCTCGCGCTCGTATTGGCCGCGCTCGGCGTTGCGCTGTTCGCCGCGCTCGCGTGCCTGCGTCTTGCGGCGGCGCGGCGCACCACGCGCACGCTCGAGGACGCGTTGCTGGCGCAGGCCGCCGCGAGCGACGCGCGCGCGGCGGCCATGCGCGCGGTCATGGCTTGCGCGGCGCCGGCTTCGGCTGGATCGGCTTCGGTTGGATCGGCGGCCGGCGGTGCGGACTCGCCCGCGCGCGCATCCGGGGCACCCAGGGCGCCGGGCGCGCCGGGTGTGCTCGAGCGCCTCGCGCGCGTGGGCGCGCGCTGGCTCGAAACGCCGTTCGGCAAGCTGGCCGTGGCCGAGGAGGACCGGCGACTGCTCGACCGCTGCGGATACACGGACGCGCGCTCGCGCAGCCTCTTTCTGGTCGCGCGGCTCGTCACGGCGATCCTGTTTGCCGCCGCGCTCGCGGGGTTCGTGAATGCGCGTGCGAGCCAGCATCCGCTGGTATGGACAGGCGCGGGGCTCCTCGCCGGTTTTCTCGCGCCGAAGCTGTTGCTGCGTCGGCGCGCGGCCGCGCGCCTCGACGACGTTGCCGACGAATTGCCGATGCTCGTCGATTTGCTGCGGCTGCTGCAAGGCGTCGGCTTGTCGCTCGATCAAAGCGTGCAGGTGCTGCTTAACGAATTCCGCAACGTCCTGCCCGTGCTCGGCCAGGAACTGGAGATCGCGCAACGCCAGTTCGTGGCGGGGCGCACGCGCGAGCAGTCGCTGCAACGCATGGCGACGATCTACGAGAACGAGGACCTGCGCGCCGTGATCCGCCTGCTCGTGCAGGTCGACCGGCACGGCGGCGCGGTGCAGGAGCCGCTGCGGCAATTCGGCGACCGCTTGCGCGAACTGCGGCGCGCGACGCTGCGCGAGCGCGTGGGCCGCGTGACGGTCAAGATGACGGGTGTGATGGTGCTGACGCTGCTGCCCGCGCTGCTGATCGCCACCGCGGGGCCAGGCATCATCGCCGTGATGCATTCGCTTTCCTCGATTCCCATACGACACTGAATCTGGCACTGAACCCGGCATTGAACTTGGCACTGAACCCGGCACTGAACCTGGCTACGACGATGCATTCACGACATCTCCCCGACACTCGACCTCGCGCGCGCGGCCTTGCGCCCGCGCTCACGAACGCGGTGCTGCTTGCCGCGTTTGCCGCGCTGTTGCCGCTGGGCGCTTGCGCGACCAGGAACGGCTACGGCGTCGGCGAGCAGGCGCAGGCCGAGCAGCAGATGCGCGCCGCCGCGCAGGAACCCGCGCCCGACACGCCCGGCATGTATCTCGGGCTGATCGAGCGCATGCAAGGCGAGGGGCTTTATTACGCGTCGCTCGCGCATATCGACGCCTACGAGCGCCAGTACGGCGCGAGCCCGCAATCGATCCTGCTGCGCGCCGACGCGTTGCGCGCGACCGGACAGAGCGCCGCGAGCGCGGCGGCTTACGCGCAACTCGCGGGCACGCCGCTCGAAGGGCGCGGCCATCGCGGGCTCGGGCTGCTCGCGGGCGGCGCGGGCGATTTCCGCAAAGCGGCGCAGGAACTCGCGGCGGCGTCCGCGCTCGCGCCCACCGACGCGGCCACGCTCTCCGATCTCGGCTACGCACTGCTGCGCGACGGCGAGGTGCCCGCCGCGCGCGTGCCGCTTCTGAAGGCGATCGAACTCGACGCGCATAACCCGCGCATCGTGGCGAACGTCGCGCTGTATCTCGTCGCGAGCGGCGACGCGGGCGGCGCGCGCAGTCTGATGACGCAACAGAATTTGCCCGCCGAAACGCGCGCGGCCGTCGAACGCGACGCGCGCAAGATCGCGCAGGCAAGGCGCACGCGCGAGGTGTCGGAGTTGCCGCCGCCGGAGGCGCCCGCGTTGCCGCATGCATCGGCGAAAGTCGTCGATGCGAACGGGATCGGCGGCTGGAGCGGCGTGGGGCAAGGGCGTCTCGTCGCGCGCCTGACGCAGTGACGCGAAAAAAAACCGACATGCAGAAGGGGAACGACGTGAGGGGAACGACATGAAACCGCAGATGCGCGATATTGCGCGCCGCATGAATCGCGCACGCTGGCATGCGCCGCTTGCCGCAGCGCTTGCCGCCATGGGCGCCGCGCTGTTCGCGGGCGCCGCCTGCGCGCAACAGGAAGCCCAACAGAGCGCGCAGCAGAACGTCCAACAGAGCGCGCAGCAGAGCGCCCAGCAGAACGCCCAACAGAGCGCGCAGCAGAACGCCCAACAGAACGCCCAACAGAACGCCCAACAGAACGCCCAACAGAACGCCAGGCAGGAAGCTCCGCGCGAACCCGCTGCGACGGCGAGCGAAGTCGGCCATTCGGCGCGCGCGTGGCTCGCGCTCCAACGCAGCAACGCGCAGGCGGCGCCCGCCCAGCCCATGCTCGGCGCCGAAGCGGGTTACGCCTACGACCGTTACCTCAACTCGTTCAAGACGCCGATTCCGACGAGCTTCGGCTCGTCGGTGCAATCGGGCGCGGCGGGCTCGGGCAGCGGCGCGGGCGGCGGCGCGGGCAGCGCGCAAACCGGCGGCGCCTACTGAGATGAGCGGGCCGGCACGCACCCTGTTCCCGCACTCGCGTCGCGGCTCGCGGGCTTCCTTGCGCCGGCGCGCGCAAGGCTCCATCGCCGTGATGGCGACGCTCGCCATCGTGCTCGCGGTGGCGGCGCTGGGCGTGCTCGATCTGGCGAATCTCTACAGCGCGCGGCGCTCGCTTCAGAATGTCGCCGATCTCGCGGCGCTCGCGGCCGCGCAGCAGATGGACGATAGCTGCGCGCAGCCCACGGCAACGGCCACGGCCAACGCGGCGACCAACGGTTTCGTCGCGCAGGCGGGCACGCGCTCGCTCTCGGTCGTCTGCGGGCGCTGGGACCAGAGCGGCCAGCAAGCGGCCAATCCTCCGGCCATGAGCTTCACGCCGAACGGCGCGACGCCCTGGAACGGCGTGGCCGTGATGGCGACGAACACGGTGCCGTACTTCTTCGCCGGACCCGCGCGCACGATCAGCGCAAGCGCGACGGCGCAAGCCACGGTGGTCGGCGCGTTCTCGCTCGCCACCACGCTCGTGCAGGCGAATCTGCTCAACGGGCTGCTCAGCTCGCTGCTCGGCACCTCGGTCAAGCTCGATCTGGTGTCGTGGAACGGCATCGCCAACGCCAACATCAAGGTTGCCGATCTCGCGGCCGTCGCCACCGACGCCGGCACCGTCGACGGCCTGCTCGACGCGCAGGCCAACGTGAGCCGCATCGCCACACTCGTCGCGAGCGCGGTGCAGAACGACGGCGCGCTCACGGCCGACGTGCAGGCTGCCGTCGCGGGCCTGAACCTCGCCGCCACGGCGGCGGCGAAGCAAGACACGAAGATCGCGCTCGCGAGCCGGACGGGCGCGCCCGCGCTGCTGTCGCTCGGGCTCGCGAACGCGCAGTCGGCGGCCAACGCGACCGTGAACGCCTTGCAGATGCTGATCGTCGCGGCCGAGATCGCGCAGGCGGGCAAGCCGCCGGTGAGCGTGCAGCTCGATCTGACGCAATGGCCGGCGCTGAGCAGCGTGCTTTCGGCGGGGGTGTCGCTGGGCGTGAACGTGCTGTCGCCGCCGACGATCGCGGTGGGCGAGGCCGGCCCCAATCCGCCGAATCCGCCGCCTTGGCGCACCGAGGCGCATAACGCGCAGATTGTCGTGCAGCTCACGCTCGATCTCGGCAAGACGTCGCTGGTCGGTCTGGTGGGCGACGTGCAGTTGCCGCTCTACGTGGAAGTGGCGCAGGCCACGGCCGGGCTCGATTCGGCGCAATGCGCGCCGACGCGTGAGGACAGCCGCATGGCGATCACCGTGCAGCCCGGCATCGCCAATCTGTGCGTGGGTACGCCGGGCACGCCGGCCACCCTCACGGAAGGACAGTGCAGCGGTTCGGCCGCGCCGATCCTCAGCGTGGTCGGCAGCACGCTGGCCGTGAACGGTTCGCTGTCGTTGCCGCTCGTGAGCCCGCAAACGGCCCATCTGACCTTCGACGGCAACGGCGCCGCGCTCGACGGCAATTCGGCCAATACCAACGCGATCGGCGGCGCGCTCGCCAACGGCCTCGCTTCCGCGGTCAATCAGCTTTCGCAGGGCACGTTGCAGGTGACGCTGTTCGGGCAGCCCGTGTCGCTCGCGAAGCCGCTCAATCTGCTCGGCCTCGGCTCGCTGCTCGGCTTGCTCGGGATCGGCAAAACGGTCAACGATCTGGTAAGCGGCGTGCTCAACACCGTTCTCACCGCGCTGTCCGGCACGGTGCTCAACGCGCTCGACACGCTGGTGATCGAGCCGTTGCTGCAACTGCTCGGCGTGCAGGCGGGCGTGGCCGACGTCAGCGCGTTTGCGCTGACGTGCGGCGTCGCGCAACTCGTTCAATAGCACTAACCGAAAGTCACACGATGCGAACCACTACCCCCATCGAGGAACTCGACCTCTACGTTTGGGAAGGCAAGGCCGATATTGTCGAGCGCATCGCGCGCTGCATGGCGAGTCTCGATGTGGAGGTGATCCGCGCCGACGACACCGCCGTCTCCGCGCAGCGCATGGCGGCGCGCGCGTCGATCGCCGTGGTGAGCGTGAGCGCCATCGACGCGGGCGCGCTCGTGCTGCGCGAATGGCAGGCCACTCACGGCATGCCCGTGATCTGGGTGGGCGCGGCGCCGCGCGACAACGATCCGGCCATGTATCCGGCCGAATATTCGTACATCCTGCCGCTCGACTTCACGTGCGCCGAATTGCGCGGGCTCGTGACGAAGCTCGTGCTCCAGTTGCGCGCGCATTCCGCGCAGACCGCGGCCGCCGACGCGCTCGTGGCCGAATCGGAGCCCATGCGCGCGCTCATGCGCGAGATCGAAACCTTCGCCGACTGCGACACGAGCGTGCTCGTGCACGGCGAAACCGGCACGGGCAAGGAGCGCATCGCGGAGCTTCTGCATCGCAAGCACAGCCGCTACGGCGCGGGGCCGTTCGTCGCCGTGAACTGCGGCGCGATTCCCGACGGGCTGTTCGAGTCGCTCTTTTTCGGCCACGCGAAGGGCTCGTTCACGGGCGCCGCGCTCGCGCACAAGGGCTACTTCGAGCAGGCCGACGGCGGCACGCTCTTTCTCGACGAAATCGGCGATCTGCCGCTCTATCAGCAGGTCAAGCTGCTGCGCGTGCTGGAGGACGGCACGGTCACGCGCATCGGCTCCGCGACGCCGATGAAGGTCGATTTCCGGCTCGTGGCCGCGACCAACCGGCAATTGCCGCAGCTCGTGAAGGAGGGCGGTTTCCGCGCCGATCTCTACTACCGGCTCGCCGTGATCGAGCTGATCGTGCCGTCGCTCGAGGAGCGCGGCGCCGTCGACAAGATCGCGCTGTTCAAGGCGTTCGTTTCGACCGTGGTGGGCACGGAACGACTCGCGGCGCTGCCAGAACTGCCATACTGGCTTGCCGACTCGGTGGCGGCGATGCGCTTTCCCGGCAACGTGCGCGAGCTGCGCAACCTGGCCGAGCGCATCGGCGTGACGGTGCGGCAAACCGGCAGTTGGGACGCGACGCGCCTGCGCCGCTTGCTGGCGGGCGCGCTGGGCGCGCAGGCGAGCACGGGCGCCGATGCGCTCGCGCCCGTCGTCGACCGCAGCAAATGGGACATGGCCGAGCGCAGCCGCCTGCTCGCGGCGCTCGACCAGAACGGCTGGCGGCGCAAGGACACGGCGCAATTTCTGGGTATCAGCCGCAAGGTGCTATGGGAAAAAATCCGCAAATATCAAATTTTCGACGAGGAGCCCGAAACGCGCGAAACTGAGTAATAATTGTGCCGATTTGTAAAAATTAGAACGGTTCAAGCAGAAACTATGAACGACAACTGGAGAGTTCGGCGGATCGCCCTGGCGGTCCTGGTGTCGGTGGGGGGAATGGGCACGGGCTGCGCACAGACCTCGGCGACACAAATGCAACCTGCTGTGCCGGTCGCCGCGAGCGCCGCGCCATCGCCCGACAGCGCGGGCGCCGCCGCGGTGCAGGAGACCCAGGCCGGGGCGGCGCAGCCGTTGCCGGGCAGTCAGTCGGCAACGGCGCTCACGCCCGACGAGGCGAAGCAGAACGCCGCCGGCAACGTGGCGGAGCTGCAACGCATGATTCGCGGCTCGGAGCTGAACGAGCTGCGCACGACCTACAACGGCACCTACGGCGCGAGCCTGCTGTTCTACGGCAAGGAAATGACGTACTACGTGGCGCTGTTCCAGAACAAGACGTTCTGGCGCGTGATCAAGACGGTCGACGAAACGCGCGCCGAGGCGATCTATCGCGGTTTCGCGGCGAAATCGGCGCAGCTCGCGGAAGTGGAGATTCGCCGCACGCGTCTGGAAGCGCAGAAGGCGTACACGAATCATCTGATCGAGATCACGCAGGACCGCGCGAACCGGCTCCAGGCCGATCTCACGGTGGCGCGCCAGCAGCAGGCCGTGGTGGCGAACCAGCAGAAGCAGACGAGCGAGCAGGCCAACGCGCTGCAAGCGGAAAAGACGGCGGCGCAGGATCAATTGCGCGCGGTGCAGCGCCAGGTGACCGAACTGCAACGCCAGGTGGAAGGCGGGTTGCCCACACGCTGATTGAAGCGGGCGCTTCAATACGAAAGGCGGAACGTCGAAGGGCGTTCCGCCTTTTTTTCATGCCGATGCCGATGCCGATGTTGATGCCGATGCCGGAGCGAGCGGCGTGCGCTTCAACGCTTGCCGTGGCGATGCGTTTCGCCGTGCTTGCGCGTTTCGTCGGCGGGCGCGGGCGGAGGGGGCGACGGGTCGATGGAAATCGGATCGCTGGCCGGAAAGGTCTCTTCGAGCGCTTCGTCGAGCGGATCTTGCTGCGGCGTTTGCGAAGGGTTCGGCTTGGATGCGCTCATGGCAGTCTCCCGTTGCGTAAGTGACTCGTCCGTCAGAATAACGCAAAGACCGGAACGCTGATGGCGAAGCGCGAAGCGGATTTCCCGATCCAGCGGAACGTGTGCCGCGCGTGAGGCAAACGGGCGCGCAACAGCGCGCCCGTGCGGGAAGCCGGCTGCGAACGCGAGCCGGCGTTGGGAGGCAGCCGGCGTTTAGTGGTTGCCCGAGCCGTCGTTGCCGTTGCCGTTGCCGCCGTTGTTCACGGCGCCGTACAAACGGCGGCGGCGCGTGACCACCACTGGGCCGTCCGAGGAGGACGAGGGCGACGAAGGCCGCTCGCCGCGCTCGGGACGCTCGCCCGAGGGCGACGACCACGCGTCGCGCGGTTCGCGCGGCTCTCTGGACTCGCGCGGGCCGTGGCCGCCATGCGTGCCGTGAGCGCCGTGCGGCCCGCGGCTCGTGTGCTCGCCGTGCGAACCGCGGCTGCCGCCGCCGGGGCGCGGACCGGGACGCGTGCCCGTGTCGAGCTGAATGGTGGAAATGGCGCGCTTGTAAATGCCTTGCAGGCCGACGGGCGTGCGCAGCATCACCAGGTACTGATCGAACGACTCGATGCATCCGGTCAGGCGAATGCCGTTGACCAGATAAATCTCGACGCGCTTTCTTTCCTTTCGCGCGGCGTTCATGAAGTCGTTTTGCGGGTGCGATTCTGCGGAAGGCATGGACTAGATTTGGCCAGGCGGCGCAATGCCGCAATCAGTTGGAAACGTTTGCTCGCCGCGATTCTACCCTGTGCGGTCGAACCGCGCGTGCAGCGGGAGCAGCTTGATATCGAACTATACCGGGTCGCGACCACGGTCGCAGGTTCGCAGAAGTAACACATCGTTGCGCGCTTCGTCGATGGCCGCCGCGAGCGGCGCGGCCGGGCGAGGCACTTCGACGTCGCTCCGACGTCGCTCCGATGTTGCGCGGATGTCGTTCGGTTGGCTTCGACGAAACAGTTTGCCGCTGCTTTGGCGCGCTACGCCACCGGTTAAATCCGCCGATCAACGCCACCTGGCGCCATGAAAAAAACGCGTCAATTCACGCCGCCCTCGCTAACGTGACAGATCGACGCACGCGCGTTGCCTCGGCATTGCTTTACAGCGTAGCGCATGACGGCGCGCCGTGCTCGGTTCAATTGCACCTCGGCGCCTTTGGCCTGCATTTTTCTTGAGGCGCTTAAGGTCTTATCGGCGATTTTCCCTGTTTGCGCGCGGCGTTCCGTGCGCCCGCGCACAAGCGGCGCCGCTCGCTCGTGCGAGTTTGCATACGTACGCGAGGGTCTTCGTCTGCGCAAAAGCGCTGCCCGCAGGCAATGATGCGCGCTGCTGCGTTATCGCGCGAAAAGCGCGCCACGCACACGGCAACGCCGCGCACCTCGACAACGGGCGCCGACGTGGCCTGCGCCGTGCGGCGCAGCGGTATCCGGCGGAAGCGGCCGCGTCGGACGAAACTCGTCTTCGACGCATGCGGCGCGCTCGGCGGCAAAGCCGGGCAGCGGCGATGCCGGATCAAAAACGGTAATCGGGATTGCTCGCGTCGAAGGTGAACGCGTCGAACGTTTTCGGTTCGATGTGCTCGATCACCACGTCCTCGATCAGGCGGCCCGCGCCGTCGTACGACTGCACGGTGCGAAACCACGGATGCCGCAAATCGAGCCCGAGCGTTTCGCGGCTGGCGGGCAGGCCGCTCGCGTCGGCGGGCGCGTCCCAGGTGAGCGCGACCACGCGCACGCCGTCGCGCGTTTGAACGGCGACCTGCGACGGCTTCGCGGCGCCCGAGTCGGCAAGGCGCGGAAAGTCGGCGAGAAACTGGCGCGCGATCGATTCGGTGCCGAGATCTGTCAGCCGATGATGCGATTGCGAACGTGCGAACGCGCCGTCGAGCCGCGTCCACATCGACACCACGCCGAACACGCCGCCCGCGTGGCCGTACATCGCGTCGCCGCGCCGCGCCGCATCGTAGAGCACTTCCTGGCCCGCGTGCGCGCCGTCGGGCAGCCAGCGCGCGTAGAGCCGCAGCGGGTCGTGCGCGAGCCGCACGAGCACGTGATCGGGCGTTTTCGGCCAGCGTCCGCCGATGCGTTCGCGATGCCGCATCGTGAATTCGCACGCGTCGTAGCCGTTCGGCCCGGCCGCGATGTAGCGCACGAGCGCGCGCGGATCGAGCGAGGCGAAGAGGGCGACGAGCTTCGTGTCTTCGAGTTGCGCGAGCGTGTCGTCGCGCGCGGCGCGCTGGAGCCAGCGCACCTGATCGTCGACGGCGAGCGCGCCGACGGCGGTCGATGGCACGGTGGCGGCTTCTTGTTGCGCGATGCCGGCCGCCATCGTCGCCGTCGCCATCGTCGCCGTCGCCGTCGCCGTTTCTGGCGTCACGGCCAAAATCGTAAGGATGACGAAAAGAATCCAGCATCGCGCGCCCGGCGCGACCGGACGCGAAAGCCAGCAAACCCACGGGGGGCGAAACATCATCGGCAAGTTCTCCCGCGTGCGCCGGCGGTTGCGAAACGTCCGCGCGCGAGCCCTAAGGCTTTCGCGCGCCGACCTCTCGTCAACGTTTCACGAGGGCGTTTTCTTCCCTGCGCCGGCGAGCGTTGCGCCGGTTTTGGCGATTTCCTCGTCGCGCAGCTCGCGGCGCAGGATCTTGCCGATGTTGGTCTGCGGCAGCGTGGCGCGAAACTCCACGAGGCGCGGCACCTTGTAGCCGGTGAGATGTTCGCGGCAAAACGCGATCACGGCTTGCTCGGTGAGCGCCGGATCGCGCTTCACCACGAACACTTTCACGCGCTCGCCCTGGCGTTCGTCGGGCACGCCCACGGCCGCCGCCTCGCGCACGCCGGGATGCATCGTCAGCACGTCCTCGATTTCGTTCGGGTAGACGTTGAAGCCCGAGACCAGAATCATGTCCTTCTTGCGGTCGATCAGGCGAATGAAGCCGCGCGCGTCCATCACGCCGATGTCGCCGGTCGCGAACCAGCCGCCCTCGACGAACGCCTTCGCGGTTTCGTCGGGGCGGTTCCAGTAGCCGCGCATCACCTGCGGGCCTTGCACGCAAATTTCGCCCGTTTCGCCGATGCCGGCCCACGTGCCGTCGTCGCGGCGCAGGCGCACCTGGGTGGAGGGCGCGGGCAGGCCGATCGAGCCCGCGAATTCCGCGAGATGCGCGAGATCGACGGGATTCATCGCGACGATCGGCGAGCATTCGGTGAGGCCGTAGCCTTCCACGATGGGTTTGCCCGTCACGGCGCGAAAGCGTTCGGCCACGGCGTGCTGGGTCGCCATGCCGCCGGCCATCGCGAGCTTGAGGCCGGAGAAGTCGCGCGCGCGAAAGGCCTCGTTGTCGAGCAGGGCCGCGTAGAGCGTGTTCACCGCGCTGATGCAACTGAAGGTTTCGTGGCGCAGGATTTTCATCACGCGCTTCATGTCGCGCGGATTCGCGATGAGAATGTTGCGTCCGCCGAGCGCCATGAAGATGAACGCGTTGAGGGTGAGCGAATAGATGTGATAGAGCGGCAGCGGCGTGAGCACCGTTTCGGCGCGCGCGGGGACGTTGTCGTTGTTGTTGCCGTTCGCGTTATCGTCGTCGCCGTCGAACTGCGTGCCGACCCACGCCTTTGCCTGCAACACGTTCGCAAGCACGTTGCCGTGCGTGAGCATCGCGCCTTTCGCGACGCCGGTGGTGCCGCCCGTGTACTGGAGAAAGGCGAGATCGTCGGCTTGCGTGGTCACGGGCGCACGCGGTTCGCGCGCGCCGCGTTCGAGCGCATCGGCGAGCCGCACCGCTTGCGGCAACGCGTAAGGCGGCACCATCTTCTTCACATGGCGCAGCATGAAGTTGATGAAGCGGCCCTTGAGATTCAGCCCTTCGCCGAGCAGGTCGCCGAGCGCCGTCACCACGACGTGCTCCACGCGCGTTCCCGGCAGCGCTTTTTGCAGCGTGGCCGCGAAATTCTCGAACACGACGATGGCGCGCGCGCCGCTGTCTTTCAACTGATGCGCGAGTTCGCGCGCGGTGTAGAGCGGATTCACGTTGACGACCACGGCGCCCGCCTTGAGCGCGCCGAACAGCGCAACGGGATATTGAAGCGTGTTGGGCAGCATGATCGCCACGCGCTCGCCGGGCGCGACGCCCACGTTCTGGAGCCACGACGCGAACGCCGTGGCCTTGCGCGCGAGCGTGCCGTAGGTCATTGGCGAGCCGGCGCTCACGTAGGCGACGCGCTCGCGAAAGCGCGTGGTGCAATCGTCGAAGAAACGCGCGAGCGAGGTGTGGACGTCGAGGTCGATTTCGTGCGGCACGCCCGGCGGATACGAGGCGTACCAGATGCCGTCGGTGTTGGGCGCGGCGAGGTGCCCGGTAGCGGCCCCGGTAGCGGCCCCGGTAGCGGCGTGCGGCGCCGGCGCGGCGGCCGGACGGGGAAGCGGCGTATCGCTCATGCGGGTGCTCCGGGCAGGGCATGATCGACATCATGCCGCGTCGCGCGCGGCGCGGGCAACAGGTGTTACCCGCAAAGGCGCGCGCGGCCTGCGCGAGTGGCCCGCGCGAGCGACACCTCCCGGCGCGAAAAACGAAAAAGGCCGTGCGGGCGAACCCGGCACGGCCTTCGGTCGACGTCTCAGACTGGCGCGATCGTCTCGATCGAGACGATCGGGACGATCAAGCGAAAGCGGGCGTCAAGTGTTCGTCACCGCCTTCGCGGACTGCGTCATGTCGATGCCGCGGCGCTCGCGGCTGAACAGGATCAGCACGGCGATCACGACGGCCACGGTGCCGGCGACGATCGCCATGGCCATGCCGTAGTTGTTGTCGTGTGTTTCGGCGAGCGACGCCTGCATCGTCGCATTGACCGACGCGAACAGATTGCCGAGCTGGTAGACGAGGCCGGGGAAGGTTGCGCGAATTTCGTCGGGCGAGATTTCGTTGAGATGGACGGGAATCACGCCCCACGCGCCTTGCACCGAAATCTGCATGAGGAACGCGCCCAGCGCCAGCAGCATCGGGCCTTGCGAGAACGCCCACAGCGGCAGCACCGGCAGCGCGATCAGCGCGGCGATGAAAATGGCGCGGCGGCGGCCGATCTTCTCCGAAACCGAGCCGAAGAACAGACCGCCGACGATCGCGCCGATATTCAGCACGATCGTGATGAGCGACACCGTATGCGGGTCGAAGTGATGTTGTTCGCGCAGGAAGGTCGGGTAGAGATCCTGGGTGCCGTGCGAGAAGAAGTTGAACGCCGTCATGAGCACGATCGCATAGATCGAGAGGGCGAGATTGTGCTTGAGCGTGGCAAGCAGGCTCGGGCGCTGGCGCTTTTCCATTTCCTTCCAGGCCGGCGATTCGGGCACGTGCGCGCGCACGTAGAGCACCAGCAGCGCGGGCAGCACGCCGACGAAGAACATGCCGCGCCAGCCGATGTACTGGTACAGCACGCCGAACACGATCGAGGCGAGCAGATAACCGCTCGGATAACCCGCTTGCAGCAGGCCGGAGACGACGCCGCGCGCCTTGGGCGGAATGGTTTCCATCGTGAGCGCGGAGCCCACGCCCCATTCGCCACCCATTGCGATGCCGAACAGCGCGCGCAGCGTGATGAAGGTCGTGAGGTTCGGCGAGAAGCCCGAAAGCAATTCCAGCAGCGAATAGCACGCGATGTTGACCATCAGCGTGGGACGGCGGCCGTATTTGTCGGCGAGACGGCCGAATATCAGCGCGCCGAGCGGACGCATGGCGAGCGTCAGCGTAATGGCGAATGCCACGGCGGGAATTTTCGTGTTGAATTCGGTGGCAATGTCTTTCAGAACGAAAACCGTCAGAAAGAAATCGAATGCGTCCAGCGTCCACCCCAAATACGCCGCGATCGTGACGTTTTTCTGTTCTCGCGTCCAGCTCATGTTGTTGGTTCTCCTTGGATTCCGGCGCAATGCCCTGTCTCCCGGCATTGCTTCGTGTGGCTTGGTCGGACCCCCGCTGCGGGCCTGTCGCGAGTGTACGCCCGGCATTAAACATTTGCATGAATGTCCGGCGCAAACCCGTATTAATCCCTGGAGAATGGCGCTTTAAATGAAAGCTAAATGTCTTGATCGTAATTTAAATGTAATTTAACGACGCGGTGCCGAATGAAAGAATGACGGTTGCTCGAATGATTTAACGGCTGCAAACATCGGCATGGCGAACGGCCCTTTAAATCCGTCATTGCCGCCGCCTCCGCTCGCCGCGTGAAGCCGCGTGAAGCCGCTCGAACAGCACGCTTAAAAACGTGCGGCGCCGATGTTCCGCATTAACGCGCCGACAGCCACCCCATCGCGCGGGAAATGACGTCGTGCCATTCGCCCATGGCCGCCTGGCGCAGCACGGTCACGTTAGCCATCCACGGCGAGCCCGTGCCGCTGTGCGCCTCGCTGCCCCAACGCCATTCGCCGGTGGGATTCGAGAGGACGACGGTCGGCTTGCCCGCCATCGCGCTGAGATTGGCGGCGACGGCATCGACGCTGAGCACGGCGTCGAGCTGTTCGAGGCACGCGGCGGTATCGGCAAAGCTGCCGATGCCGGGGCCATAGTGGGAAAGCGCGCCGCGCGGCGTGCCGTGGCGCGACTCGGCCGCCGGATGATGCAGGCTCACGAATTCGATGTCGCGGGTGAGCGCGGCGTGGGTCGTGAGGCGCTCGATTTCGGCGAGCGGCACGCTGCGCAAATCGGCCCAGCAACGCTCCTTGCAGCCCTGGGCGGGGTCGTGGCGCTGCGCGCAGTCCCAGAACAGGCCGACGAGCCGTTTGCCGGGGTGACGGGCGCGCAGCGCTTGCGCCCATTGCGCGGCGCGCTCGCGCGCCTCTTCGGGAGCGCGCAGATAGGCAGGGAAATAAGGCGCGGGCCGGGGCGCAGCCGTGGCGGCGAGCAGCGGCAGATGCAGCAGCGTGGCCTGAAGCGTGGGCGCGAAAGCGCGCGCGGCTTCGAGCGCCGGCGGCGGCAGTTCGGTGGCGATCGCCAGCGGGCGGCCGGTCGCCACCACATGGCATTCGGGCCACGACGCTTGCAGCAGGCTGTGAATCGCGCCGTCGCAGGTGATCATGATCGCGGCGCCCGCGTCGAGCCACTGGCGCACGCCTGCGTACAGCAAAAGCTGATCGCCGTAGCCCATTTGATGCGTGACGAGCACGCGTTCGCCGCGCAAGTCGCGCTGGCCGCTCCACATCGGCGCTTCGGCGTAGCGGAAGCTGCCGCTGTCGCCGCGATTGCGCCAAAGCCAGTGCGTGAAGCCGGCCGTGTCGCCGGTGCTGAGCAGCGCTTCTGCGAGCCATTTACGCGCTTTCTGGATGTCGCGCGTGTCGGACTCGCCCGCGTTGCGCACCACGTCGCTCAGGCACGCGATCGCTTCCGAAATATCGCCGCTCAAATAGAGGTCGCGGCCCAGCCGCACCTCGCAGTAAAACGGCGACCAGGCGAGCGAGCGGTGCGCGCGCCAAGTCGCGGCGGCTTCCGCGTGCCGGCCCAGCAGACGCAGCGCGTGGGCGCGCGCGTAGATCAGGCCGGCGTGGCGGGGATCGAGCGCGAGACCTTTGTCGGCCCACGGCAGCATGTGCTCGTTGCGGCGCACCTGGATCAGCGCGTTGCAGAGATCGACGATCGGCCCAATGCGGTCGGGCGCTTGTGCGTGAGCCCGGAAGGCGGCGACGAGTTGTTGTTCAGCGGAGTTGGACATAAGACCTGGGCGAAGCCGCGCGAAAGAATACGAAAATTCTTACAGCCGCTTCGCCTCAAGAGAATCGGAATATTCTGAGATGCGCTCGCGCAATGCACGGTGCATTTTATTGAACGACCGTGCTTTTCCGTATTGTCCTCATCCGACGGTGCCGCTAGAATCGTTTGTCGGCGCGGAAATTTCGTATTGTGAAATCACGCGATCGAGCGGATAGCCAACCAAGGAGACGAGAGCATGCGGGTCAGGGAATTGTTCGATCTGGACGGGCAGGTGGCGCTCATCACGGGCGGCTCGCGCGGGCTGGGTTTGCAGATGGCGCAGGCGCTCGGCGAGATGGGCTGCCGCGTAGCGATCACGGCGCGCAAGGCCGACGAACTCGCGCAGGCGGCGAGCCGGTTGCAGGCGCTCGGCATCGAGGCCACCACGTTCGTGAGCGATCTGCAAAACCCCGCCGCCGTCGCGCCGCTGGTCGACGCAACGCTGGCGGCGTGCGGCCATATCGACATTCTCGTGAACAACGCGGGCGCGACATGGGGCGCGCCCGCCGAAGACTATCCCGACGAGGCGTGGCACAAGGTCATGAACCTCAACGTGAATGCGCCGTTTTTCCTCGCGCGCGAAGTGGGCAAACGCAGCATGATCGCGCGGCGCCACGGCAAGATCATCAATGTCGCTTCGATTGCGGGCCTCAAGGGCGCGCTCGGGCCGATGCAGGCCATCGCCTACAACACCTCGAAGGCGGCGGCCATCAATTTCACGCGCGCGCTCGCGGCCGAGTGGGGCAAGTACGACATCAACGTGAACGCGATCTGCCCCGGCTTCTTCCCCTCGAAGATGTCGGCGGGTTTGCTCGACCAGCTTGGGCAGACCGTGATCGACCATACGCCGCTGCATCGTCTCGGCGACGACGACGACCTCAAGGGCGCGGTGGTGTTTCTCGCGAGCCGCGCGTCGCGCCATATGACGGGGCAATATCTGGCCGTCGACGGCGGCGCCAGCATCGTTTGAGCGAAGCGAGATGCGAGTGCCAAGCCATCGCGCGCGGTGAAGGCGCGATGAAAGTTCCCGAGCCAAGAAACGAGAGGCCGCCATGCCGACGTCCATCCCTACGCAGTCCGAAGCATTGCCGTTGACGGCGCCGGCGTCGTCGCCTGCGCCGTTGCCTGCGTTGTTGCCTTCGTTGTTGCCCCCGTCGTCAACGCAGTCTGCGCATTGGCCCGCGCATCTCGCGCACCACTTGAGCATTCCGCAGACCCACCTCTTCTACAACGCGGAAGTCTCCGCCGCGCGCTATCCCGACAAGCCTTTTCTCGTGTTCTACGGCACGCCGGTCACGTTCGCGCGATTCAAGGACGAAGCCGAACGCGTGGCCGGCTATCTGCAACAGCAATGCGGCGTGAAGGCCGGCGACCGCGTGCTGCTCTACATGCAGAACAGTCCGCAGTGGATCATCGCGTACTACGGCATTCTGCGCGCCAATGCCGTGGTCGTGCCCGTCAATCCGATGAATCTCACCGAAGAACTCGCGCATTACGTGGAAGACAGCGGCGCGGCGACGGCCTTCGTCGCGCAGGATCTCCATGCGCGCATCGCGCCGCTCGTGCGTGCGAATGGCGAGCGAAATAGTGAGCGAAACGGCGAGCGAAATTGTGAGCAAAACGGCGAACCGAACGCGTTGCGGCACGTGATCGTCGCTACGTACAGCGACTATCTCGAACGCGAGCCGTTCCCGCCGCCGCCCGATTTCGTGAGCGCGCCGCGCAGCGTGAACGGTCCCGGCGTCGCGCACTGGGCCGACGTTCTCGCCGCGCGCAACGCGCCCGGCGCGCTCACCGCGGGCCCCGACGATCTTTGCGTGATGCCGTACACCTCGGGCACCACGGGCAAGCCGAAGGGCTGCATGCATACGCATCGCAGCGTGATGTGTACCGCTGTGGGCGGGTGCAACTGGTTCGGCAGCAATCAGGACGCCGTGCAGTTGTCGGTGCTGCCGCTCTTTCACGTCACGGGCATGCAGGGCGGCATGAACAGTCCGCTCTACAACGGCTCGACCGTCGTGCTGTTGCCGCGTTGGGACCGCGATGCGGCCGCGCGCGTCATCGAGCGTTACCGCATCAACGGCTGGCAGGCAATCTCGACCATGGTCGTCGACTTTCTCTCGAATCCGCGCGTGGGCGAATACGATCTATCGAGCCTCAAATGGATGCGCGGCGGCGGCGCGACCATGCCCGACGCGGTGGTGAAGAAGCTCAAGGATTTGACGGGACTCGATTTCGTGGAAGGCTACGGCATGTCGGAGACGATGGCGGCCACGCATATCAATCCGCCGCAGCGCCCGAAGCCGCAATGCCTCGGCATTCCCGTGTTCGACGTCGATGCCCGCATAATCGATCCCATCACGCTCGACGAAGTGGCGCCGGGCGATCCTGGCGAACTCATCCTGCACGCGCCGCAGGTAATGCGGGGCTACTGGCGCAATCCCGAAGCCACGCGCGAGGCGTTCATCGAACGCGACGGCAAGCGTTTTTTGCGCACCGGCGACCTCGTGCGCCGCGACGAAGACGGCTATTACTTCATGACCGACCGCCTCAAGCGCATGATCAATGCGTCCGGTTTCAAGGTCTGGCCCGCCGAAGTCGAAGCGCTCATGTACCGGCATCCGGCGATCAAGGAAGTGTGCATCATCGGTGCCGAGGACGCGCGGCGCGGCGAAACGGTGAAAGCCGTGGTCGTGCTCGATCCCGCGCATGTGGGCAGTGTGAACGAGGACGAAATCGTCGCGTGGGCGCACGCGAACATGGCGGCGTACAAGGCGCCGCGCGTCGTGCAGTTCGTCGAAACGTTGCCGAAGTCGGGCAGCGGCAAGATCCTCTGGCGCAAGCTCCAGGAGGACGAAGCCGACGCGCGCGGCAACGCCTGAATCGAGCCGGAACCCGCGCCGGAATCAGCGCCCGAATTCACTCACCAGGGTTTCGATATCGAATCCGTCTGGATCGCGCCCATAACGCGGCGATCCAGACGGATTTCGTCTTTATGCGCCCGCGAGCGCGGGCAATCCGGCTTCGTGCCAGCCTTGGCTCAGCGCCGGCGCGAACGCCGCGCGCTGGCTGGCCGGCGCGCCTGGCCACTCGCCGGGCGCTTGCGCATTCTTGCGCGCAAGAATCGCCTCGCACAAAAACTCCATGCTGTAAGCCTTCAACAGATGCGCATGATGCGTTTCGATGAACGCGGCCACGCGTGCGCGCTCGCCGGCAATGGGCGCGAGCGTGTGCAGCGTATGTGCGTCCCAGCGAAAGCGCAGGCCCAGCTCGGCGAACGCATTGTTGAATGCGCAGAGTTGCGCGTCGAGCTGTGCGTCGTGCGCGGCGATCGGATGGCTCATGGCAGTCTCCTGTCAATCGCAACCTGCGCCTGACGTGCCGGGTGCGATTCCAGATCAAGGTGAATGGGAGTGGCGTGAAGACAGCGTAGAAGGGCCGATGGATAAACGATAGTTAAAGTTTTTTTCGATAAACATAAGTCGAAACTTATGTTTATGGTTCCTCGCGCCGCTTGAGCGTAAACCCGGCATGGCGCTTTGTTGAACACTGATATATTGTATTTGAAATAAGAAATTTTCTAGCGCAGCGCCGGCTAAACAGAACGTTGGAGACAAACGACCGATGTCCGCCGAAAGACAGGAAGTTGCGGGGATCATCCCCGTCACGTTGACGCTCGAGCCGATCAACGCTACCGCCTCGCTGCGCGATCAGGCTTATGCGCGGCTCAAGCAGGCCATTGCGGAGACCGACATCTATCGTTCGCGAGACGAAATTCGTCTTGATGAGAAGGAACTGACGGAGAAGCTGGGCGTGAGCCGCACGCCGGTGCGCGAAGCGATGACGCTGCTCGAACAGGAAGGTTTTCTGCGGACGGTGCCGCGGCGCGGCGTGTACATCCTGCGCAAGACGCGCAAGGAGATCGTGGAGATGATCTATATGTGGGCGGCGCTCGAAAGCATCGCCGCGCGTCTCGCCACGCAACGCGCCTCCGACGAAGACATCGCCAATTTGCGCCGCATGTTCGCGACCTTCGACGACGCCACGCCTTCGGAGCACATCGAGGAGTATTCGGAGGCGAACATCATGTTTCACCAGTCGCTCGTGGAATTGTCGAAGTCGCCCATCATCGTCGACACCATCAAGAACATCTTCATGCATGTGCGCGCGATCCGGCGCATGACGATCGCGCAGAGCGACCGTGCCTCGCGCTCGATCGTCGATCACATGCGCATTATCGAAGCGCTCGAAGCGCGTGACACCGAGCGCGTCGAGCAACTCGTGCGGCAGCACTCGATCGAGCTTGCATTGTTCGTGGAAGCGAACTGCGACTTCCTCGATTGAAGCGGCCGCCGCATGAGCCGCAGGCATTCATAGCGTTTTCGTCTGGATCGAAAACAAGACGAAAGAAATATTACGGAGTCCGTATCAAAAGCGGTTAAAGAAGCGGTTAAGACGTGTCCGTAGCCGGGAAAAAACGTCTTGACTAATATTGTGTGTGGAATATTGTATATCACGAGTTGCGAATGCAGCATCCGAACTCACAAACGCCCCGCCAAAGAGGAGACGTCATGGCAGAAGCAGGCATCAACGAGGCGCAGCAAGACGCGCCGCAAGCGCAGCAAACGACCGACGGTTTTCACCTCGTCATCGACGCGCTGAAACTCAACGATATCGACACGATCTTCGGCCTGGTCGGTATTCCCATCACCGACCTCGCGCGGCTCGCACAGGCGGAAGGCATGCGTTTCATCGGCTTTCGTCATGAGCAGAACGCGGGTAACGCCGCGGCGGTCGCGGGCTACATGACGAAGAAGCCCGGCATCTGCCTGACGGTTTCCGCGCCCGGTTTCCTGAACGGCCTCACGGCGCTCGCGAACGCGACCACGAACTGCTTCCCGATGATTCTCATCAGCGGTTCGAGCGAGCGCGAAATCGTCGATCTCCAGCAGGGCGACTACGAAGAGATGGACCAGCTCAACGCGGCCAGGCCCTACGCGAAGGCCGCGTATCGCGTGCTGCATGCGGAGGACATCGGCATCGGCGTGGCGCGCGCGATTCGCGCCGCCGTGTCGGGCCGCCCGGGCGGCGTTTATCTCGACTTGCCCGCGGCGCTCCTCGCGCAGACCCTCGACGCCGTGAAGGGCCAGCAGTCGCTCGTGAAGGTGGTGGACGCCGCACCGCGCCAGCTTCCCGCGCCCGATTCGGTTCAGCGCGCGCTCGAAGTGATTCGGAATGCGAAGCGTCCGCTGATTCTGCTGGGCAAGGGCGCTGCCTACGCGCAAGCCGATGCGCAGATTCGCGAGCTGATCGAAAAGACCGGCGTGCCGTATCTGCCGATGTCGATGGCGAAGGGCTTGCTGCCCGACACGCACGAGCAGTCGGCTTCCGCTGCGCGTTCGTTCGTGCTCGCCGAAGCCGACGCCGTGGTGCTGATCGGCGCGCGCCTGAACTGGCTGCTCTCGCACGGCAAGGGCAAGACGTGGGGCGCGGCGGCCGGCCCGAAGAAGTTCGTGCAGATCGACATCGCGCCGACGGAAATCGACAGCAACGTTGCGATCGAAGCGCCCGTGATCGGCGATATCGGTTCGTGCGTGGAGGCGCTCGTCGCCGGCATCGGCGCGGATTTCCCGAAGCCTTCGGCCGAATGGCTCGCGGCCATCGCCGAGCGCAAGAACAAGAACCTCGAAAAAATGGCGGCGACGCTCGCGAAGAATCCGTCGCCGATGAATTTCCACAGCGCGCTGCGCGCGATTCGCGACGTGCTCAAGACGCGCCCCGACATCAACGTGGTCAACGAGGGCGCGAACACGCTCGACTACGCACGCAGCATCATCGACATGTATCAGCCGCGCAAGCGCTTCGACTCGGGCACGTGGGGGATCATGGGGATCGGCATGGGCTTCGCGATCGGCGCGGCGGTCACGAGCGGCACGCAGGTCGTGGCGATCGAGGGCGATAGCGCGTTCGGCTTCTCGGGCATGGAACTGGAAACGATCTGCCGTTACGACCTGCCGGTTTGCACGATCGTGTTCAACAACAACGGCGTGTATCGCGGCACCGACGTGAACCCGACCGGCGGCGCCGACGTCGCGCCCACGGTGTTCGTCAAGGGCGCGCGCTACGACAAGATGATCGAGGCGTTCGGCGGCATCGGCCACAACGTCAGCACACCTGAAGAATTGACGAAGGCGCTGCTCGAAGCGATCGCGTCGGGCAAGCCCACGCTCATCAACGCCGTCATCGACGAATCGGCGGGCACGGAAAGCGGCCGCCTCACGAACCTGAATCCGCAAAGCGCGGCCATGAAGAAATAAGTCCTACTGACCGGATAGACCAAGGAGATACGAGAATGAGCAAACCCCTCGAAGGCATCAAGATCATCGACTTCACGCACGTCCAGGCAGGCCCCGCGTGCACGCAGATGCTCGCGTGGTTCGGCGCCGACGTGATCAAGGTCGAGCGCCCCGGCGCCGGCGACGTCACGCGCTCGCAACTGCGCGACATTCCCGAAGTCGACGCGCTGTACTTCACGATGCTCAACAGCAACAAGCGCTCGCTCACGCTCGACACGAAGAAGCCCGAAGGCAAGGAAGTGCTGGAAAAGCTGATTCGCGAATCGGACGTGATGGTCGAGAACTTCGGCCCCGGCGCGCTCGATCGCATGGGCTTCACGTGGGAATACATCAAGGAGCTGAACCCCAAGATGATCGTTGCTTCGGTGAAGGGCTTCAGCGAAGGCCATCACTACGACGACCTCAAGGTGTACGAGAACGTCGCGCAGTGCGCGGGCGGCGCCGCCTCGACCACGGGCTTCTGGGACGGCCCGCCGACGGTGAGCGCGGCCGCGCTCGGCGACAGCAACACGGGCATGCATCTCGCGATCGGCATTCTCACGGCGCTGATCGGCCGCGACAAGACGGGCAAGGGCCAGAAGGTGGCCGTGTCGATGCAGGACAGCGTGATCAACCTCTGCCGCGTGAAATTGCGCGACCAGCAACGTCTCGACCGCGTGGGCTATCTGGAAGAGTACCCGCAGTATCCGCACGGCACGTTCAGCGACGTCGTGCCGCGCGGCGGCAATGCGGGCGGCGGCGGCCAGCCGGGCTGGGTGCTCAAGTGCAAGGGCTGGGAAACCGATCCGAACGCGTACATCTATTTCACGGTGCAGGGCCACGCCTGGGAGCCGATCTGCCGCGCGCTCGGCAAGCCGGAGTGGATCAACGACCCGAACTACATGACGGCGCAGGCGCGTCAGCCGCACATCTTCGAAATCTTCGACACGATCGAGCAGTGGCTTTCGGACAAGACCAAGTTCGAAGCGATCGACATCCTGCGCAAGTTCGACATTCCGTGCGCGCCGGTGCTCAGCATGAAGGAAATCGCGGACGATCCTTCGCTGCGCGCGAGCGGCACCATCGTCGAAGTGCCGCACAAGGAACGCGGCTCGTATCTCACGGTGGGCAGCCCGATCAAGTTCTCGGATCTGAAGCCGGAAATCACGGGGTCGCCGTTGCTCGGCGAGCATACGGACGAGGTGCTGGCCGACCTGGGCTATACGCCGCAGCAGATCGCGGCACTGCATGAAACGCGGGCGGTTTAACGTCTCGCGGTAGTAGCGAGCAGGAACGGACGCGGCGCGACCGCGTTCGAGCAGGACGACGCGCGGCGCGGGCCGAACATCCCGCACCGCGCGGCGCATACCAACGTCTTCCCACCCGGGCACGCCCATGTCATCCGCCATCGATTTCGAACAGCTCGTCGACGCAGTCGGCGACGCCATCATCATTTCCGATGCCGCCGGCGACATCACGCTATGGAATCCGGCCGCCGCGCGCATGTTCGGCTATACGCAGGAGGAAGCGCTCGGCAAGACGCTCGATCTCATCATTCCGGAACGTTTGCGCGGGCGTCATTGGGACGGCTATCACAAGACCATGGCGACGGGACAAACGCGCTACGGCCACGACCTGTTGCGCGTGCCGGCCGTCGACAAGGCGGGACGCGCGCTGTCGATTGCTTTCACGGTCGCGCTGCTGCATTCGCCACAAGGCGAGATCACGGGCATCGTGGCCGTGATTCGCGACGAGACGGCGCGCTTCCAGGAGGAGCGCGCGCTCAAGAAGCGCATCACCGAACTCGAAATGCAAGCTCAGCAATCCTGATCAATGGGAGACGTCGATGCATACCGAACAACTCGGTCACTACGAGGTCGAGCTCTCGGCCCGGCAATTGATTCACAACGGCGGTTGGGCCGGATTCGCGTCGGTTCATACGCGCGCGCCCGCGCAGGACGCCGATAATGCGGCGTTCTCCCGCGAATGGATGATCGACGAAACCGTCTTCGCGAGCGAGGCGGCGGCGATCGAAGGCGCGCGCCAGTCAGCACTCGATTTTCTCAGGAGCGGCAATATTTTTGGCGCGCGAATCATTCAGGATAGCTAACGGTAGCAGATCGGCGGGTTAGCCAATCGGTGGGTTAGCCGATCGGTGGCTGGCCGGAGACAAGCGAATCGCACTACCGTCGCGGCGCGTTCCGCGCGCGACTTCTCTACAGAATTCAAACATCAGGCCCGAGAAAGACGCTGGCGCGTCGACGAGGGCCGACACAGGAGACGTTTCATGAAATGGCCTCGCTGCCGGCGCACCAGGTTTCCTGGCGCGCCGTCGATCTCGTATTGTCCCGCGCATGACGCGCGTCACGTCTCGCCCCATGCTTCGCCCCATGCTTCGCAGGGAGGTGCGTCATGCCGATGACGATTGCCGTTCCGCGCGAAATTCACGAAGGCGAGCGGCGCGTCGCGGCGACGCCGGAAAGCGTCGCGCAACTGATCAAGCTCGGTTATGCGGTCGAGGTCGAAACCGGCGCGGGCGCGCTCGCCTCATATACGGACGACGCGTACGTCAAAGCCGGCGCGCGTATCGTCGGCGATGCGCAAGCGCTGTGGCGCGAAGCCGATATCGTCATCAAGGTGCGGCCGCCGGCGCTCGATGAGGTCCAGGCGCTCAAGCCGGGGGCGACGCTGATCGGCTTCGTGTGGCCCGCGCAAAACGCGGCGCTGCTCGATGCGCTGGCCGCGCGCGAGGCCACCGTGCTCGCGATGGATTGCGTGCCGCGCATCTCGCGCGCGCAAAAGCTCGACGCCTTGAGTTCGATGGCGAACATGGCCGGCTATCGCGCCGTGATCGAAGCCGCGCAGCATTTCGGCCGCCTTTTCACGGGACAAATCACGGCGGCGGGCAAGATGCCGCCCGCGAAGGTGCTCGTGATCGGCGCGGGCGTCGCGGGGCTGGCGGCGATCGGCGCGGCGCGCGGGTTGGGCGCAATCGTGCGCGCCTTCGACACGCGTCCCGAAGTGGGGCAGCAGGTCGAGAGCATGGGCGCGGAATTCCTGAGCGTCGATGTGGAGGAGGAAGGCGGCGGCACGGGCGGCTACGCGAAGCAGATGAGCGCGAAATTCATCGAAGCCGAGATGGCGCTGTTCGAGGCGCAGGCGCGCGAAGTCGACATCATCATCACCACGGCGCTGATTCCCGGCAAGCCGGCGCCGCGTCTTATCGACGCGAAAATGGCGGCATGCATGCGCGCGGGCAGCGTGATCGTCGACATGGCGGCCGAGCAGGGCGGCAACTGCGAACTCACGCGCGCGGGCGAAGTGGTGAGCGTGAACGGCGTGACCGTGATTGGCTATACCGATCTGCCGAGCCGCATGGCGAATCAGTCGAGCCAGTTGTATGCAACCAATGTGCGCCATCTGCTCACCGACCTCACGCCCGCGAAGGACGGCGTGCTTCAACTCAATATGGACGACGTCGTGCAGCGCGGCACCACGGTGATGCAGCATGGCACCGTGTGCTGGCCGCCGCCGCCCGTGCAGGTCACGGTGGCGCCGCAAACGGCCGCGCCGTTGAGCGTGGCCATTGATAAGGATGCCGAAACGAATGCGCGCCGCAGCGGCGTGGGACCGCTCGTGGCGCTCGCCGTCATCGCGCTCGGTTTGCTGGCGCTGGGCGGCGTGGCGCCGCCGTCGTTCGTCGCGCACTTCACGGTGTTCGTGCTGGCGGTGTTCGTCGGCTATCAGGTGGTCTGGAACGTGACGCCCGCCTTGCATACGCCGCTCATGAGCGTGACGAATGCGATCAGCGGCATCATCGTGATCGGCGCTCTGCTGCATCCGGGCAACGCGAGTGCGGTCGTGAGCGTGCTGGCGGGTATCGCGCTGGTGGTCGCGACCATCAACATCGCCGGTGGCTTTCTCGTCACGCAGCGCATGTTGAAGATGTTCCAACGAACCTGAGGAGACGTCATGCTTAACGGAATCGGCAACATGGCGTGGCTCGGTGCGGCAACGCTCTTTATCCTCAGCCTGCGCGGCTTGAGTCATCCCGCGAGCGCGCGGCGCGGCAATCTATACGGCGTGTGCGGCATGGTGATCGCCGTGCTGGCCACGCTGCTCGTGACGGGCGGCGCCGGGCTGGAGATCGCGCTGGCCGCGGCGCTCGTGGGCGGCGGTCTCGGTGCATTGCTTGCGAGGCGTGTGGAGATGACGCAGATGCCGCAACTCGTCGCGGTGCTGCATAGCTTCGTGGGTCTCGCGGCCACGTTGATCAGCTTTGCCAACTATCTTTCGCCCGCCACGGCGATGAGCGGCGTGGAGCGCGCGATCCACGAAACCGAAATATTCGTGGGCGCGTTTATCGGCACGGTCACGTTCAGCGGTTCGATCGTCGCGTTCCTCAAGCTGCAAGGCACGGTGAGCGGCAAGCCGCTCGTGCTGCCCGCGCGGCATCTGCTCAATGCGGTCGTGCTGGGCGCGTGCGTCGTGCTCGGCTATCGGTTCGTGAGCGCACCCGACGGCGCCGACGCGCTCTATGCGCTCATCGTGATGTGCGTGCTTGCGGCGGCGCTGGGCGTGCATCTGGTGATGGCGATCGGCGGGGCGGACATGCCCGTGGTCGTGTCGATGCTCAACAGCTATTCGGGTTGGGCCGCGGCCGCGACGGGCTTCATGCTCGACAACGACTTGCTCGTCACGACGGGTGCGCTGGTGGGATCGAGCGGCGCGATTCTCAGCTACATCATGTGCCGGGCGATGAATCGCAGCTTTGTTTCGGTGATTCTGGGCGGTTTCGGCGCGGTGAGCGCGGCGGCGAGCGCGACGCCGCAAGGCGAGGTGGTGGCGACCACCGTCGACGAAGTGGGCTCGCTGCTGCGCGACGCGACGGAAGTGGTGATCGTGCCGGGTTACGGCATGGCGGTCGCGCAGGCGCAAGGCACCATCAGCGAGATCACGCGGCGGCTGCGCGCGCTCGACATCCGCGTGCGCTTCGGCATTCATCCCGTGGCGGGGCGCTTGCCGGGCCACATGAACGTGCTGCTCGCCGAGGCGAAAGTGCCGTACGACATCGTGCTCGAAATGGACGAGATCAACGACGACTTCACGAGCACCGACGTCGTGCTGGTGATCGGCGCGAACGATATCGTGAACCCCGGCGCGCAGGAAGACGCCGCGAGTCCCATCGCGGGCATGCCGGTGCTCGAGGTGTGGAAGGCGCGCACCGTGGTCGTTTCGAAGCGCAGCATGGCGACGGGCTATGCGGGCGTCGACAATCCGCTCTTTTATAAGGACAACACACGAATGTTGTTCGGCGATGCGAAGGGCAGCGTCGACGCGTTGCTGAGGCAACTCGAAGCTGCGTGAGCGTAGCGGGAGGTTAGAGGCGGGAAGAAAGGAGGGAAGAGAGAAGCACGCAAGTGAAAGACGCGCGCTTAGGCGCGCGTTTTCTCATTGTGCTCCATCAGCGTGCGATCGCCGCAATGGCCGCGATCGCGATGGCGCAGCGTGCGCATCATCTGCGCGGCACGCTGAAAATGCCAGCGCGCGCGAGCGCGGCGCACGCGCCGGACCTCGGTGCGCGCTTGCGCGCGGCGCGAGTCCGCTTCCTCAGGCGCGGTGTCGTCGACGCCAAGATGCGCATAGCGGCCTTCGTTGGCGCTATGTTCGAGCCAGCTCGCGGGCAGGCGCGTTGCCAGCAGCCAGGTCGCGGCGGCGCCGAAACTCACGGCGATGATCGCGGCGACGACAACGATTTCCATCCGGGTCTCCCTCATTGCACTTTCATGGTACTGGCGCGCATGCGGCGTGCCTCCGGCGGCGCGCCCAGTGCCTTGCGCCATGCCGAAAGCAATGTATACCATGAAATATAACGATGGGCATCAGTTACGGGTGGCGGCACGGGCGGCGGCACGTGGCGTGCGGGACTAGCGCCGGAGAGGCGGTGCCGAGGAGGGCGCGACGCATGGAATTCGTGGAAATCGACGGGCGTCGTCTCGCGTATCTGGCGAGCGGCGCGGGCAGCCCGAGCGTGGTGCTGGAAACCGGCCTGGGCGCGCAAAGCGCGGACTGGCAGCCGGTGCAGGCCGCGCTCGAACGCACCTGCCGTGTGTTTCGCTACGACCGCGCCGGGCGCGGCGAAAGCGATCCGGTCCAGGGACCGCGCGACGCTACGCAAATCGTCGATGAACTGCATGCGCTGCTTCAGGCCGCGCGCGTGCCGGCGCCTTATCTGCTCGTCGGTCATTCGTTCGGCGGGTTGCTGGCGCGGCTTTTCGCCCAGCGATACCCCGAGATAGTGTGCGGTCTCGTCCTGGTCGAGCCGATGCACGAGGCGCAGTTCGAGCGCCTCGGCCCGGCGTTTCCCCCGGCGGCAAGCGGCGATCCGGCGGCGCTCGTGCGCATGCGGGAGCTATGGACGCGCGGTTGGCGCAACCCCGCGACGACGCCCGAATCGATCGACTTTCCGGCGAGTTTTCGTGCTGTGCGCGCTGCTGCCTTGCCGCCGGATTTGCCGCTCGCGGTGATGACGGCGGGTTCGTTTCAGAACGCGTCGATTTTGCCGCCGGAGCGACGGCCGGCGATGCAGCAGGCTTGGGAGCGCATGCATGCGGAATTGCTGGCGCTTTCGGCGCGCGCGAGGCACGTCAGTCTGCCGGCGTGCGAGCACTTCGTGCAGCGCGAGGCGCCGGAGGCGATCGTCGAGGCTGTGGAAGCGATGGCGAATGCGCGCGATTGATGCGCAAGGAGCGGTGCGGATGATGCGCCGCTGGAAAACAAAAAAGCCCGCGATTGCGGGCTTTTTTGATAAATCTTTAGCAGGAAGAGCGTGGTGCCCAAGAGAGGACTCGAACCTCCACAGTGTCGCCACCGCCAGGACCTGAACCTGGTGCGTCTACCAATTCCGCCACCTGGGCACGTCTTCAAGCTAGAAGAAGATTATGTTGCGAATTCAGCATCCTGTCAACAGATGTTTTCAGAAAACGCCCGAAGAGGAAACCAGCGTGCGAAATCCGGCGACAAGTATCCGGCAATGAGTTATCCGGCGATAAATCGTGGACTTGACGTGCTGACTCGCGCACTACGATCGCGCTGGCAAGTTTCGGATGATGCCGTACAAGGTACGGCGCCACGCGCGGCGCAAAAACAAAAAGGCCGGCGTAAAGCCGGCCTTTTCTGAATCTTGGTGCCCAGGAGAGGACTCGAAAAGAGCATATAAGTTGTTGATTAATAAAAGATGTGGCCAGAACAGGTGGTCGTCATGTACTTGCTGATGTACTAAGCTGTAGGACGAGACCTTCAATGTGATCGCATTTCTCGCTTACCCAACACGTGGTGTTGCGCACGCGCAACACGACTAGGCAGGCCGGGGGCGGCGGCGCTGGCATCTGACAATCACAAGTCCACCGCAAATTCCGGATGATATGGAGGAGCATCTCGCCTCATCCGCACTGTCGGCCCGGCTGTCAGGAGTCGGTGAAGTGCCGATCGTTGGGATCACCGCGAACCTCAGTGATGCCCGTCGTAGCGTGATCGGTTGTCCTGAATCGTCGTACGATGCGCACGAGCCCATTCAGCCAGTTGCCGGACCCGCTCGGCAAGCGATCGTCCAACCGCGGTCAACGCATACTCGACGTGTGGCTGTGCTGTCGTACGGACTGTGCGCCTGACCACCCGTCGCGCTCCAGCGTCTTCAGGGTTCGCGTCAACATCTGCGGCGAGAGCCCGTTCACGTTGCGCCTGATGTCGTTGAAGCGCCTCGGCTGGTCGCGAAGCGCTACCACTACCTGCATCGTCCATTTTTCGCCGATCTGGCCACGGATTTCGCTGACGTTGCGGCAATCGCGCGGCTCGTCGGGAGTCATGGTCATATCCGTATGACTAGGTCCTGAAAATATGCGTTTTCGGCAAACGGCGACATGTCGGATACTGAGTGTCCATCCGCCTTCCGCACGACAACTCGACGATATCATGAAGCTTTTCTATCATCCCGGCGCCTGCAGCCTTGCCTAATCGAGGGTGGACTGCCGTTTGAACGCGTCAGTATCACCCGCGACAAGCGCACCGCCGACGGGCGGGATTTCCTCAGTCTCAATCCGCACGGCTTCGTCCCGACTCTTGAACTTGACGACGGAATCGTGCTGACCGAAGCGCTGGCCAATCTCGTCTATATCGCCGAGCGAACCGGAAAGCTACTGCCGAAAGACGGTCCGATCCGCTGGCATGCAATCGAAGCGCTGTCGTTCATGACGACCGAACTTCATGGCGACTTCAAGCCGCTGTGGAAGCGTGCACCGGAGGGCGAGCAGAGCGCAGCGAAGCAACTGCTGACACAACATTTCGCTGTGCTGGCCCTCCAGTTGGGCGACAAACCGTTCGTCACAGGCAATGTGATTACCGTCGCAGACCCGTATCTGTTCGTCATGCTCAGATGGGCAGACAAACACCATATCGATGTGCCGAGGCGGCTCAACGCTTACCTCGAGCGAATGCAGAAGGTGGCCTCGGTCGCTCGCGCGCTAGCCGAAGAGGGGCTTGGCTAAGGCGGCCATAAAGAAGCCTCTCTCGTCGGCAGACATCACCGCGTGAAAAACGTACGCGCACGATTTTCAGCAAGGCTGCCTAACGGCGTAACTCTCCCACCCGAGTTTAAGAGGCAGGACACCTTTGTGCATCGCGACGCGCGGCTGTTCGGCGCCGCTTGCGTGCGGTCGATTGCCGCCATATTCGTCTTGCTCGTGATGACGGTGAAGCCGGATGAACGCATGCGGAACGAGTAGCAGGTCAGCGCGTCGCTTCCACTTGCACCGGCAGCGGATGCGCGCGCTCTATCAGGGCGAATTTGACGAGACTGATCGACATTTCGGTTCGGACTTCCGTCAGCGTGCAAACGGAAACTGGGACGACGGTTCTACTTTTCTGGCGCGTATTGCCCGGGTTCGAGAGGTCATCGAACATGCCACGATCACCGTTCTGGATGAGGTGAGCAATGGCAATCGCTATGCCGAACGTTTCGTCATCGACCTGTTGAAGTACGACGGGGCGCGGATTACGCAAGAAATATATGTCTCCGCGGAGCGGGACCTCGACGGGCGCTTTGTTCGAATCGAGGAGGGGACAGTCTTGCTCGAACAATGATCAGGTCGATCCCAATCTCATCGTGAGGATTCGTCATAGACCAGTGGCGCAGTGGTGGACTTGCCGGTCTGCATGATGAAGTCCGTCCAGGGCGGCCTCGCACGCATGATGACGAAACAGTAGCGGAATTGCTGGCGAGGATACTGCGGGCGAAGCCGGACCGGGCAAAGCACTGGAGCGTGCGGTCCGCTGCTGCACAGATAGGGATTTCGAAGAGTTCGGTGGCCCGATATCTGTCGTTGTGTACAGCCTCATCGGCCAAAAAGCTTCAGGCTGTCTAATGATCCATACTTCGTAGAGAAGGTGCGCGACATTGCTGTATTGTTCGGGTCTCTTTATAAAAAGTCTTATGAGTCAATGGTTTGGGTTTAATTTAACCACGAAAATATCGTCTGGCTACCCATCCGGTGCGCGATGAGATGACGGGACTATAGATCGCATGATAGCGGTTCATCCATGTCAAGCGCTTGCCGCAGAGTGTCCGCTTTGGCCGGGGGATTCACGTGTCTCGCCCATTCTGTCCGGGCGGTAATACACGCCGCCTTGCGAGGCCAGCGAAGTCGTGTCGTTCAATATTAGCGGGAGGCGTTCCCCTTGTGAAGATCGTCCCGCCGCGGCCGATGAATCTGCCGCGTCATGGTGTATAGGGCTACGAAGGCCGCGGCGATGCCCGATGCCGCGCCGACGCCAAGCGCCCAGCGTGGACCCAGATGGTTCGCCACCCACACGATCAGTGCACCGATCGGCATACCCCCGAGTGCGATGGCCACGCGCAGTGCCATCAGCCGTGCACACGGTAGCGGAGCCACAAGCGGTATCCCGCCTGCAGGCCGTGCTAACGTTGATCGGGCAGCAAAAGGAGAAATGGGCACTCCCAGCGGATGCACGAGTCGTCGTCAGCTATGAAGCGGGTCAGGACGCGTTCTGGATCTTTCGCGCGCTACAGGCTTGCGGGATCGAATGTCATGTCGTCGATCCTGCAAGTATCCCGGTTGAACGCCACAAACGGCGCGCGAAGACTGACCGGCTCGATGCGATCAAACTTGTCATCAGTCTGAGTGCGTGGTTGCGCGGCGAACGTGACCGCATGCGGGTGATCCGGGTGCCATCGGCGCAGGATGAAGCATCCCGCCATCTGATGCGCGATCGTGGGCAACTGCAGAAGGAAGTCCTCCAGCACCGTGACCGCATGCGCAAGTTGCTGGTCACGCTCGGTTGCTGGGATGAGGTCGATAGTAGAAAGTTCGCCGGCCGACTCGCCCGCGGGGAGTTACGGTGTCACGACGGCGCGCCACTCCCGGCCGAGCTCCACGAACGGTTGCTTCGCGAGTGCGCGCGGCTGACACTTGTTGAGCAACAACTGGTCACCTTGGAGAAGACGCGCGAAGCCAGTCTGCCCGAGCCTGCGCGTGAGCGGATCGATCGCCTCACGCGCCTGAGCGGCATCGGGCCGGTTGGTGGATCAAGACTGGCGTTAGAACTGTTCTGGCGGCAATTCAGCAACCGCCGTCAGGTCGGTGCATGCGTTGGCCTCGCGCCGCAACCCTTCGACAGCGGCGAGAGCCGTGTGGATCAGGGCATCAGCAAACAGGGCAACCGGCGAGTGCGTGCGTTACTGGCGTGATCGACAACAAGGAACTCGCCAGGCAGAAGATCGAAATCCCGATGCTTGCGATCGGCGGCGGCGGGAACGGCGGCATGGGCGAATACGAGAAGCGGGTCGTGAGCCGCTACGCGGATCATGTCACTGGGATGGCGCTGCCCGACTGCGGCCACTGGCTGCCCGAGGAGTGCGCTGCTCCGTTGAACGCGATGGTGATCGATTTCCTCGACAAGCGGTAAGGCGAAGATGCTGGCCCTTCGGCATTTTGCCGGAGCATCGGGCGTCTGAGCTTGCACCGTCTGCAGCGGTACGCGAGGCGTACCGCTATCTGTCTGCTCCCAACGCTGGCGCGGTCGACCCTCTGTCGACCAGCGTAATCGGCAGGATATCGTGACTGGGCAATTGTGGGACGCTATGCTGTATGCGCGCGATTAACCTGCGCGCGGCGATGCGTGCCATCATTTCGACGGGCTGGCGGATCGACGTCAGCCTGATTAACGTCGACGCGGCGAGCGGCACGTCGTCGAAACCGACTACCGACAACTGAGCGGGCACGCTGATCTTTCGTTTCCTGGCCGCATCCAGTACTCCCAGCGCGATGGTGTCGTTGCCGGCAATGATGCCGGTGACCGGCGAAGGTGCGTCAAGCATCGAGAGAGTGTTGGCGTAACCCGATTCGGTCGTGTAATCACCCCAGCGCACGCGGATCGACGTGTTTGAAGTTCCTTTTTCTGATAACCAGCGCCGGATGCCTTCCACGCGATCCCGGCTTGTCGATGTATTTTCCGGTCCCATAACCACGCCGATATGGCGATGCCCGAGCCCAAACAGATGCTCAACGGCCGTCGAACCCGCACGCGCATTGTCGATTTCGACGATGTCCACATTGAGGTTGTCGATTTTGCGCACGACGAGGACGAGCGGGATACCGCGTCGATGCATTTCCGGGACCACAGCTGAATCGAGCGTTGCAGTTGCGAAGATCAGACCGTCCAGGTAACCCTCGATCAGCGGACGAAAGGCGACCAGGTTTCTCGCATCGTTCATTGGATCGATCACCAGAGTCATCTGATAGCCGACGGACTGAAGTTCGTCGTGCAGGCAGGTCAGCAACTGAGTCATGAAACTGTTGTGCAGCGCGCCCACGACAACTCCGATCAGTCTGGTTGCCGACTTGCGAGGTTTTCTTCCAATCGATGGTAAGCGGAAGCCCATATCCGCGGCTGTGACCTGCACAGCCTGTCGCGTTGTTTCGCTGATGGCAGTGTGTCCACTCAAGGCGCGCGAGACGGTTGATATCGACAGCCCCAGTTTCATGGCGATATCGCCCAGCCGTACGCGATGGGAGGACCCATGGCCAATGTGTTTAACGGACATGCTCGGCTCCTGCGAGACACCGTTTTTTCACGTTTTCTGCAATCGATTTTCGATAGGGAAAGTCACTAGTTTTTGCATGAGGTTTGCAGAGTCCGCCGATGATAACTTTCGTACATCGATCTATATGCGACATCAACTTGCATACAGATCCAATCGCAACTGGATGGAAAAAACGATGGCAATTCAATTTCTCAAACATGGCCGTAGTGCGGAGAGTGCTGCGGAAGACGCCGCGAAAGTACGCGATGTAGTGACCCGAATTCTGGCGGACGTGTCGAAACGGGGCGATGCCGCCGTGCGCGCTTTCTCGGAGCAGTTCGACAAATGGTCGCCAGCCTCCTTTCGTCTCAGCGACGACGAGATCGCAGCCTGCATTCGGCATCTCTCGCCGGGCCAGCTCGAGGACATCAGGTTCGCGCAATCGCAGGTCCGCAACTTTGCCCAGGTGCAACGCGAGGCCATCCGTGATGTCGAGACTGAGACGCTGCCGGGTGTGGTCCTCGGGCACAAGAACATGCCAGTCGATAGTGTTGCGTGTTATGTGCCAGGTGGAAAGTTCCCATTGGTTGCGTCCGCGCATATGGGCGTGGTAACGGCAAAAGTCGCCGGCGTGTCCCGCATTCTGGCTGCGTCGCCGCCAGTCCAGGGTGAGCCGAATCCAGCCGTCGTTGCAGCGATGCATCTCGGCGGTGCGGATGAGATCTATACCTTCGGTGGCGTGCAGGCGATCGCCGCCATGGCGCTCGGCACCGAATCGATCGACCCCGTCGCGATGGTGGTCGGCCCCGGTAATGCTTTCGTTGCCGAAGCCAAGCGCCAGCTGTTCGGACGTATCGGTATCGATCTGATCGCCGGACCCTCGGAGACCCTCATCATCGCGGACGACAGCGTCGATGCGGAAATGTGTGCAACCGACCTGCTCGGCCAGGCTGAACATGGCTTCAATACGCCGGCGATCCTGCTGACGAACTCGCTCAAGCTGGCTCGGGAGACCATCGCCGAAGTCGAGCGACTGCTCAGGGTACTGCCGACGGCCAACACCGCCGGCGTGTCCTGGCGTGACTACGGCGCCGTGATCGTCGTTGACACAGTCGATGAGCTGGTCAGCGAGGCGGATCGCATTGCTTCCGAGCACGTGCAGGTCATGACGCGTGATCCGGATTATTTCCTCACGCACATGAAGAACTACGGCGCGCTGTTTCTCGGGCCGCGAACAAACGTGGCCTTCGGCGACAAGGTGATCGGTACGAATCACACCCTGCCAACGGGGCGCGCGGCGCGTTATACCGGCGGCCTCTGGGTCGGCAAATTCATCAAGACCTGCACGTACCAGAAGGTCCTTACCGACGAGGCAAGTGCGCTGATCGGCAGCTATTGCTCGCGCCTCTGCGCTATCGAAGGCATGGTCGCACATGGGGAGCAGGCGAATCTGCGCGTGCGTCGGTATGGTCATCAGGACGTCCCGTATGCGGGTGTCGCAGCGCGATGACGCGGCGGTGATGACCAACGCGCGGCATCAGTGAATTATCGTTGACAGATCGGGGCGCATTCGAAAGCGCCCTCGAACGGCAAGAGAGTAGAACTTCATGAATTCGACTATAGATTTCGTGTTTTGGCCTGCGCCGATCCGACATTTGCGATTCCACGATCACGTCGCTGCTGCGGCGGCGGGCGGATTTTCCAGCGTGGCGATTTCGCCCATCACTTATCTCGACGAGCTCGCCCATGGTGAAAGCGCTCGCGATCTCCGCGACTACGCCGAGAGCAACGGGGTGTCTGTTCGGCATCTGGACTCGCTGACGGGCTGGGCGCCGAGCGGAAAGATGGAGGGCTACGACGACGAAATGCGCGCGCGCTACATGATCTCGCTCGATCAGTCGATTCAGATCTGTGAGGAGATGGGCATCGAGAGCATCCTTGCATGCGCCGCTTTCGAAGCCGGCATGGTGCCGCACAGCGTGGTGGTCGAAGGCTTCGCTGATCTGTGCCGGCGGGCGGGCGATCTCGGCATTTGGGTTGACCTCGAACCGATGCCATTTCTTGGGGTGCCAGACTTGCAGGCTACGCTCACGATCCTCGACGCGGTGGGCGCACCCAATACCGGCATCGTGCTCGATACGTGGCACTTCAGCCGCGGAAATCCGGATTTCGCACTGCTGCGTTCGTTGCCACCGGGCAAGATTACTACCTTGCAGATCAGCGATGCACTCTACAAGCTGCAAGCTCCGACCATGATGGAAGACACGCTGCGCTTCCGGCGCTTCGCAGGCGAGGGCGAATTGCCTATCACAGCCATCCTTGAGGTGCTCCGGGAGAAGGGGGGATTGACGCGGGCGGGCGCGGAAGTGTTCTCCGATGTGGCCGCTACCTTGAGTCCAGCGGAAGCCGGACGAAAAAGCGCGTTGTCTGTACGGCGCGCGATGGAGCTGGCTGGCTTCGACCTGAGCGGGACCAGCCTGTTCGCGGGTTGACGGCATATCGGCGGCTAGGCAGTCACGGCCTGCCTGCCAGTCGCATCGCTGCCGAGAAGCGCTTGTAAGCCTTGGACGAGGATGGTCGACGTCATACGCAGATGGTCGGCCATCAGCGTGGTGGCCTTATCCGAGTCGTGCTCAAGTGCTGCGGTCACGATAGCGGAATGTTCCGCGTGGACATCGCGGTCCTGGTGGTATAGCGGCACGGACAGACGGCGATAGCGTTCGCCCTGCTCATACATCTGCGCACGAACGCGCAGCAGGCGCTCGCTGCCACAAGCCGAGACAAGCGACTCGTGCAAGGAATAATGTGCGTCCACCCACAGGTCGCTAAGGCGTGATGGATCGTCGGCTGTGCGGTAACTGGTTCGTCCGAGCCGATGCATGGCGGCAACGACGCGTGTTTCCCAATCGATGGTGCCTCGCGCAATCGATCTGGCAAGGCAAAGCGTCTCGAGTTCGATGCGCGTTTCGGTCAAGTCCGCGAGATCTTCCAGCGAAACGGGCGCGACCCTGAAGCCACGCTGCGGCTCCGAGATCACCAGGCCCTCGGCGGAGAGTCTGGACAGCGCTTCACGGACTGCGGGGAGGCTGACCTCGAATCGCTCGCAGAAATCACTGATGCGGAGTCGTGTGCCGGGTGCAAGACGACAACTGAGGATATCTGCTCTCAGTCCGTCAAAGACAGTCTCCGACAAGGTCTTTTTTGTAGCCATGAAAGTAATCCGCATGTGAACGCGCCGACCTCGTGTGCTTCCGATCGCCACGCATGGAAAATATATTTTGAAAGAAAATTGTACATCATGCTGTTATGAGCGGGCAAACAGCCGGGTTTCCCCTACTTAATGTATTCTTACATGAATAATATATTTTAACCCTCGCGTCAGCCATCATGTCGGAGGCGATCGTGTCAACGGTACCGTCAGACTCAGGAAAACAGCGGAACAGCAGCCCGGGAAGCGCCGCTTGCCGCATGCTCGCCCACGCGATAGAAGCGGCTCAGCTGGCGCCCGGTACCGCCTTGGACGTGCGCGTCCTCGCTCATGTCGGCGCGTCGAATCTGCCCGACGAGCGCGAACTGGCGGCGCTTGTTGACCATGGCCTGCTCGAGAACACAGGGCGAGGACTGACGGTGGCTCGCGCCGGCATCGACAGCATCGTCCACTTTCTTGCTTCTTCGCATGATGTGCCCGGAATCCGGCCCCACAGATCGGCTCGGTGAATCGGAGGCGTTGGCAATGACCGCTTCAAAACGAAACATTGAATCGGCCTATACGCTGGCCGAAGCATCGCTGGCGCTGGGCGCGCTTGCGATAGGCGTCGGCGAATTCGCTTCGATGACAATCGTCCCGGCCGTTGCAAACACGATGGCCATATCGCTCTCAAAGGCGGCGACCATCGTGAGCGCTTACGCTTTGGGCGTGGTCGTCGGATCGCCGGTCCTTACCATACTGTTTCCTCGCGTCGAACGGCGCACGCTACTTGTCGTGCTTATGTTCGCGTACGCCCTGGGCAACCTGATGAGCGCACTCGCTCCGGGTTATCGCTCGCTGCTAGGCGCGCGGCTGATTGCTGGTTTTCCGCATGGAGCCTATTTTGGAGTCGCTTCACTGGTTGCTGCCGGCATGGGTCCGCGGGAACGTCGCGGCCGCGCGATCGCGCATGTCATGCTGGGATTAACCGTCGCGAATATCGTTGGTGTGCCGCTGGTCAACTGGGTCAGTCAACTGCTGGGATGGCGCATCGTGTATGTGCTTGTCGCAACGGTTGCGCTAGCGACATGCGTCGCGATCGTGGTCGCCGTCCCTCGATCGCAGTCGGACACGTCCACAGTTAGAGGTGAGTTGACGGCATTCCGCAACGTGCAGGTGTGGCTCACGCTGAGCATCATCGCTGTGGGGTTTGGCGGCATGTTTGCGTTTTATACGTACCTCACACCCATCCTGACTGGCGTCACCGGCGTGTCGCCGCTTGCCGTTCCATGGTGTCTCGCCCTGCTGGGCGTGGGAATGACTGTTGGCTCGCTGATTGGCGGCCGACTTGCTGACTGGTCCACCGATATCACGATCGCGTCCTCGCTGATCTTTGGTGCGACTGTCCTAGCGGCCTTTTCGGTAACCAGCACGCGTCTATTCACAGCGATCCCAAACATCTTCGCGATAGGCGGTTTTCTTGCCATTGTTCCCGCAGTGCAGGCGCGTCTCATGGACGTCGCTGGACGTGCGCAGACCCTTGCGTCGGCGCTAAATCATTCGGCGTTCAATATCGCCAACGGCTTGGGCGCATGGCTGGCGGGCGTTGCCATAGCGTCGGGCTTCCGGTTGGTCAGCGCCGTATGGATCGGTGCGGCGCTGGCCCTCTGCGGCTGCATTCCGCTTGTCATTTCGATTGCCCTGCGTTCGCGAACGGGGCTGCGGCCTTGCACATCGACCAGAAACGTCTGTTAGGCCGATGGGGGCAGAAACACGAAATCTTCCCGAACAAAAGAACCAGATTCCATCAAGGAGACACCAAATGAAGACCAGTCCTTCATCGCTGAAGCAGCACCACCAAAAGTTGATCAAGCGCTTGCTCTACGTCGCGCTGGCGGTCACGGGCGTCGCGCAACTACCCGCGTTCGCCGCGAAAGTGCCTGGTATCTATTACGGCATTGCGACCGAGTCGAGCGAATACTGCAACGCGCAGGTGCAGGGCGCGAAGGCAGTCGCGGATTCGGTCAACACCAAACTCACCGTTCTCGTCAGCGAGTTCCAGGGGCAAAAGTTCTTGCAGGACTATGGCGCAATCTTTTCGGCTGGATGCAAGGACTGCGTGGCGATGATGGACCCTGTTTCCAACGCCTTCACCAAGGCGATCGTGGATCGGGCCAGCCGGGCGGATGCGAAGGTAATCACGTTCTGGAACAGACCGGAGAACATTCATCCATGGGATACGGACCCGCAGAGCTGGGTCGCTCACATTTCGTTCGACGGGGTGGATTCCGGATATCAGAACGGAATGGCGCTGTGCAAGGCAATCGGAGGCAAAGGCGGTGTGCTGGTGCTACAGGGTGTTGCCGACAATCCGCCTACGAAACAGCGCTTCGCCGGCTTTCAGCGCGCGGTCAAGGAATGCCCCGGGATGACGATCCTCGATAACCAATACGCCGACTGGGGGCAAACGAAAGCGCAAACCATTGTGCGAGGGCAACTCGCCAAGTACGGCGATCAGGTTAAGGGCATCTTCTCGGAGAACGACCTCATGGCGCTCGGCGCGCTGGCAGCGCTTCGCGAAAAGGGCCTTGCGGGGAAAGTGCCTGTGACGGGCAGCGACGGTCAGTCCGATGTCCTGCAGCTCATCAAGTCCGGAGAGATGGTGTCGACGATGAAAGTCGACGGTGCGGCGCTCGGCGCGGTGTCGACGGCGCTGGCCTATGGCGTAGCGACGGGTGATATCGACCTGTCGAAGCTGACTCACGCACAGCGCAATTTCTATCTCAAGCAGACGCTGGTTACGAAAGCGAACGTCGACCAGTTTCTTGATCAGAAGTTTGATCCGGCGAGGTTCACATACCAGAAGCTGAAAAGCGACATGTGGACCTATTCGTCCGGGCCCATCACGGATTCGCCGTCGAAGTAGGCATAGGGTTCTCGAGTTGACCGTTGAGCAGGAAGGATCATGTCACCCAAAATCACTTTTTCGGTTCGCAACGCTGGACCTCTAGTCGCGCTTGTGGCACTCGTTGTGTTCTTCAGCTTGACGGGCAGCAATTTTGCCAGCGTTGCGAATTTTATTGCGATCGTCGAGTCCAGTGCCATTCCCTGCATTGCCGTAGTGGGACTCACGTTCGTCATCGTCCAGGGGTCCATCGACTTGTCGATCGAAGGCGTTGTCTCGCTGTCCTGCATCCTGACAGGTCTTTTTGTAGCTAACTCCGTCAACGCTCACGCCAGTCTGGGCACCGCGCTGATCCTGGCGGTGGGAAGCGGCCTGGCCGTTGGACTGTTCAACGGAATCGTGTACGCAAAAGTCAAAGTGCCTTCGTTGATCGTGACCCTCGGCACCTGGTTTGCCGCGCGAGGTCTGGCAACGATGTTGTTTCCGTCGATGCAGCCGCAGATCAAGGACGCCGCGTTCCTCTCTATCGCACTGGACAAACATCTCGGCCTCAGCGGAATCGTCTACTGCGCGATCTTCATTGTTCTGGTGGGCCTGTTGATTGAGAAACGGACCACCCTCGGACGTGTGAGCTACGGCATCGGCGGAGACGAAAACCTGTGCCGCCTGGGCGGGCTGCACGTCGATCGGATGAAGATCGCTGTCTTCGCGATCTCGGGTGCGCTCTCTGGTGTATGCGGCGTTTTGCTCGCAGCGCAGCTCGGAGTGGGTAGTTCTCAGGCGGGTGAAGGTCTGCTCTTCCCGTCGATCAGCGGCGCTGTCATCGGCGGCACGCTTTTGAGCGGCGGCAAAGGCGGCATTCTCCAATCGCTGACGGGCGTGCTCATTCTTAATGTTATTCAGAATGGCCTGCTTCAGGTCGGGGTTGACCCATTGATTACGCAGGTCGTAGAAGGCGCCACGATCATCCTCGCTGTCATTGGCGGCTCGTGGAGCTTGCGAGAAAAGTTGAGGGTTGCCAAATGACGAACGCAGTCTACGAAGTCAGGAACCTGAGCAAGCGGTTCGGTCCTGTCACAGCGCTCGAAGACGTAAGCCTGAGCTTGCGCCGCAACGAGGTCGTGGGCCTCATCGGTCAGAATGGCTCGGGCAAGTCGACGCTAATGAAAACGATGGCGGGCGTTCAGCGCCCCGATACCGGCAACATGGTCCTCAGGGGACAGGCGGTCTCGTTCAGGTCCACGGTCGATGCCGCAAAGAGCGGCGTCGGACTGGTGCATCAGGAGCAATCACTCATTCCCAATCTGACGGTCGCGGAAAACATTTTCATCGACAAGTCGGCATCGTATGTCCGGAGCGGCTGGTACAGGTGGCGGGAGCTGCTTAACGCAGCCCGCCGGCAACTGGACAAGATCGAGCTCGATATTCGTCCCGATACGCCGGTGGAAAAGCTTTCGTTTGGGCAGCGCCAGATGGTGGAGCTGGCCAAGGTGCTTGCGCTGGAGGAGATGATGGAAGAAGACCTGGTCATCATGTTCGACGAACCCACGTCCATGCTGACATCCAGGGAAATCGATGACCTCTTCAAACAGATCAACCGCATTCGTTCGCGCGCGTCGATCGTATTTATCAGTCACCGGATGGACGAGGTGCTGACGTTGTCAGACCGCGTATACGTAATGAGCGACGGGCGTCGTGTCGCCGAGCGGGAACGCGGCCAGGTCGACGCGGACGAGCTCTATGAGCTGATGGTCGGCAAGCAGCGCAGCACGGCGACGCGCGAGGACGAAATGCCCCGTTCGTCGAAGCCAAGGCTCGTTCTCGATCGTGCCCGGTTCAACAGGGATGTGGGCCCTTTCTCTATTACCGTTAACGAGGGCGAAATACTCGGACTGATCGGTGTGCAGCGATCGGGCGCCGAAGTGCTCTGCCGCGGTCTGTTCGGTATCGACGAAGTAACTGACGGTGAAATCGTCCTTGACGGCAAGCCTTTCCGTCCCACGAGCCCTAGGGGCGCCGTGCACCGAGGCGTTGGATACCTACCGGCAGAGCGCAAGAAGGAGGGGATGCTCACGGGCATGTCCGTGCTGGAGAACATGACACTCAGTTTCGGGTTCGACTTCGGATTCGGCGGTTTCATTGCGAACAGGGCAAAGGAACACGCGGTCGCCAGCGACTGGGCCAGACGGCTGAAAGTCAAGACACCGTCGCTCCATGCGGACATTTCGAAGCTGAGCGGCGGCAATCAGCAAAAGGCTGTCCTTGGAAAATGGCTTATGGGTAAAAACCTGAAGCTCCTGCTGCTCGACCACCCCACGCGCGGGCTCGACCCTGGAGCCCGGTCCGATCTGTTTGAAACCATGAGGCATCTCGCCAGAGAAGGACTTTCGATTGTGTTCGTCGCCGATACGCTGGACGAAGTGTTACTCCTGAGCGATACGGTTGCCGTGATGAAAGACGGGCAGTTCTCTGACGTCTTCAGGGACATCAGTCGAAACAGGCCGGCAGAAGAGCAGATTGTGAGGGCAATGGTATGAGACTCAACGAGCTTCCGATCGCGAGCAGCGATGCAACCTTGAGCGGGGTCCATGAGCGCGGATATGGCCATGTCAGGCGGATGGCGAGGCATTTCGCTCCGGCGAGCGTCCTTGTGATCATGCTTGCGGTCGTTGGCACTATCTCACCCGGGACACTGTCTCCCGGCTCGCTCGCGTCATTTTCTATCGATGCTGCGCCTCTCTTGCTGCTTGTCCTCGGCAGTACGTTGCCGATACTCCTGGGCGGGATCGACCTGTCTGCCGCCGCGATGGCCAGCATCTCGGGCGTCGTGGTCAGTCTCGCCGCGCCGCACCTCGGTTCATGGGCGGTTCCGTTGGCCGTCGCTCTGGCAGGGCTGGTGGGTGGCGCGCAAGGATATATCCATGCGAAGTATCAGGTTCCGTCGTTTGCCATCAGCCTCGGTACGTTGGGGCTGCTGTCGGGCCTGGCGCTGTTCGTCACCAAGGCCACGGCACTTCCGGTGGCCGGTGATCTATGGGTTATCGACGTGCTTACGGGGTCGCTATTCGGCGTGCCCGCGTGCGTGTATCTGGTTGCCTTCGTCTGGCTCCTTCTTTCGTTGACGCTCCGGTATCTTCGTCTGGGAAGGCACATTTATGCGATCGGCACGGCGGAACGGGCGGCGTCCATGTCGGGTATCGATGCGTTGAAGGTCCGGGTCATCGTGTTCGCCATTTGTTCCATGTGCGCCTCTCTGGCCGGTGTCCTTTACGTTTCGCAGACCCTGTTCAGTTCTCCAACGCTCGCTCAGACGATGCTGCTGCCAGCCATCGTGGGCGTAGTACTGGGCGGTACGTCGATTTCGGGCGGCATCGGAGGAGTCGGGGCGAGTGTAATCGGCGGTATTTCCGCGGCCTTTCTGCGTGTCGGCTCGGTGGTCGTGGGATTGCCGCCCACGAGCCAGGACCTCGTGTATGGCGTCGTGATCCTGGTGGCGGTAATAGCGACGATCGACCGGCGAAAGATGAGCATTGTGAAGTGAAGGAATGTGGGCCGCTATCTGCGCTCTGTCAGAACAACTTGTGGATTGTCAAACATGAAATTTATCCGTTATAGCAATGAGGATGGTGAAGGGCTAGCTGTCTGTGTCGATGGAGATTGGCGCGGCCTGCCCGTGAGCGACGGGCGGCTGTCGACGACGCTGGACGAGATAATTCGGAATCCTGAGTCTATGTCGAGCGCTTTCGATGTGCTGGCAAGCGCCGGGGAACATCTGGACATGCAGAACGTAATCTGTCTTCCGCCGATATCCACCAGCAGAAAGATCATCTGCGTAGGTCTCAATTATCACGATCATTCGGCGGAATCCGGCTTTAAACAGCCCGATTATCCGACACTGTTTTTCCGTGTCGGAACCAGTATCACCGCGCACGGCAGCAAGATCGTCAGGCCCGCGCTCAGCGACTCCCTCGATTTCGAGGGAGAACTTGCGGCAGTTATTGGAAAAGGTGGCAATCATATCGCCGCGTCGAACGCCTACGACCATGTGGCCGGATATTCGATCTTCAATGATGTGACGGTTCGCGAATTCCAGTTCAAGACGCCGCAGTGGACGGTCGGGAAGAACTTCGATGGAACGGGGGCATTCGGACCATGGTTCGTCACCAAGGACGAGTTCCCTGATGGCGGCCGCGGGCGCGCGCTGGAGACGCGACTCAACGGTACGGTGATGCAGCGCGCCATGCTCGACGATATGGTCTTCGACGTGCCATCGCTCATTGAAACGATCAGTAAGGCCATCACGCTCGAACCTGGCGACGTCATTGTCACGGGCACCCCATCCGGTGTCGGTCACGCCCGCAATCCGCGGTTGTATATGAAGGCCGGCGATGTGGTCGAAGTAGAGATCGAGGGGCTTGGCATGTTGAGCAATACGATCGTCGAAGAGGCGTCGTCGAGCAAAGCCGCCTGAGAAAGGTGCCTTATGGAAAACCTTGCATCGCGAGAATCTGGTTTTTCGACTGCTCGCTCGGACCGGCTGGGATCGGTGCATTCGATCGACCGCGTTGTGATGACTGTGCCCAATCTGTCCGAGGCAAAAAGCTTCTTCGAGGCGTTTGGCTTGCGGTGCATTCAGGACACCGTTGGCGCACCCCTGGATATAGGTACCTGCGGGCATCCGCATGTATGGCTAACCTTGCTTCCGGGTGCGAAGAAGCAACTTCTCTACGTTCGATACGGCGCTTACGTGACTGACTACATCGCCATTCAAGAGCGGGTCGCCTCGCTTCATCTGTCGGGGAATGCGCCGCATGAGCGGGCGTTGGAGGTCACTGGAACCGACGGGCTGTGGCTGACGGACCCCGATGGCGTGCAGGTGCAGATAGTCGTAGCGGGAAAATCGTCTCCCGACTTCAAAACGCGCCTTGCCGAGAGCAAAGAAATAGCTGCCGGCAAAGGCGCAGCCCCGAGCAGAAGTACTGCACCCAAAGTGCATCCGCGCTACCTGTCGCATGTGTTGTTCTTCACAGCAGACGTGCAGAAAGCGCTGGATTTCTACGTCGGTGTTTTGGGACTGCGATTATCCGACCGTTCCGAAATGGACATTGCGTTTTTGCATGGAGCGTATGGAAGTGACCACCACCTCGCAGCGTTTGTCAAGGCAGATGGGCCGGGGGTGCATCACCTGTCGTGGGACGTCGGGAGTGTGCACGAAGTCGGCCTCGGCTCCGAGCAGATGAGACGGAACGGCTATACGCGCGGCTGGGGCGTCGGCCGGCATGTGCTGGGATCGAACTACTTCTACTATGTGCGCGATCCGTGGGGCAGTTACGCCGAGTACTCGTTCGATATTGACTACATTCCCGCCGACCTCGATTGGCCTGCCGCTAATCATCCCGGTGAAGATTCATTCTATGTCTGGGGGCCCGAGCCGCCTCAGGACTTCGCGACCAACTACGAGGTTCCCCGTGAAGCGGGCACGGCAATGATTGATGCCGGGAAAATCAATTGATTTGAAGGAAGACATTCTCCGTGAATTTATCTCAGCCTACGTATCAGGCCTCGATCCTTCCGCGCGCGCCGGATTTTTCCCTTACGCACAAGCGCGCGCTCGTAACGGGCGCGAGCAGGGGAATCGGCGTCGCCGCGGCTTCATCGCTCTGTGAATACGGCGCCGACGTCACTTTGGTCGCGCGATCGCTGGATGAAGCCGAAATCGTCGCCGACGAATTGCGCAAGCGCGGTGGGCGGGCTCGTGCAGCAAAGCTGGACGTGACGGATCTGGCGAATTTGCCGCATGCCTTGCAAGCGATCGTCGGCGACGGCGAACCGTTCGACATTCTGGTGAACAACGCGGGAACGAATCGGCCTGCTCCGTTCGTGGATGTGACAGTCGACGATTTCGACGCAGTGATGGGTTTGAACGTGCGGAGCGCTTTTTTTGTGGCCCAGTTTGTCGCAGCGGCGTTGATCCGGTCGGGACGTGCCGGCTCGATCATCAACATGTCGTCGCAGATGGGCCACGTGGGGGCGCCAATGAGGACGGTCTACTGCACCTCCAAACATGCCGTTCAAGGTTTGACCAAGGCGATGGCTGTCGAGCTTGGGCATCACGGCATTCGCGTGAACGCGATATGCCCGACGTTCATTGAGACGCCGATGACGCGAGACTTTCTGGCATCGGATGGCTTCAGACTGGACGTGCTGTCCCGTATCAAGCTCGGGCGCGTGGCGACGCTGGAAGACGTGACGGGCGCGGTGCTGTACCTCGCGAGCGATGCGTCGTCAATGGTGACGGGGAGCTCGTTGATGGTTGATGGCGGATGGACCGCTGAATGAAGGGCAGAATTCACTAACCTCACATCAAGGAAGCGAGCAATGGATATTCGATCAACAAACACTGTGGTGCCGGTCTCGATGCATGACAACGTGAAGGTTTGGGGGCTGTTTCCCAAATTTTCACTGTTCGAGCAGACACGCGGAACGTACCTTGAAGCGATCGAAGAGTGGACGATCGCGCCGCATACGAAGGCGACGCCTCATTCGCATGATACGCACGAGTTTTACTACATTCTCGTTGGCGAGGCCGTCGTGCAGATTGAGGAGGAGGCCAGACGGGTCAAGCCTGGCGATCTCATCTATATCCCGCCCAAGGTCCCGCACAGTATCTGGCCGACAACGGACGACGGCGTGCGGGCGTTCTCTTTTTCCGTAAGTTACCAGGAGCCGGTCGAACCCGGTTACAAGGACGAGGTGCTCGAGGAAGTTCCGGTTATTGACTGACGCAGCAGGCAGCGTTCATTGGTCGAGCACTGAAGATGACTACAGAGGAGCCGAAGGTGACAGGTCACAAAGAGTCAGGAAGAAAGGTGGCGTTACTGGGTGCCGGAAGAATCGGTGTCGTTCATGCAAAAGCGCTTTCTCAACTGCGCGATGTTGAGTTGAAGTACGTGGTCGACGTAGACAAGGCGCGTTGCGAGGCGCTGACCGCAAGTTTCGGTGGGGTGCCTGGCTCGGTAGACGCGGTGCTGTCTGACCCGCAGGTATCGGCCGTCATAATCGCAACACCTACGGATACCCACGCCGAGCTGATTGTGGCAACGGCGCGCGCCGGTAAGGCTATTTTTTGCGAAAAACCCGTCGATATCGCGCGTGAACGGGTGCTGTCTTCGCTGCGCGTTATCGAAGAGACGGGCGTTCCCTTTGCCCTCGGTTTCATGCGCAGGTATGACCCTACCTACCTTGACCTGCACAGGCGGATACGGGACGGAGAGATTGGCGTTCCCGAGCAGGTGACAATCTTCAACCGGGACATTGCGCCACCGTCAATCGACTTCATTCGCGGTTCCGGAGGTCTGGTCCGGGACATGACCAGTCATGACGTGGACCTCGCGAGCTGGTTGCTCGGCGAAGACTTCTCGACTGTTTTTGCCTCGGGGAGCTGCCTTATCGACCCCCGTATCGGAGCATTAGGCGATGTGGATTCGCTGGCTGTCGTGCTAACCACGACTTCTGGAAAGCTGATTCAGATTTCCGAGAGTCGCAGGTCAGCATACGGTTATGACCAGCGTATTGAAGTGTTGGGTTCGGATGGCATGTTACGGGCGGAAAACAAACTTGAATCTTTGGTTCGCCACGGCGGCCCGCGAGGGCTCACTACCGCGAAGCCGTTGAATTTCTTCCTTGAACGCTACGCGGATGCATACAGTGCGCAACTGGGAGATTTCTTTGAGTCGTTGGATGCTGGTCGCAAGCCGGCCGTGGGTATTGTCGAAGCCCGGCGTGCATTGAACGCAACCGAGGCCGTGCTCGAATCGCTCAAGACGGGCAGGCGCGTGGAAATCGAACGCGAATGACGCGTTACGCGGTCGCGCTCGTCAATGGCGCAACCGTCCAAGAACTTATGCAAGGAGAAAGGCGAGATGGGGACACCTCTCAAGATCGGCGTGGTGGGAGTCGGCACAGTTAGCCTTAGAGGCGTGATTCCACACCTGATCCAACCCGACATTGCACACAGAGTGCAGCTGACCGCGCTATGCGATCCCGTTGAGGCGAGAGTTCGCGGTGCGGCTGAGAAGTTTGGAATCGTTCAAGCGTTCACCAGTTATGATCAGTTCCTGAAAGAAGCGGACATTGACGCCGTAACGCTCGCGACACCGATCGGGGTTCACTTTGAACAAGGAAGAGCGGCGCTCCTGGCTGGAAAGCATGTTCACTTCAACAAGACGATGGCCGTCAGGACTGCTGAAGCTGACGAACTGATTGTCTTGGCCAGGGAACGCAATCTGAAGATCGTGGCATCGCCGGGAGAAATGCTCAGGCCACACAATCAGGCCATTAAACGCATGGTGGAGGACGGTACTATTGGGACGCTCGCGTGGGCGATCTGCGGAGCGGCATTCGAGAATTACCACGAGGACGAGCCTGAACGGGACAATGCGCCTGGCAAGACGCCAATCGATCCTGGCTGGTACTTCAAGAAGCCGGGCGGTGGACCGCTTTATGATATGACCGTCTATGCGCTGCATGGGTTGACCGGGATTCTCGGTGCTGCGCGGAGCGTAACCGCGCTGTCAGGCGTTCGCCTGCCTGAAAGAACCTTCAAAGGCAAGACGATCGCCACGGAGTGTGATGACAACACGATCATGTTGCTGGACTTCGGAAACGGTTTGTTTGCGGTCGTATATGGCACTGCAGCGGGCGGGTTGCGTGATCCGCTGGACTTTAGCGGAAGCTATTTCGGCACGCGGGGAACAATCGCTGGCCTGATGCTCAACGGAAAGCCGTTTGACTACGAGAACAGGGAAATAGCGGTTTCTGCTCCCGATGAAGGCAAACATGCCGGGTTCGGAGGTAACGAGTGGATTCTTCCCAATATCACCGGCGCACACCGCGACATTCCGGAGCAGCACGTCTTTGCTGATGTCATGCAACTTGTCGACTGGGTGCTTGACGGAAAGCCATCGGTTGCGAACGCGGAGCATGCTCGACATGTCATTGAAATCATAGAGGCTGCGTTTCGGTCGGCCGAAACTGGGGTTGTTCAGGCACTTCGGACCCGTTTCTAGCCAATTCGATCAGGTGTGAAAGCCTTGATTGCTCAGCAGTTCTGCCGCCCTTAAGAGGATAAATACAGAGTAGAAAGCGGCTGCTGAGCTATCCAAACGGTTTCTTCTTTTCTTCTGGACATCCGACGGATCCTCTCTCTCGTTCGTGCCATTCGGGACGGCTGATGTTCCTGCGAGTTTGGACAGCCAGCAACTTGAGACGTTTAGCGCAGTGAGCGGCCCCGGCTTTCAGTGCCAAAGGCAATGTTAGTCTTCGGCATTCAGTTGCTCCGTCAGTTGGGCCTGTAGGCCCACCTGACGGACATATTCGGCAGGTGACACTTCGCCGAGGGCACTGTGAGGCCGACTCTCGTTGTTTCCACCCGCCATTGCTCAATCTGTTCTTTGGCGTCCGTCAGTGACGTGAACCAGCGTGCGTTCAGACATTCGTCGCGAAGCGTGCCGTTGAAGGACTCCACAAACGCATTATCCGTTGGCTTGCCGGGCCGGCTGAAGGCAATTTCGACCTTGTGATGGTAAGCCCACAGGTCCATCACCTGACTGATAAGTTCCGAGCCGTAGTTATCGCACAACAGCGTGCGCGGTGTTCCACGCCTGAGGCGCAGTTCCTCCAGCACACGCACGACGTCCGACGCTCCCAGCCGCTGACCAACATCGATTGCCAGCGCTTCGCGCGTAAAGACATCGACGATGGTCAGCGCACGAAATCGCTGACCGCCTGCCAGCAGGTCCGCAACGAAGTCCAGACTCCACGCGTGATTCGCCGCTGTGGCCCTGGCGCGGGCGGGGTGACTCATTTGTGCCCGTCGCTTGCGGTTCGGCCTGTAGCGTAGCGACAGGCTTTCTTCCCGATACAAACGATACAACCGGTTTTTGCTGACCTGTCCCGTCCCCTTTTGCACGGTGCGATGACTTGCTGTGGTGTTCATCCGCTTACGTTGTCATGCCCATTACAGCAAAGAGGCGCTCCCTCAACCACCGATTGGCCCCATCGTCATGAACGCGGTCATGCCACAGTGCGACCAACGTAAATGGTTCGATTTCGAGCGGTGGTTCGAACAAATCGAGATCTACAGCATACTGATCGAGCAATCTCCGGGGTAAGGTCCCCAATAGATCGCTGCGTGCGATCACGAGCGGCGCCAGCGTATAGCTGTGTAAAGACAACGCGACCTGCCGCGTGCGGCCGAGCGCTCGCAATTGCTCATCGACAACGCCGCTAAACGAGCCGCTTTCACCGGATACGAGCAAATGAATCGCCGCGCAGAATCCGTCGAGGTTGAGTGGAGTGCTGCCGCGCGGATGGCCTTTACGTTGTGCGGTGACGAACCGGTCGAGCAGTATCGGTCGTCGATGCAGGCGTTCACCGCCGGGTAGCGTGCGGTCGAGCGCGATCGCGATATCCGCATCGCCTGCCTCCAGCCGTTCGGCGAGCGGTTTTTCATTTGGCCGCAGCAATGCGATCCGGATGCGTCGCGCACCGTGCGCGATTATTTCAGCGAGCATCGACGGAAGCATCAGCGCCGCGCTGTTGTCGTTGGCGATGATGCGCAGCGTCGCGTGACTGGTATCGGGCTCGAATGCTGGTGCGGCGCGGAGCGCCGCCTCCGCCTGCCGGAGCGCTTCTCGCGCCTGAATTCGCAGCCGTGTAGCCGATGGTGTCAAGACCATGCCGCGCCCAGATCCTGACGGCACCAGTAACGGGTCACCGGTTAATACACGCAGACGCGCGAGTTTTGCTGACAGGGAGGGCTGGCTGATGCCAAGGCGCTCCGCAGCGCGCGTGACATTGGCTTCGTCGAGTAGCGCATCGAGCGCAGGTAATAAACTGAGATCGGCGATGTTCATTATAGGGCTGAGCTATAGGTGCCTTAAAGAAGCTGATATAGCCACCGTCCCAGCGGCCACTCTATCCTTGGTCGCATGGATGGGGTGGGATGTGTCGGTGATATCGCTCATTCCGTCCGCATACAGGTTTGTCAACGACCGGGATTGTTAATGAATTTCAAGAGCAAGAAAGATCGCAGTGTGGCGATTCAGCAGAGCCTGATGAACGGCGGTGCACTATATCCTCTATCGTTTTTCGATTCGCGACGCTATATACAGCACAACCCCGTTATCGAAGACGGGGTCGGGCCGATTTTGCAATTCATGGATCGACTGCCGGCCGGCGAACGTAGCGTTAGAAGCTATCGTGCGATCGAAGACGGTGACTATAGTGTCGTCCACAACGACTATCGACTCGGCGAGTGGGGCGCGATGGCAGCGTTCGAAGTGCATCGTTGGGAAAACGACCGCATCGTCGAGCACTGGGATAACTTGCAGGCGCTATCGACCGAGCCCAATGTGAGCGGTCGCACCATGATCGATGGTGCATCACAAGTCACAGATCACGCAAGTACTGCCTCGAACAAGGCTTTGATCGAGCGTTTCATACGCGAAGTGCTTATCGGGGGAAGCCGCACGCTCGCCTCATTTTTCGCTGGCAACGCACTTATTCAACACAGTCCACATTATGGCGATGGCGTGGACGCGCTGTTGAATGAGCTGTCAAGCCGAAATTATATCTACGAGCGCTTACACAAAGTTTTGGGCGAAGGTAACTTCGTCCTTGCGATGAGTGAAGGCATTGGCAGTCGAGACAGCTCGCCGCCAAAGCAGACCTCTTTTTACGATCTGTATCGCCTCGCCGACGGCGTAATCGCCGAGCACTGGGAGGTCGTCGAAACGATCGCACCGCTCGACCAGTGGCGGAACACCAATGGCAAATTTTAAAGGCACCAAGATGAACAGTCCGGAAGAGAAGTCACGATATGGCGGTGCGTCGGGGCCCGTTGCGTATGAGACATTGATCGAAACCGATGCCGACGGCCTGCGAATCGAGAGCACGACGATTGAAAGCCGTGGTACCGAGATGCCCGTCTACGTAGCGCGTCCCGCGAACTCGAAGGAAGTGCCCGTTGTTCTGGTGATCTGCGAGGCATTCGGTCTTAATGAGCACATCAAGGACATCACGCGACGTTTTGGCCATCAAGGTTATCTGGCGATCGCCCCAGACTTGATGATCCGCCAGGGTGATGCGCTGTCGTTCGATAAGATCGACGACCTACTGCGGCATTTACTGCTACGGATTCCCGACGCGCAGGTCATGGCTGACCTGGATGCTTGTGTTGAATGGGCGTCGCGTGCCGGTGGCGACACTACACGGCTGGCGGCGACCGGTTTCTGCTGGGGTGGGCGCTGGACATGGCTATTCGCTGCGCATCGGGCTTTTTCCGCCGCTGTCGCGTGGTATGGCGTTCTCGACGGCCGGGTAAACAACCTCTTCCCTGCCGATGTGACGCGCTTCCCTTCACACCCGCTTGAGCGTGCAAGAGATCTGAAAACACCCGTTCTGGGACTTTACGCTGAGCGTGACGCCGCTATTCCGCTGCAGACTGTCGAGCATATGAGCAGAGGATTGGCGGACGGTAGTGCGGCCGCGCGAGCGTCGTACATCAAGGTGTATCCGAATGTAGGCCACGCGTTCTTCGCGGATTACCGACAGTCGTTTGATCGGGAGGCAGCGACGGACGGCTGGGAACGCTGTCTTGGGTGGATCGCGCGTGGTTTCGGAGAGCCGGCACGGACCACTTGATCCAATACTCCGGAATGGCGCTGCCCCATCCCGTTACCCCATTGACTGATGATGGCGTTCGCACCCGATCCGGGTTGATTCGAATCTCTGGCATTCCTTCATGAGCCAGGACGCGACCAGCGCGGAACGCCGCTCATCGAGCGAGCACAGCAACACGTAGCGTGCCGACGCCGTCGCGCACATGTCCAGCGCCTTGACGAGGCGTCCTGTCCGCAACTCTTCCTGAATCAGAGCTGTCCGCCCCATTGCGACACCTTGGTGATTGAGCGCCGCCGAGATTGCAAGACTCGAAAGAGTAAATTGCGGTCCGCCAATGCGATTTATCCATTCGGGCATGCATGTTCGCGCCCACGTATGCCACTCAACGAATTCCGGCGCACCGTCCCACGGCGCACCGTCGTGCAGGAACTCCACGTCTGGAGAGAGCTTGCCTTCCATTAGCGACGGATGGGACAGAAGATACTCAGGTGTACAGACGGGGACAAGATATTCGAGCATCAATTGTCGCGCCAGCGTCGGGTCATATTCGACCGGGTCAACAGGATTGAGCGCCCGTATAAACCTGATCTGCTAACTCCGCGTGAGGCGAAGCAGTGCGGTCGACATTAGTCCAGTTAAACCCGCTCTTTACGTTTTACCGTTGAAGATTTCGAGGCCGTATCCCGAGTCGTCCCAACGAGGGCTCGGACACCGGCAGCGGCAAATCGTACCAGTTGCTCGTAGTGCGCGATAGACTTCGATGTGCGCTCCGGCGCACCGAGGCGGGCAGCGCGCCCATTGAGCGCGTGGGCTTGTTGTCGCGCTCCAACGGAGAACAGGTAGGCCCAGGTGGCATGTTCGTGCGAGATGCCTGGCAGGACCGTATGCAACGCATCGATGACTCGCTCCGCGATGGGGTCGTAGTACTTTTCGCGAACCCGCCGCGAACGTTCATCACTGCCCAAGCTGATAGTCGCCACCAATTGCACGTACAGTGCGAGATTGTCAGCATCCTCGCCATGAAAGATTTTTGACAGCGGAGTGAAGGCAATAGTCAGCACATCTTCGACGGTCGCTGAGCGCCCGCTCGAAAACAGGTCGTCAAGCAGCTTGCCACGATACTGGTTGATCTTCGAAGAGCGTCGCTCGAACACGGCCTCGAAGAGTTTATCTTTGGATGCGTAGTGGTAGTGAACGAGCGCCTGCGCAACGCCCGCTTCCTCAGCGATATTGCGCATGCTGGCGCCGGCGTATCCGTGTTCGCCGAACACACGCTCGGCGGCGTTCAGGATTGCTGAGACGCGAGAACTGGGCGCCTGATCTGCCTCTTGTATCACGCCCGATTTTGCTGATGCCTTTTTTGCACGCTCTGACCTCATGTCGTCCGTCCCCTTACATCCTATTCGATCGATCAGTCAGTATAACCCGAACTTTCCCGGTGGCAGTCATTTGTTAAGGCGCAAAACAATCACGTCTTCTGAGCGACCGATCTTTGCTGAACTAGCTCGCGAACACCAGCGGCCGCGAAGCGCACGAGCTCCGCGTAATGTGCTGTCGATGTCGCGGCGCGTTCGGCCGCACCTAAGTGTATTGCGCGACCGTTCAAAGCGTGGGCCTGTTGCCTTGCGCCAACGGCAAAGAGATAGGCCCACACCGCCTGCTCGCGCGTGATGTCGGGCACGACGATATGCAACGCGTCAATGAAACGCTCCGCGGATGGATCGTAGAACCGCTCGCGCAGTCTGCGTGAGCGCGCGTCGTTGCCCAAGCTGATCGCGGCCACCATCTGCACATAAAACGCGAGATTTTCTGTTTCGTCTTTGTGAAAAATGCTGGTAAGCGGCGTGAAAGCGATAGTCAGCACGTCTTCGATGATGGCGGGCGTGTCACACTCAAACAGCGCGTCGAGCAACCGTTCGCGATGGCGGTTGATTGCCAGCGATCGCCGCTCGAATACGGCTTCATAGAGCTTTTCCTTGGATGCGTAATGGTAGTGAAGCGATGCCTGCGCTACACACGCGTCTTCGGCGATCTGGCGCATGCTGGCGCCCGCGTAGCCGAAAGTACCAAATACGCGCTCGGCAGCGTCCAGAATCGTCGCGGTTCTCGCGTATGGCGTGTTGTCCATCGGCGCCCGCGGTCTTTTTGCAGAGACCATGTCCGATTTCCCTTGGGGTCAGAGGTCTAGGATCAATTCGTCGGTGAGCGATCGAGACACACACAGCGCGATCATGCTGCACGAAGCGCGTGCGGTGTCGGACAGCACTTCGTCCCGATGATCCGGAACGCCTTCGATGACGCCTGTGAGACACGTGCCGCATACGCCCTGCTCGCAGGAAACCGGCACGTCGACACCGTTCTCACGTAAGACCTGTGCAATGCTCTTGCCAGGTGGTACGGTGAGCGTCGTCCCGGTGCGAGCCAGCACGACGTTAAATGGGCGGTCTGCTTCGTCGTTCGCTTCGCCTCTAGCGGCGAACAACTCGTGGTGAAATGCTTCCGGAGGCAACAGCCTGCCGGCTTTTTCCGCGACGAGATCAATCATGCCCACGGGGCCGCACACGTAAACATGCGCACCCGCTCGACTCGTCGCGATAACATGCTCGATGGTTTCGGCAACAGCGTCCGAATTCGCGAAGTAAATCCGCGCGCGTTCGCCGAACGCCTGAGTGATCTCGTCAGCGAAGACCGCATGCTCAGCAGAACGGCAAAAATAGTGCAGTTCGAATGATGCGTGCTCTTTAACCATTCGATAGGCCATGCTGAGCATTGGCGTGATTCCAATGCCGCCGGCGAGAAGAATGTGGTGGCTGGCCGACCAAGCGATCTCGAAGTTGTTACGTGGTTGGCTGACGGTCAGATTATCGCCCACACATAACTCGCGATGGGCATGGCGCGACCCGCCGCGCGATTCAGCTTCGAGCTTGATCGCGAGACGCAGCCTGCGATCGTCGGGTCGCCCGCACGACGAATACTGGCGAATCAGGGACGAGGTGATGTGCAGGTCGACATGTGAACCCGGCTCGAAGACAGGGAACGTTGTGCCGTCTACGGTTTCGAATTCGAATACCTTTATATCCGGGGCGCCGTCGATAATGCTGACTACTTTCACTGGGATGGTCGAGGCCACGCGGAGAACTCCTATGAATGCATCGCTGCGCACGTTGTGCATCGATACCCAACGCACGACGCGCGTGGAAAAGCCGCATAACCTTGGCTATGCAGCGTCGCGACATCCTCACTGGGGAGGAAAAATGCGATTGAGGTAGCCACTAAGTACCTGTTGCACGCCTTTTTCGATCGGCGCCATCCGGCCCGGAGTGAAGCGACTCGAATGCAGGCTGGTCTGGACGGACTCGAGCATCGCCCGGTCTTCGTCCATTACGCGCGCCTGGCATTCGCGATAAGCCTCGACCCGTTCGGCGAATTCCGGTTCATCGAAATAAACCTTGGGTAGGAGGGTGTACACGATGATGCGGCTTTTTTCCGGCCCGAGCGGCCACACGATGTAAGGGTGGATCGTGTCGATGCGGGCAAAGAGCGTGAAGTTCGGCGGCAGCAGGCCCGAGACAGAGAATTCCTTTGTCTTGCCTTCCAGCCAAGGCAGCGGGCCGAACACGGGCTCGCCGGAGAAGGTGGAGGGGCCTGAATTGTATTCCGACACGTAACCGCCATGCTCGCGTGCGCCAAATTTGAAGGCTTCCTTCCTGAACCTTCGGCCATTGGTAGTCGTATGAACGACGTTCAGATGGTAGAAGTCGATCAGATTTTCGACGATGAGCTTCCAGTTGCAGTTGAGCTCGCCAACAGTCTGCACGGCGAGCTGGCAGTCCTGCTGACGCAGATAACCGAAGTCCTCTTCAAACGATGCCACTGAAGCCGAGAGCGGCGGCGCGGCCTCGTCGAAGTTGATGAAGATCCAACCGCTCCATGTTTCCAACCGGATCGGGGGCAGCGCGCACTTCGATGTATCGAAATTTTCCGCTTCATTCATTCCGGGTGCGCCCATCAGCTTGCCCGTTAAGTCATAAGTCCAGCCGTGAAACGGGCAATTGAACACGCGCTTGTTGCCCTTGCCAAACGCGACTTCGACGCCCCGGTGAGCGCACATGTTCGACATGGCAGCGATTTCTGTCGTGCTGGTGCGCACCACCAGTACGGGTTCGTCAACGACTCGTAGCGCAACATAGTCACCGACATTCTTTAACTCTTCTTCGCGGCCCACGCAGAGCCACTCCTTCATGAAAATTTGATCCTTCTCTAGCCGATAGATGTCTTCAGACGTGTAGATGGCGCCCGGCGCGTGCGTGGCCCGATGCGCGGGCAGGCGGGTCAGGGCGAAACTTTGCGCGTTTAATGAGTTCACGGTTTTGCTCTCGACGAATTGGGTTGACAATGTGCCTTATCCGAGGAATTCGGGCTCGGGCAAGCCTTTCACGCCCGGGCGGACCGCCAGGACGTTCCCAGCGAGCGGCTGCTGCGCTAGCTCTTTTTCATTCATGCGGCGGCGCGCCGTAGTGATGAACAGCGTGTCGAGATCCGGACCGCCGAAGCACAGGCTGCTCACGCGACGAACCGGCAGGTTGATCACCATGTCTATCCGTCCGCGCGGGTCGTAGCGCGTGACGCACCAGCCGTCCATGTTGGCGCTCCAGAAGCAGCCGTCGGCGTCGACGGTCGAGCCATCGCAGATACCGCGGCCAAGTGGTACGTCGGCGAATTTTCTGCGGTTGTAAATCTCGCCATCCACCGAGTCATAGTCGAACACGTCGATCTGGCAACTGAACGAGTCGGTCATGTACATCAATCGGTTGTCGGGGCTGAAGCTGATGCCATTGATGCAGGTAATGCCTTCCATGATCAGACGCGGCTTGAGATCTGGGTCAAGTCTGAACAACCGGCCGCGCGGCGTATAAGCGGCGGCTTCGACGGTTCCCGACCAGTAGCGACCATGACGGTCGGTTTTGCCGTCGTTGAAGCGATTCTTCGGGCGCTCCGCATCCGGACGTGCGACTTCGGTCAGTTCGCCCGTTTCCGGCGAGAAAAAGTAGAAGCCCGAACGCATACCGACGATCAGCCCGCCCTTGGCGCGCAGTCCGATGCTGCCGATTTCCTCCTGCATCGACCAGCTCTTCTTGGCGCCGCTCGAAATGTCGAGCCGGTGGATTACCTGACCGATGCCGTCGACCCACCAGAGCAGTTGCGTTTTTTCATCCCAGATAATCGATTCGCCCAGCACGTCCGGATGGGGATCAATTACATCGATTACCGAACCGACCATGTCTATGGGACGGGTCAAGCTGCTGACTGTCATGTTGCCTCCTGTATGTCTAAAAATGGATGTGTTCTTTGCAATGGTGTTCAGGCCGACGTCTTCATGCGCGCAATGCCTTCGAGCGCGAGGCCGTAGCCCAGCACGTCGTGCAGCCGAGACTTGAGTTCCTGATTCAGGCAGGTTCGCGTATAACGGCGCACGAGGCGCGGTTGGCTCAGCATGAGTTGTGCGAGTTCACGCGCACGAGGCAGGAGATCCGACTGCGGCATGACCTCGTTGACGAGGCCCATGTCGAGCGCTTCAGTGGCTGAGATTGATTGACCGGTCAGCAGGAAGTAGTGACCGCGTGCGCGACCCATGAGAAGCGGCATGATCAGATGCATACCGTCGCCCGGAACCATGCCGCCCTGAAAGTGCGCCGTGTCCTGGATAATCGCGGTGTCCGACGCCAGCACGATGTCTCCAAGCAGCGGGATTTCCGCGTGCCGAACCGCCGGCCCATTAATGAGGCTGATGACAGGTGCTTCGATATTGAGCAAATTGATCAGCAGATGTTTGGCTTCCCAGTAAATCGGGTCGTAGATTGCCGGCGTCATTGAATTGCGGTTCTGATGCATGCCGGGCGCGATGGGAGGCCCGCTGAACGCGGGTCCGGTTCCCGTCATGATCACCACGTCGTTTTCCCGATCACGGGCTACATCAAGAAAGGCCTGTTCAAACTCCCGATGCGCGATCAGATTCCAAACGAGCGACTCTCCATTGGTATGGAAATGCATTTCGAGGACCCCGTCGGTCCGGTTCATGCGGATGGTCTCGAATTTCTCTGCGTATTCGTCGAAAGTACTCACAATGTCGCTCCTCACAAAAGAAAACATCTTGGCGCCGCGCCGCACGGGGCGCGTTGAGCATCGACATCACATGAGCCGATGCTCAACGTGATGTCGATGCTAGACCTGACTGATCGATCAGTCAACGAGGGTAAATCTCGAGTGCCCCGATGCTGATTTCGGTTGACCGCTCTCGTAGGGTTTCAGTATTTTAATACTGTTCGATCGATCAGTCAGGATTGGTGAGGCGATGTGGCGGTTCGACGGGGCGGGGTTGAAGCGAAATGCGGTGCGATCTGCGCATGTCAACGCCGCCGGAGCCGCAATCCGAATGAATCAGTTGAAACCTAATGCCCCGCATGCGCCGCATGCGGCGGATACAACGATCAGGAGACGGTACTCGTGAATTGGATCGAAACCTTGCGCTCGCCGCTCGCGGGCACCAATTTTCCATCACGCCGTGCATCGGCATGCGAGAGATAGGAGGCCTATCATGTCGCGCAAAATTGCCATCGATCCCGACGCGTCGACGTCGCTTCCACACGATCAAGGCACGCGTCGCGTGCTGTACGCGAAAGTCGCGATGCGACTGGTACCGCTTCTGATCGTCTGCTATATCGTTGCATATCTCGACCGCATTAACGTGGGTTTCGCGAAACTGCAGATGCAGGACGACCTTGGTTTCAGCGACGCCGTGTACGGCTTTGGCGCCGGCATTTTCTTCATTGGCTATTTCTTGTTCGAAGTACCGAGCAATTTGCTGATGAAATGCATCGGCGCGCGCAAGACCATCACGCGCATCATGATTCTGTGGGGAATCACGGGTTGTTGCATGGCGTATGTGTCCAACGCGACGAGCTTTTGCGTGCTTCGATTTTTGCTCGGCGTTTTCGAAGCGGGTTTTTTCCCAGGTGTCGTCTACTACCTGAGCAACTGGTTTCCAAGGCAACGGCGCGGCCAGATTCTCGGTCTCTTCATGACGGGCTTTCCCTTGGCAGGCTTGATCGGCGGCCCTGTGTCCGGCTGGACGATGACGCACCTCACTAATGTCGCCAATCTCGCCGGTTGGCAATGGGTTTATATCGTCGAAGCGTCGCCGGCAATCTTGCTCGGAATCGTCACGTGGTTCACGCTCGACGACGGATACGAGCACGCAAAGTGGCTGAGCCCGTCAGAGCAGGAGATACTGCGCGATGCGTTGCGTGCCGAGATCGAACCGATGCAGAAGGGGCGCACAGGGTTGCTCTCAGGCGTACTCTGTGACCCCCGTGTGTATCTGATGAGCTTCGCGTATTTCACGTTCATCTGCGGCACGTATGCGCTCAGTTTCTGGTTGCCAACGGTGCTGCATAGCGCCGGGGTGGCAAGCATCGAACGGGTCGGCTGGCTGACGGCGATTCCATACGGTGTCGCGGCAGTCGGAATGGTTGCGATCTGCCGAAGCTCGGATCGCTTGCTGGAACGGCGGTGGCACGGTGCGGTGTGTGCACTGACAGGCGCGATTTCTCTATCGCTGTTGCCATTGCTAGCTCACGATCTGACGGCAACGTTGGTACTGTTGATCGTTGCTTCGATATCCGTATTCGTGACGATTCCGCTGCTGTGGGCCTTGGCGTCGGATTACTTTGCCGGATCGGCCGCCGCAGCCGGCGCAATCGCGCTGGTCAATAGTCTCGGCTTGCTAGGCGGCTTCGTGAGCCCATTTGCGATGGGTTGGCTCAAACAGGCGAGCGGTTCGCTTAACAGCGGACTCTATCTGATGACAGGGCTGCTTGCGCTTGGCGCCCTGGCGATGCTGTGCATGCGTTTCTCTGACAGATCGAGGTACGAAAGATTGCAATCGGGCTTGGCGGCGCCGCGTTAACAAAACTGCGCGAAGTTGTTGCTCTCGGGTTCCCGCAGGGGTCGTTTTCATTTCCCAGGTGGAAGCATCGATGATGGATATCGGAATCGTTGGACTTGGCGCGATGGGGCGTGCGATCGCACGCAATCCAGCGCAGGTAGGACATCACGTCAAGGCGTGGAACCGATCGGCAGGATTGGTCGACGGGGGCATGGTGTTGGCGCTTGCCCAAGTTTTCGACGGCGACGCGGTCCTCACGATTTTGTCGGATGAGCACGCAATCCGGTCCGTCCTGCTCGCCCCAAGCGTGCTCGATCGGGCGAGGGCGGGGCTGATCCATGTCGTCGCATCGACATTTTTGTTTCTTTCGCCCGCGAACTGGTCACATTGCATGAAGCTACGAATATCAGGGCAGCCGAGCCGTTGGGAAAGCGGCTGTCGATGCCGGGGCACGGTCCACTAGCACACGGTCGCGACGGTGGAAGCAGGCAATCGTGATCGTGACCGGTCGGTACGGCGGCGTACACCATGTGGGCCGCCTCTGCGAAATCTGGACACTGGGTAACGCTTAAACTATGAAGTAGTCTTCTGAGCGGGTAAGGCCACGGCGCCGCCGCAGCAGCCTCCGCCAAGCTCATGCGCCCCAAAATCGACTCTACGAGTGACCGGTGCAAAATTCCAGCGTCCGCACATTGCAATGTCGAGGTTCTCCCGGCAAGGCGCAGGGCGCAGACACTGCGGGCAGTGCTCTCTCATGCTTCCCTCTGTGGAGTCTTTCGACCGCTCTACGCCGAGACACCGGCGGAACTCTGCGCGCTTTCGCGCGGGATAATGTTGGAACTTCTATCTGGGCGATTACAGCCCAGCATTTTGCAGTCGCTGGCGCAAGAGGCCGTTCCGGATGACCTGCTATTGTTCAATGAACTTCAGGAACTGGTTGCGGTGATCGTCGATCTAGGCGTACTTTACCGCGGCGCCTTCGCGAAGTACGTCGTCGCTTTTGAGAGAATTTCAATATCCAGTTTCGCACTGGCGAGCTCCTTTCGCAGCCGGCTGTTCTCTGCCTCCAGCTCGCTGATCGGGCGCGTCACACGTGCAGCGCTCACATCACTACCACTCGTCTCGACAACGCCTTCGGAACCGCGGCTACGCCGGCTCCAGTTCCCTAACGTCGCCACTGGCACCCCAAGCGTGCGCGCAGCTTCATGCTGCCCGACTGTTTCGGCACTGACTTCTCTGACATGCAATCCTCCGTACGAACAGGAACTAGCAAAATTCCTGCTATACGCAAAATCGAGCCAAGGTCATCCACATAGTGCCCTGAAATATCGGTCGCCACGAGAGTCTCGCCAGCGAGCAGATTTTCCAACCTAAGTTTGAACGCGTGTCCGGTCATGCAGGGGCAAGTCCAACTTCGACGCATCCCATACCGACATTGCTTGAGTGATGGAGGCATCCATCACCGCGTAACGAATACCATCGCGGGCCAAGGTAGAAAGCCCCAGTAGAAAGGCGTCGAACACGGTAGCCAGCGCCCGAGCATCGGTGTCGGCGCGCAGTTCACCACTGTCGATACCTCGTTGCACGCAGGAAATGATGCCTGCCCGCGTCCGAGCGCGAGAGCGCGTTAGGGGCGCGGTCACATCTGCATGTTCTTCGGATGGCGCACTCATGACGCCCAAACCAACCATACAGCCTTTCGGATGCCCTCGTTCACATTGCATCTTGGCTGAACTGCGCAGGGCAGTTTCGATGGCCTCGCGCGGAGGGAGATTGGCATCCCACAGGGATTCTGTCACCTGTGCATAAGTGGATAGGTAAAGTTGCATGCATTCTTGGAACAGCGCTTCCTTGGAGCCGAAGGCTGCGTAGAAACTCGGCGCAGAGATACCGTTGCCGATACCGGCCTTTAACTGGGTCAAAGATGTCGATTCATAGCCGTTCTGCCAGAAAATGTTCATGGCTTCTTCGACCGCCTTGTCCCGGTCGAAAGTTCGCGGACGCCCCATTACCGCCATGTCGGACTCCAAGAAATTCCCATGAGTAAGATACTAAACGATACAAAAGTTGTTGACAATGCCTCGTCTGCACGAGTATTGTATCGTTTAGTATATATATTGACGAATGGTCGAAGCTCGATATGACGTGCGAAGCCATTCACCCGTTCATTGCGCCCGCTGCGGCCTGCATACAGCGGGAAAATTTTCGTCGAAATATGTACTGATCGATACATATCGTGATTCTTCCATCAGAGGAATTGACTGACGAATCCATGCCTTCATCGAGAAAGTACGCTATGACTACCTTTACTTCAACAGTGACCAGTGTCAAGGACGAGCGCTTGCCGCTCGTTGCGCTACTAGCGCTCGCCATGACCGGCCTCGTGTGCATCATCACCGAAACCTTGCCGGCGGGACTGCTGCCACAGATGGCGGCGAGCCTCAGCATTTCGACTGCTCTGGCAGGCCAGACCGTCACGGCCTATGCGCTGGGTTCGCTGCTGGCTGCCATCCCTTTGACCATTGCCACTCAAGGCTGGCGTCGGCGCAACGTGTTGTTGCTGGCCGTCGTGGGTTTCCTCGTTTTCAACTCGATCACGGCATTCTCGTCGAACTACTGGCTGACACTTGCAGCGCGGTTCTTCGTGGGTGTTTCAGCGGGACTGGCGTGGAGTCTTTTGGCTGGCTATGCGCGCCGAATGGTGCCGGTACGTCAGCAAGGCAAGGCGTTGGCCGTGGCGATGGTCGGAACACCGATCGCGTTGTCGCTAGGTGTGCCCTTGGGCGCATGGCTCGGCACCGCAATCGGCTGGCACAGTGCATTCGCCGTCATGTCAGCGCTGACCTTGGTGTTGATCGTGTGGGTGCTTGCCAAGGTGCCGGATTATCCGGGACAGGCAGGCTATGAGCGTTTGCCTTTACGCAGGGTGTTCACGACGCCGGGTGTGCGGCCTGTGCTTGGCGTGGTGATCGCTTGGATGCTGGCGCACAACATTCTCTATACATATATCGCGCCCTTCGTTGCACAGGCGGGACTGGCGGCGCACGTGGATGTCGTGCTGCTCATATTCGGTCTGGCGGCGCTTGTCGCTATTGGCATTGCTGGTCACCTGGTCGATCATCATTTGCGAACTACGGTACTGAGCAGTCTGGCGATCTTCGCCATTGTGTCCCTGTTGTTTATTTGGCTGGCGCGCGTACCGGCGGCCATCTATGTCGGCGTGGCCGTCTGGGGTCTCACGTTCGGTGGCGCAGCAACGCTGTTGCAAACCGCATTGGCGGATACCGCTGGCGATGGTGCCGACGTGGCGCTGTCGATGAACGTCGTCGCTTGGAATAGCGCTATCGCGGGCGGCGGATTGGCTGGGGGTGCTCTGCTGGATGCGTGGGGTGTGGCGTCTTTCCCGCCAGCACTGTTGTTGCTGTTGGTAGTTGGATTCGTCATCGCGTGGTTGGCGCGAACGCACGGCTTCAAGGTCGGAACACGTCATACGCCCTGCAGGGACATTAAACGATGAAAGCTTACGTTGTGAAAGAGGCTGGGGTCCAGAGGCGCCGCGTCTCGAAAACGTGCCGGAGCCGGTGGCTGGCGAGGGCGAGATACGCATTGCCGTGAAGGTCATTGGGCTCAATCGTCTCGACCGCTGCGTGCGCAGTGGCGCATGGGCGTAACCGACCAGCCTCGCCAATTGGGCATAGAAGCCGTCGGTGAGGTGATCGAGGATAGTACTGGCACTTTGCAAACGGAAGCCCGCAACTGCCCCTCGAAGAGTTTCCCTCGCCGGCGATCGCCCACGGAGAGGGACCCGCTTGCAAAAGCGCATCGATAGCAGAATCGAACCACGCGTTTCGGAAAGATCGTCGTTGTTCTGTAGATTCAGAATCCATTCTCATCAATTTGGAGAAATATGCCATGCTAAGGAAATTGTTTTCAACCCTTGTTTTCTCGGCGGCGACATTGCTCTCGACATGGGCGTTCGCTGCGGACGAGTTTCCCATCCCCGCAGGTTTTTCCAGTGACTACCAGACTGTCGGTGGCGTTCGCCTTCACTACGTCAAAGGCGGTAGCGGGCCGCTGGTTTATCTGGTTCATGGCTTCGGCCAGACGTGGTACGAATGGCATCAATTGATGCCATTGCTGGCGAAGAATCACACCGTGGTGGCGGTCGATCTACCGGGCCTCGGGCAATCCGGAGTGCCAGCGTCGTACCGGGCGATCGATGTTGCTCCGTTGCTTTATCAGTTGGCAGAGCAATTCAGCGGTGGCCACAAGTTCGATCTGGTGGCGCATGACATCGGCATCTGGAATACCTATCCCATGCTGGTCAAGCATCAGGACAACATCCGGCGTGCCATTTACATGGAAGCGCCTATTCCCGATGACAGCATTTATAGCTTTCCGGCCTTCACGTCCAAGGGCGAATCGCTGGTCTGGCATTTCAGCTTCTTCGATGCGGACGATCAGCTTGCAGAAACGCTGATCGCCGGCAAGGAGCGCTTCTTCTTTGAGCACTTCATCAAGGTGCATGCCACGAACACGGCTGTCTTCACACCGCAAATTCTGGATCTGTATGGTAAGTCCTATGCGAAACCGCGAAGCCTGCATGCCGCGTTCGAGTATTACCGTGTGTTGAACCAGGATGTGCTCGATAACAAGGTTCTTTCGCAGCAGAAAATCGAGATTCCTATGCTCGCCATCGGTGGCGGCGGCAATGGCGGCATGGGCGAATACGAGGATCAGGTGGTTAGCCGCTATGCAGATCATGTCACGGGAGAGGTGCTGCCGGATTGTGGTCATTGGCTACCGGAGGAATGTGCCGGCCCCTTGAACCAAGCCGTGGAGAATTTCCTTGATGCACCTTGAGCACGAGCAATCCTTCTGCAAATCTCTGGGATTCATATGAATATACATACGAGTAGTACGCCAGTGGTGGTGTACGTCACCTATCAAGGTACGACGCAGACCCGGTTCGACCACGATTACTACGTCACCAGCCATTTGCCGTTGGTGATGAGGGCATGGAAGCAGTATGGCCTGGTTGGCGTGTCGGCATTTTTTCCTCCGATAGTGCAGGCCGGCACCATTGCCATTTGCGAATGTGTCTTTCGCGACGAAGTGGCGCTGAAGGCAGCATTTACTTCGGCGGAAGTTCCCGAAGTGATGGCGGATGTTCCGCGATTTACTGATTCGTCCCCGGCTCGCGTCCGCGCCGTTGGTCTTTAATTCTCAGGGAGTAAAAAGAATGGTAGATAAAAAAGTCTTTGCCCCGTGGATGACGTCGCTCGCAAGAACGGTACGGCGCGGACACTTTTGGATTCCAGGCGATCGTGTTGAACACGATGGGCGAACTTACCAGCGCGGCCCGATGTATGTGGAATGGGAAGCTCCGGAAACAGTGACCCGTCCATACCCCGTCGTCCTGATGCATGGCGGAGGTTTCCAGGGCACTGAATGGTTCGACACGCCGGATGGCCGGCCGGGTTGGGCCCAACGCTTTGTCGAAGCGGGTTACGCAGTGTTGGTGATTGATCGCCCCGGGCATGGCCGTTCGCCGTTTCATGTGCTTACGCTCGGCGACATGGGGCCGGCGTTTTCCTATGAAGGAGGCCAGCACATCTACTTTCCCGGCGACGATGAACGGCATACGGAATGGCCCTTTGCGTCGGACGATGCCAAGGCAATGGACGAGTTCATCGCTGGGTATGGGCCGTTGCCGGCGGACTTGGCGCTATCGCAGACCCTCGATTCCGACCGTACGGCGACGTTGCTCGATCGCATCGGGCCAGCGATCCTGATTACCCACTCGGCGTCCGGCCCGGACGGATGGCTGGTGGCCGACCGCCGGCCGACGCTTGTCAAGGCTATTGCCGCGATCGAGCCGATGGGGCCGCCGTTCGCGGACATCCCCAACATCGGGCCGATGATCTGGGGGCCGGTAGCCGCACCGTTGCGCTTCGAGCCTCCGGTGGCCGATGCCGCAGCTGTCCGCAATGCAGCGCCTGGCAGCTTGCGATTACCTTCGCTGGTCGGGCTGCCGATCCTGATCGTAACTGCCGAGGCGTCGGCTTTTGCCGCGGCCAGTCCGCCGACCGCGGACTTCCTTAATGCAGCGGGTGCGTCAGCCGAGCTGTTGCATTTACCCGATCACGGCGTCCATGGCAATGGCCACGGACTAATCTACGAGAAGAACTCCGATGATGCACTGGCGCCAGTGTTGAAGTGGCTTGTCCGACAGACGGAAACGCCGAGTTGAGTGAAAGGAGAATCCATGAAGAAGACCTGGCTGATTACCGGTTGCTCTAGTGGACTGGGCCAGCAGCTCGCGGAGGCTGTCGCGGCGCGAGACGACCAACTGGTTGCGACTGCTCGCAACCCGGCGGTACTGCAAGAACTGGTGCAGCGGTTCCCGGAAACAGTGCGCGTGTGCGCCCTGGATGTGACACGACCAGAGACAGCGCACGCGGCGGTGGCGCTGGCGGTAGAGTCCTTTGGTGGCCTGGACGTGCTGGTCAACAATGCGGGTTACGGCGTGTTTGGTGCAATCGAGGAAGCCATGCCCGACGAGTACCGACCGATGTTCGAGGTCAATGTGTTCGGGTTGATCGAAACGACCCGCGCAGCATTGCCAGCACTACGTCAGCGGTGCGGTGGGCGTATTGTCAACCTGTCTTCTACGGCGGGGATTACCGGCTCGGCAGGTTCGGGTTATTACGCTGCCACCAAGTTCGCCGTCGAAGGCTTGTCGGAGGCACTGGATCAGGAAGTGCGCCCGTTGGGGCTGCGCGTCGTCATTGTCGAACCCGGCCCATTCCGTACCGCGTTCCTGGGGCGCTCGATCACGATGGCCAGGCGGCAGATCAGCGAGTACGACCAGACGGCGGGTCAACGGCGCGTTTACCGAGACAGCAACGATGGCACGCAAGCGGGTGATCCGGCCAAGGCCGTTGCCATCATCTTGCGTGCGGTCGACAGCGAAGCGCCGCCGCTGCATCTGCCCTTGGGGCCAGTCGCGTTTAACGTTGCCGATCACAAGCTGGCGGCGTTCCGAGAGAACATCGAAGCATGGCGTCAGATCGCCATCGCTACTGACATCGATTGAAACTCAACAGACTTCGTTCATCCGGACGGCGGTCTGTCTTTAACTAATTGCCGGGAGAGTAAAATGGAAATCGGAATTATCGGTCTTGGAGCAATGGGTCGCGAAATTGCACGCAATCTCGGCGCAGCCGGCCATACAGTCACTGCATGGAATCGCTCGGGTGGACAGGTCGAAGGGGTGCATATGGTGGAAACACCTGCACAGGCGTTGCAAGCGGACGTGGCCTTGACGATGTTGTCCGACGATGCAGCGATCCGCAGTGTTTTGCTGGACGCGAATTTGTTGTCGCAGGTGCGGCCAGGTCTGGTGCACGTCGTGGCATCGACAATTTCCGTGGCGTTCGCCGAAGAACTGACGACAAGTCACCGCGCGGCGGGGATCGACTATGCGGCCGCGCCGGTACTGGGGCGGCCGGATGTTGCGGCTAAGGGTGAACTCAATGTTTTGGCCGCAGGCGCGCCGACTGTGCTGGAGAAGGTGCGGCCGGTGCTGGAAATTATCAGCAAACGCATTTGGTACATGGGTGAGGAGCCACCGACAGCTCATGCCGCAAAAATTGCCTGCAACATGATGATTACGATGGCGATCGAGGCGATGGCCGAGGCCGTGGTGTTGACCGAGGCTAATGGGTTGGCGCGAGAACGGTTCTTCGACCTGATTCTGAATACCTTGTTCGGTAGCCGTTCCTACCAAGTCTATTCGACGAACATTATCAACGATCGCTATGAGCCGGGATTCAAGGCCGTTCTCGGTCTGAAAGACCTGCGACTTGCCCATGCAGCGGCGGAACAGTTGGGACGAAATCTACCGATGCTCGAAGCCGTGCGCCACCAGATGACCGAGGCTGTCAACGCCGGTGGCGGTGACAGGGATTGGTCGGTAATGGCTGATTACACTATTCGGTCAGTAGAGTGAAACGCAGGTTTCGGAGAAACGAGGCAATGGAATTCCGACATCTGCGCTGCTCCCTGGCTGTTGCCGAAGAACTCCATTTCGCTCGCGCAGCGGAGAAGCTGCATATTGAATAGTCGTCGTTTTCACGCCCTTGTCCGTTCTCGCGGACGTAATTTCTCGCCGATGAGGAACAGCACCGCGACGACGGCCAGTACGATGACCGACGCCGCTGCTAGCGCAGGGGAAAACTGCAGGTTGATGTCGTCCCACATCTTGCGCGGCAGCGTCACGCAGATGCCGCCTCCGATGAATAGCGAAATCGTCAGTTCCTCGAAGGAACTGAGGAACGCGAAGATCAGCGCGGCGAACAGGCCGCCCTTGAGCATCGGCAGCATGATCCGGCGCAGCGTGTACAGCGAACGCGCGCCCATCGTTTCGGAAGCCTGATTCAGGCGCCAATCGTATTGCTTGAGTTGACCGAGCAGGATCGTGAAGACGAGCGGCGTCGCGACCACGGTATGACCCAACGCGATGCCGGTCCGCGTTGCGATGAGTCCCGCGGGTGCGAACAGGTAGAACAGTCCGATCGCAATCACCACATGCGGAATCATCACTGGCGACAGAAACAGCAGAAACACCGCCCGCGATGCCGCGCGCCGGCTGCGCGCTACGCCGAGCGCCGCCAGACCTGAGACCACGAGGGTCAACACCGCGGTGGCGATGCCGATCACGAACGAATTGAGCATCGCGTGAATCCACGTTTCGGACGCGAAGAACACCTTGAGCCAACGCAGCGAGAAGCCCGGCGTTGGCACCGAGAGGAAATCGGCGCTGCTGAATGCCATCGGCACGCACACGATGATCGGCACTAGCAGCAACACGATCAGCGCGATCGCATACCCGTCGAGCAGCCGGCCGAGCCACGCGCATTCGCCGGTGAGACGCCACAGCAGCGACGTCGCGCGGCCGAGCAGCCGCAGCAGCGACATGCCGCACCGGTGAACGAGCGTATGCGAGGCACGGCGGCGCGCGTCGCCGCCCAGGCTCGACAGCCCGAACACGAGGTCGTACGCGATGCACGACACCAGCGCGGCGCCGATCAGCATCGCGCTCAGCGCACCGGCAAACGCCCACGCCTGCTGGCTCATGATCTGATCGATGATGATCTGCGCGAGCACGGTGTCGCGGCGGCTGCCGACGAGCGCCGGCGTGATGAAAAAGCCGAGCGAGCCGATGAACACCAGCAAGCCGGTCGCCGCGACGCCTGGCAAAGTCGTGTGAAACGTGATGCGCCAGAACGCTTCGCCGGCATCGGCGCCCATCGTCGCGGCCGCACGGGATGGATTGCGGTCGAGGCTCAGCATCGTCGGCAGCATCGTGATGACGGCGAGCGGCAACATCGTGTGCGCCATCACCAGCACGACCGTCGCACGCGAGAACAGCAGATCAGGTGCTTTCGTCCGTCCGAGCAGATGGAACAGTTGCGCGATCGGCCCGCTTTGACCGAGCACGACGATCCAGATGAAGCTCTTGACGAGCGCACCGGTCCAGAACGGAAACAGCACCAGCATGACCAGCGCCGGACGCCGCCTAGCCGGTTGCCGCGCGAGCCAGTAAGCGAGCGGGTAGCCGAACACGAGACACAGCACAGTGGTGTAGAACGCGATCGAGAAGGTGTTGCCGAGCACGCGCAGGTAGATCGGCGTAGCGAGCGCGCGATGGAAGGCGTCGATCGACAGTGCGCCGGTAGCGCTGTCCTGCACGCTCAGCGTCAACACGCGCAGGCAAGGCACCAGCACGAGCAGCAGAAGCAGCACGACGCCGGGCAGTGCTAGCCACACGGGGTCGAACGGGCGGCGGGATACCTCGGGGATAGACTGGCTTGCTCTCACGATGCGTGGTGTCCTGCGGTTCCGGTGTGTAAAAAAGAGGCTTGGGTGGGCCTGCGATGATGTCGCTCACGGCGTCGCATGCGGTGTCGTCTCACGGTTGCGCGCAAAGCGCCGCGCGCTAGCTGAGCAACCAGTCCTGCAGCCGTTCGAGTACCTTGTCGCGGTTGTCGGCCCACCACAGCTGATCCGATGGCGCCATGCCGCGGATGTTTTCCGGCGACGTGGCCAGCATCCGCGCGCGGTCGGGCGAAATGAACTGGTATGCTTTGCGATTGGTGGGCGCGTTGACGATCTGGTTGGAAAAAATCGCCTGCAGCTCCGGCTTCATGCAAAACCGGATAAATTTGCGCCCCAGGTCGGCGCGTGGACAACCGGCGGGAATTGACCATCCATCCATCGAGTACAGCCCCTCACTCCACACTAGCCGAATCGGAGATCCGCTCTCGATCGCCGCGTAAGCGCGCGAGCCCCAAGTGTCGCTCATCGCCACTTCGCCGCTTTGCAGAATCTGCGTATTCTGCGCACCCGTTGTCCACCATACGTTCACGTAAGGCTTGATCTTGTCGAGCATACGGAACGCGCGGTCGACGTCGAGCGGATACAGCTTGCTGGCGGGCACACCGTCGGCCATCAGTGCGGCTTCGAGTGTGCCGTTGCCGTTCTTGTAGAGGCCGCGCCGTCCGGGAAATTTCTTCACGTTCCAGTAGTCAGCCCAGGTCTGCGGCCCTGCACCGTTGGGAAACTTGTCGGTACGGTATGCAAGATTGTTGCTCCACACCGAAAACCCAACCCACGTAGGCGTGATCATGCCTGGCAGCAGATCCGGAAAGTCGTCGGGACGCATGTTTAGGTTCTCGACATATGACTTGGGACGGCTCAGATACACGAGCTGCCCAGGCGTCACGCTGCACACGTCCCAGATGAAGCTGCGCGTGTCGACCGCGAGCTTGAATTGCGTGGTTGGATCCGAATCGTGCGCGACGCCGATCACCTTGATGCCCGTTTCCTTTTCGAACGGCTCATAAAACGCCTTGCGAATCGCGTCGCCGGGTGCGCCGCCGACATCAGCGACGGTGATCTGCTGTGCGCCGAACGCACGGGCGCCGGTCCACACGTAGGGCGCGACGATACCCGCCGCCGAGGCTGCGATGAGGGTGCGTCGGTTTTTGAAATGCATTGACATGGCTGGTCTCTCAGGATCTGGGCAACAGGCGCACGCGATCAGGCGCCCACGTGATGCCGACGTGTTGACCGATGGTGGGATGCGCGAGCTCGGCGGTGCGCCTCACCGTCACAACGAGCCCGGACGCGAGTTCGATCAGCACGCGCGATTCCGAGCCGGCGTAGATGATCTCGTTGACCTTGCCGGATAGCAGCGCGGGTCCGTCGCTGATCCGTGCGTGCTCGGGCCGGATCACCGCCGCGAGCGCCGCACCAGGTTCGGCGCCCGTGACAGGAATGCCGCCGTCGGCCGTGACGAGCGACGTGCCGCTCGCGTCGACGGTGCCGTGCAGGACATTGCTGATGCCGATGAATTGCGCGGCCAGTAGCGTGCGCGGGGCTTCGTACAACTGCGCGGGCGTGCCGAACTGCTCGACGCGTCCCGCGTGCATCAGACAGATGCGGTCCGACAGCGCGAGCGCTTCTTCCTGATCGTGCGTGACGAACAGAAAGGTCGCGCCGGTTTGGCGATGCAGCCGCTTGATCTCGATCTGTAGTGTTTCGCGCAGCTTGCGGTCGAGCGCGCCGAGCGGTTCGTCCATCAGGATCAGTGATGGCTGGTAGACGAAGCAGCGCGCGAGTGCGACGCGCTGCTGCTGGCCGCCCGACAGCTCGCGCGGATAGCGCGCGGCGAAGCTCGCGAGGCCGACCAGTTCGAGCGCGTCGCCGACCCGCCGGCGGATCTCGGCGGACGGAACGCGCCGCACGTCGAGCGCGAACGCGACGTTCTCGCTGACGGTCATCTGCGGAAACAGCGCGTAGTTTTGAAACACCACGCCCATGCTGCGATTGCGCGCGGGCGTGTGGGTATGATCGACGCCGTCGATTAGCAGTTGCCCGGCGGTCGGCGGGACGAGACCGCAGACGGTCTGCAGCAGCGTGGTCTTGCCCGAACCGGACGCGCCGAGCAGCGTCACGAATTCGCCGCCCTTGATATCGAGGTCGGTGGGATGTAGTGCGACGAAGTCGCCATAGTGCTTGCTCAAGCCGCGCGCGACGAGCTTGGGCGTATCGGCTGCAGCAGCGGATGCGTTGGCCGGCACTGAGGCGCGTGCCGGTTTGCGCCGCAACAGCAGCGCGCCCAGCGCGCCAACCGGGCGCCGCCGCCGCTCGAGCGACTCGGGCAGCGCTGCGGGTAAGAGATCCTTGCTGACCATTCAGTTTCTCCGTTTGCGGGGAAAGCGCGTCGAATGCGATCGCCTCGTGGGGCAATTGGTATTCCAATAAGGTGTTCTATACATAAAACAGTGTCAATCGATTTTTGTCCAGACTACCCTTGTTGGGGATCGCGATCGATCGTTCAAACCAACCCCCGGTTTGCTGGATTGCACAATCCGGCGGGGTTTATGCGGTGGTTTTGACACTGGACCGCGCGCCGTCAGCGACCGGCAGCCGCCAACATGGCGATGCAAACGCGAAAGGCGTGCGCTGCAAAGCGCTTGCAAAATAGGCAATAATATATACATATTGGTATGCCAATGAGCTATACTGATCTCGAGAAACCGCCGTACCGGATCGTGTGACGAACTCATGAGCGACGAACACGGCCCACGGTTATCTGCCGGCGGCGGCGCGAGCTGACGGCATCCCACAGAGAGAAAGACATGAATATCCTTCGCGATACGATCGACCACCCGGCCGCCTGGCGCGGCGCAGATATCCAGTCGAAAGACGACATCACGGTGCGCTTCGAGCCGAAGCATTTGCAGGAAATCGATGTGGCCGTGCGCGCCGCGTCGCAAGCTGGGCACACGCTGGACACACTGCAGAACGCGCATTTCCCGCTCGATGCGACCGCGGCGCTGCTCGCGCAGGTGCGGGAGACGTTACGCGATGGCGCTGGCATCGTCGTGTTGTCGGGCATCGACGTGCAGCGTTATACGCAGGCCGAGATCGAGATGATCTACTGGGGGCTCGGCACGTATCTGGGTACGGGCGTATCGCAAAGCGTACTGGGTGACCGGCTCGGGCACGTGAAGGACTTCACCAGAACGGATCCGCATGCGCGCGCGTACCGCAACAATCAGGAACTTACGCCCCATACCGACCAGTCCGACATCGTCGGGCTGATGTGTCTGCGCACCGCGCGCTCCGGCGGCATGTCGATCGCGACGAGTGCGATCGCGGTGCACAACGCGCTCGTCGAGCGCTTTCCCGAGTACCTCGAACCGCTGCACCTGGGTTTCCACTATCATCGGCGCGGCGAGCAATTGCCGGGCGAAGATCCGGTAACGCCGTATCGTGTGCCGGTGTTCTCGTGGCATGACGGACATCTGAGCTGTCGCTACGTGCGCTCGTACATCGAGACCGCAGCGCGCGAAAGCGGTGGTCCGCTGAGCAAATTGGAGACCGAGGCGCTGAATTGTCTCGAACGGCTGACCTACGAGCTCGCGTTCGGGTTCAGCCTCGCGCCAGGCGACATCTACCTGATCAACAACTACACCGTGCTGCACGCGCGCACGGCGTTCGAGAACTGGCCGGAGCCCGAGCGCAGCCGCCATTTACTGCGGCTGTGGCTGGTCGCCGACGGCTGGCGCCCACTCGATCCGCGCCTCGATGCTGCGCGGCACGGCATCAGTGCGCAGCCGGGCAAGACGCCTTCGTTCGAGCGTGCGTTCGGACAAGGGCGCATCGCGACCCGATAGCGTCGTTCGCGCGGCGCCGCTGAGCTGGGTCTAGCCGCCGCACCGCGCTCGCACATGTCGTTGGTCATCCTGATCTAAACAGAGTGGCCGCTGTGCCGATGTTGGCGGCGCGGCGACGCGCCGTGTCCCCCTCATTCGGAAGCGCAATCGGCATGAGCGAACCTATTCTGGAACTGGCCGGCGTGAGTATCTGCTACGGCGGCACGCAGGTCGTCTCCGACGTCAACCTGTCGGTCGCGGACGGCGAGTTCGTGTCGCTGCTCGGACCGAGCGGCAGCGGCAAGACCTCGCTGCTGCGCGCGATCGCAGGCTTCGTCACGCCGTCGACGGGAGATGTGCGACTGAACGGCAAGCGCATCAATGGTGTGCCCGCGTTCCGGCGCGACATCGGTATGGTGTTCCAGAGCTATGCGCTGTTTCCGCACATGACGGTCGAGCAGAACCTGAGCTTCGGCCCGCGGATGCTGGGCGTGCCGAAAGAACAGATCCGCCGCCGCGTCGACGAGGCGCTCGATCACGTTCGTCTGACAGGTCTGAAGGACCGCTATCCAAAGGATCTCTCGGGCGGCCAGCAGCAACGCGTCGCGATCGCGCGGGCGCTCGCGGTACGGCCCGCGCTGCTGCTGATGGACGAGCCGATGTCGAACCTCGACGAACGGCTGCGCGCGCAGATGCGCATCGACCTGATCGCGCTGCTCAGGCACGTCGGCATCACGACGGTCTGCGTCACGCACAACCAGCAGGAAGCGCTGGCGATGTCGGATCGCATCTTCGTGATGGTCGACGGCAGGATCCGCCAGAGCGGCACGCCGCTCGACGTCTATCGGCGTCCCGCCGACCGCTGCGTGGCGGATTTCGTCGGCGACATCAACGTGCTGAAGAGTGCGCGCAGCCGGCACGAGGCGGGCCGCGTGCGCTTCGAGACCACGCTCGGCGTTCACGTGATCGGCGTGCCGGCCGACGATCACCGCGACGGACCGAGCCTGTTGCTGATTCGCCCCGAAGATGTCGAGATCGTCCTCGATGCATGTTCCGGCGACGGCGCCAACGAGATCGACGGTGTGATCGCGGGATGCGCGTATATGGGCTCGCATCTGGAAATTCACGTCACGGCGTGCGCGCAGGCATTCGTCGCGCGCGTGCCGGCAACCGAAGCACATCGCGCGTTGCGCGCGCAGGACGCGGTGCGGCTGCGCTGGCGGCCGGAATCGGTGATCTGTCTGTTCGACGCCATCGCGCAGGTGAACGCATGATCGCCAACACACTGGTCGTCCAGACGGGGCGTGCCGCTCGCACTGGATGTTCGCCGCGCGTTCGCAGTGTTACCGCGCTGGCGATCCTGTTGCCGGTCGCGCTGTGTCTGCTGCTGTTCGGCATTGCGCTCGCTGGTCTGCTGATCGACGGCTTTCATGCGCCGGCAAGCGGTAGCGCGCAGCCGTCCGCGGCGTGGACGTTCGCGAACTTCAGCCGCGTGTTCGGCGATCCGCTGTACCGCGACACGATGACGAGCACGCTGCGGCTCTCGGTGCTAACCACTGCTGCGAGCCTCGTGCTGGGTTTGCCCATCAGCTTCTGGATGAACCGCGGTGAGTCGCGCCGTGTGCGCTCGGTGCTGATCATGCTGGTTGCGGTGCCGTTCCTGACGAGCCTCGTCGTGCGTCTGTACGCGCTGATGCTGCTGCTCGGCAACGCCGGCCTGATCAACCAGTTGTTGCGCGCGGGGGGCATCGTCGCGCCGGGCAGCTTTTTTCCACTGATCCGCAATCCATTGAGCGTGCTAATCGGCCTGACGTATTTCGTGTTGCCGTTCGTGATCTTCACGCTGTCCGGCAGTTTCCGCCGTCACGACCGCACGCTCGCCGAAGCGGCGCAGACGCTCGGCGCCGACGAGTGGATGACGCTGTGGCACGTGCAGTTGCCGCTGTTGATGCCGGGTATCGCGGCGGCCGGCACGCTCGCGTTCGTGCTCGCGAGCACCGCGTTCGCGACTCCACTGATCCTTGGCGGTAGCGCGGTGCGCATGCTCGGCAACGCGATCTACGACGAGGCGATGGTGTCACAGAACATGGCGACCGCCGCCTCGCTGAGCCTGATCGCGCTGGTGCTGACGGTCGGCTGTCTGGCTCTGGTGGCGTTGCTGGGCAGAAGGAGGCGCGCACATGGCTAGGTCCTGTTCCGCGCCACGCGCCGCGCTGCGCGTCACCGCGCTGTCCACTGCGTGGGCGCTGCGCATCGTCTGTCTGGTGTTGCTGCTCGCGCCGATCGTGTTGGTGATCTATCTCTCGTTCGGCGCGGACAGCTACACGGTGATACCGCCGAGCGCGTATTCGCTGCGCTGGTATCGCAACATCGCGGGGCAGGACGCCATCGTGTCCGGATTCCTGACGAGCGTGGAGGTCGCGGCCATCGCGACACCGGCGTCCGTGCTGATTGGCGCCGCCGCGGCGTATGGCGTGTGGCGTTCTCCGTCGCGTCACGCGCGGCGATGGATTCCGCTTTTCATGGCGCCGGTGATGCTGCCGCTGGTCGTGACCGGGCTCGCGTTGCTGTCGTTCTATGCGCGCATCCATTTCTATGGCGGCTTCGTCAACATCGTCATCGCGCACGTGCTGATCACGTTTCCGTACAGTCTGCGCGCGGTGCTCGCGGCGCTGGACCGCTACGACCGCCGGCTCGACGAAGCGGCGGCGAGCGTCGGCGTCGGCGAGTGGTCGACGGTGCTGCACGTCACGTTGCCGTCGATCCACGCCGGCGTGTTTGCCGCCGCGCTCTTCACGTTCGTGATGTCGTTCGACGACTTCGCGGCGACGATCTTCCTGATCACGCCCGACACCACGACCCTGCCGATCGCGATCTACCAGTACATGCAATTCAATCTCGATCCGACCGTGTCGGCGGTCTCGGCGGTTCAGATCGCCGTAATCCTGATCGCGGTGCTGATCGCGGACCGCTTCATCGGCCTGGAAAAAGTGGTCGGGCTGGAAGTGTGACGGGCGAGTTGTTCAATTAGGTCCGAGCCTTCACCTGATGTCAGGCGAGGTTCTTCACAGGAGTCTTCAGATGAAACGCAATCTGCTCGGCGGCATGCTCGCCGCGTTGAGTTGTCTGTTGGCCGTTCCTGCCGCGCATGCGGCCGATACGGAGATCGTGCTTGCAACGTGGGGCGGCAGCTGGGGCGCGGCGATCGATCGCAACGCGATCAAACCGTTCGAGCAGGAAACTGGCATCAAGGTGCGCGTGATTTCCGGCGTGTCACTGGCCAACATGCGGATGGTGGCGTCGCAGCGTGCCCATCCGCAGATCGACCTGATCATGTCGACGTCGCAGGACGAGGTGCGCGCATACAACGATGGGTTGCTCGATGCGATCGACGTGAAAGACGTGCCGAACCTCGCGGCGATTCCGCCGTTCGGCGTGCGCCGCGACGGGAAGGGCCGTGCGATGGGTGCGGGCATGTGGGTGTATCCGTACGGGATTGCCTATCGCACCGATCAGAAGCTGCCCGACGTCAAATGCTGGAACGATCTGTGGGGCCCGGCGTTCAAGGATAAGGTAGGCGTATCGTCGCCGCGATACATGAACGGCTATTTCCTGCTGATGATCAACCGCATCGCGGGCGGCACCGAGGCCAACGTGCAGCCGGGGCTCAATCGCATTCACCAGATGGGCGCCAATCTGCTCGCCGTGATCGACGATTCTGCGGCGCAGCAGCGTCTGCTCGCGTCGGGCGAGGTATCCGCCGTACCGATTATCTCGAGCGCCGCATACAAGCTGGTGGATTCAGGCGCGCCGGTGCGCTTCGTGATTCCGTGCGAAGGCGCGCCGGCCGGGCTCGATACCTTGTCGCTGGTGAAGAACGCACCACATCGGGACGCCGCGCTGAAGTTCATGGACTTCTACACGAGTGCGAAGATCATCGGCTCGGTCGCGGCGGAATTGCAGATCCAGCCGGTCAACGATCAGGTGACCGTGTCCGATGCCCAGCGGAAATACACGCTGACGAAAGATCAGATGGCAAAGCTTGTCTCGTTCGACGACCAGAGCGTGATCCGCAATCAGGATGCGTGGACCGCTGCGTGGGACCGCGAAATCGCCCCAATGACGAAGCGCTGATCGAGCCGATCGCCGTGCTGGCGGATCAGGGCCGCCGGCATGGCGAGGCGTTCATGCGTTATACGGTCTGCTGCCGGTCGCGCGACGGCCAGATGCGGTGATACAGGCGCGTCAGGATCTCGCCGCAGGTGTCGTTCGCGTCGGGATCGACGGTCGTGTGGAACACCGGCGCCGCAGTCGCCGCGCGCTTTTCGAGAATCGGCGCGATGATCGTGTCGTAGCCGGGATTGAGGAAAAACGGCAGCGAGTAGCGCTCCTTGCCGTAGCGGTTGATCACGCGATGCGGCGTGGCGAGGAAGCGTCCGTTCGACCACACCTTCATCATCTCGCCGAGGTTGATCACGAAGCTGCCGGCGAGCGGCGGCACGGCGACCCATTCGCCCTCGCGATCCATGATTTCCAGCCCGCCGGTATCGTCCTGCGCGAGCAGCGTAAACACGCCATTGTCGGTGTGCGGACGCGTGCCGAAACGTTCGACGTCGCTCACCGGCGGCTGCGGCGGATAGTGGATGAAACGGAGCAGCGAGATCGGACGTTCGAAATAGCGGACGAACGTGTCTTCCGGCAGATCGAGACCGAGCGCGATCACGCGCATCATGTCGCTGGCGAGCTGTGTGGCGGTGTGTGCATACGCGATTGCCTCGTCGCGCAGCGCTGGCAGCGCGGACGGCCACACGTTCGGTTCGTGGAGCGGTTTGCCCGCCAGCACGTCCGCGTCCTCGGGCGCGCGCTCGTGCCACACATGGAAGCTTTCGAGCAGGTTGCCCGTCATCTGCCGGTCGCCGCCGATCATTTTCATCGGTAGATAGCCGCGGTAGTCGCGCGAATTCGCCATCGACAGCGCGAGCTTGTCCTGTTGCGGCAGCGCGAAGAAGCGCTCGCCCAGCTCGAACATGCGCGCGATCCGAGCCGCGCTCACGCCATGATTGACGATGTAGAAGAAACCGACGTCCTCGCAGACAGCCGCGATCTGCTTGCCGAGCCGGCGGCGCACGCCGAGGTCGGCATCGCGAAGCGTGGCGAGATCGATTACGGGCACCGGGCGGTCCGTGGGGGCAGTATGGGCGGTGTGCGGAACGTCGTTCATGGCGGGTTTCCGGTGGATGACAGGGTGAGCGGGGAGCGTCGCGGCGCGCTAGGTCTGAGCGAGAAGGAACGCCAGCGCTTTTTGCGTGAATGCGTCGGCGTTGAAATTGAGGATGCGGTGCGGGCTGCCGTCGAAGATATCGAGCGTCGAACCATGAATGCCCCGGTGCAGCCGTTCGGCGTACGACGGCGGCATCACCGGATCGTCGGTGCCGACCGCGATCCACGTTGGACAACGGATCTGATCCAGACGCGCCGACGTGTCGTGCGACAGGATCGCGCGATAGTGGCCGATCAGCCCGGTGCGCGACGGTGCACTGTCGCCTTGCCAGCGTGCGGCGCGTTTGGCGATTTCGTTGCGCACGGTGGTTTCGTTCGCGTTGATGTAGTCGGTGCCGAACGCGGAGAACGCGCTGAACAGCGCCCACATGGCAGGCATCGCATGCTCGACGATGTCGACGAGAATATCGTAGCGCAAACGCAGATACGGATCAGGGCGGTCGTAGCTCGCATAGAGCGAAAGGCTTTTCACCCGCTTTGGCGCGCAAATGGCAAGCTCTTGACCGATCGCGCCGCCGAGCGAGTATCCGCCCACATGCGCGGATTCGATCCCGAGCGCGTCGAGCAATGCGAGCGCATCCTTCGCCATGCCGGCCGTCGTGTAGCCGTCGACGGTGATACTGCTCGCGCCAACGCCGCGCAGGTCGTACACGATGCACGTGAAGTACGGCGCGAACTGGCGCAACTGCTCGTCGAAGCAGGTGTGATCCATGCCATTGCCCGCGATCAGCAGCAGCGGAGGCCCTTCGCCCATGCTGCGGTAGAACGTGTCAACCTGATTGGCGGCAACGAAGGGCATGTGCGGCTCCGCGTGAAAGTGGCGAGCGGTCAGCATAGCACGCGGACGCTACAAAGGTATACTGCGATGGCATGCCAATAGACGTGTATTGCGGGAACGACAACGGCGCCGGGCGACCAGTGCTTCGGTATATACTTGCGGAATACCGTTCGCCGTGTCATGGCGCGCGCCGATTGCGCGTCCATCGCGCGCCCGGACCACTATCGGACCTTGCTATGTCTACCGTCGCAGACCTGATTTTCGATGACGTCGTTCGCGACATCCTGCTTGGCGCGATCCGCCCGCGCGACCATATTTCCGAACGTGACCTGGTCGCGCGCTTTGGCGTCAGTCGTACGCCGGTACGCGAGGCGCTCAAACGTCTGTTCGAGCGCGGTTTCGTGGATTCCGGACCGAAGGGAGTGGCGATCGTCGCCGAAATCGACCCCGAGGAATTGCGCAGCCTCTACGACCTGCGCATCGAACTCGAAGGCTATGCGGCCGGGCTGACCGTCGAGAACATCAGCAACGCGCAGATCGACGAGCTGAACCGTATCAACAAACGATTCGCTGCCGCGCTCGCCGACCGCGATCTGATGCGCATGCTTGACGTGCGTGCGGAATTTCATGCGCTGACGTCATCGGCGACGAAGAACAAATGGCTGGCGCAGATTCTCGTGATGCTGCGCGACAAGGCCTATACGGTGCGCCACTGGCATTGGCAGGATGCGGATCGCGCGAATCAGACTCGCAAGATTCACGAGGAAATGGTGCAGGCGCTGCGCCGCCGCGACGCGCAGATATACCGTGAACTGGTGGTCCAGCAGATCGAGGCGGCAATTATCAGCTACGAGGGCCAGTTGCGCGCGCGACCGCGCATCGTCAGTTCGGAGTCGGAGGCGCGCAAGCGCACGGTGTCGCGGCTGTCGTCGGCGCAAGGGAGCGAATCCGGCTTGAACCGCGATGCCGCGCCCACCGAAAAGAAGCGCCGCACGCGCGCAACCATCGAGTGATGTAGGCGCTCGCAGGTGGCCTGACCGAAGCTGCCCGTCTTTCACGCCGCATTTCACGCTATAACATCTGTCTGTACGGTCGCCCGATATCGCGCGGCCGTACAGGCGTTTCTCCTTCCCGCGTTTTCTCCTGTGTCCGAGCGCTGCGTCAGCCAAAGCCGAAGTGTCCGCCGACGTACCCCCCGCGTCATTCTGATCTCTCTCCCTCTGCCGCAAGCCTCAGCACGCCTTCGATCGCACGTCTCGCAGCGTCTGATAAAATGCATCGACATATTTTTGTGTATGTTGCATTGGTATGCCAATAACAATATACTCGGTAGCATCAGTTGATGCTGGATGCCTGTTCGCGCCGCCTCAACGGTTACCCACCGTTCACCGGAACATGCCATGCAAATCGAGTACTTCAGAGGCACAGAGTCCGTCGCTCTAAATGGCGGCGGCATGCAGTCGTCACACCCGGTGTCGCTGCACGAAGCGATTCAGCGGCGTCGCTCCGTCTACGCGTTCCTGAACGCACCGGTGCCACGCGGCGTCGTCGAGCGTGCGCTCGATCTCGCCGTGCTCGCGCCTTGTCATCATCAGACGCATCCTTGGCGCTTTTTCGTCTTCGAAGGCGCGGGGCGCGAGCGTCTCGCCACTGCGTACAAGGCGGCGGCGGAGCGGCTGGGCATGTTGCCGGAGAAAGCGATCCAGCGCGCGTACGACGCACCGGTGATGATCGCGATCGTCTGCCAGCCGATGCTCAAGCATCCGCGCGTCAAGCAATGGGAGGAAGAGTTCGCGACCACGGCGGCGACACAAACGCTGATGCTCGCGCTGTCGGCGGCGGGTGTGGGCACCTTGCTGACGACCGGCAGCCTGCCAGAGTCGGTCGAGGTGCGGCGCCTCCTCGGACTCGATCAGCCCGAGGCGAAGATGATGGGTGTGCTGAACGTCGGCTATCGCAATCCAGAACGTCCGTTGATGGCGCGTCCGGCCGCGTCGGCCTCCGCGGCAACGCACTGGATCAGCGCATCATGAGCATGCTGGCGGCGGTGGCGTCCGTTACGCCCGATCCGGCATGGCTCGACGTGCGGGTTCGCTCGGTGCAGCAGGAAGCGCGTAACGTGCGGCTCATCGAACTGCAGGCGCTCGCCGGTGAGTTGCCGGCCTTCGAGCCGGGCGCGCATATCGCGGTCGACTGCGGCGAAGGGCGGATTCGCCATTACTCGCTGTGCGGGCCGCTCGACGATCGTGCGGTATATCGTCTTGGCGTCAAGCTGGAAGCCGACGGTCGCGGCGGCAGCCAGTGGTTGTGGAATCACGCGAATACGGGTGCTGCATTGCGCGTGTCGGCGCCGCGTAATAACTTTCCGCTGGTGTGCGGCAAGCCGCACTATCTGTTCCTGTCGGGCGGCATCGGTGTGACGCCGGTGATCGCGATGCTCGATCGTCTGCGCGATCTCGGCGTGCGCGCACGGCATGTACATATGTGCCGGACGTGGGACGATCTCGCATTCAATCAGTATTTCGAAGAAAATCGGATCGTGCACGACGTGCACGTCCATGTCGATGCTTCGGAACACGGCTTTTACGATCTCCACGCGGAGCTGGCGTCGGCTGCGCCCGATACGGAAGTGTATTGCTGCGGTCCGGCGCCGATGATGGAAGCGGTATATGCGTTCGCGCAGACATCGGGACGCGCCAGCCGGTTTCATTTCGAGTTCTTCGCGCCGCCGGCCGCGTCGGCGTCGGCGGCGCAGCCGGGCGGCTGCGAGTTCGTCGTCGTGCAGAACAGCACGGGCCGCGAGATCCCGGTGCGTGAAGACCAGACGATGCTGTCGGCGCTTCGTGAGGCGGGCGTCAGCGTGCAAAGCGAATGTGAATACGGCGTATGCGGGTGGTGCGCGACACGCGTGCTGGCCGGCGAACCGCACCATCTCGATTCTTATCTGACGGATGCCGAGCGCACCGCGAAGAATATCGTGCTGCCGTGCGTATCCCGATGCAGCGGCGGCAAACTGGTGCTCGATCTGTAGCGTGTCGCTACGTCACAAGGCGGTGTGGCCGCCGTTCCCAATCAAGGACAACGATGAAGCTGGCTACCTTCGTATTGCAGAAAGACCCGCACACCACGCGTATCGGCTTGCTGGCGAACGATGCGCTGATCGATATCCAGTTGGCGCTGCTGGCGATTTCCCCGTTGTCGGCACTGCCGATCCATTCACTGAAGCACCTACTCGAACTCGGCGACGACGGCATGAAAGTGGCGCGCGCAGTGGAGCGCCATGCGTCGGGCGCTGATCGCCACATGTTGGCCGCGGCCAGTTTCACGCTTGACGAGATCGCATTCTTGCCACCGGTGACCGACGCGGGAAAGTTTCTGTGTGTCGGAAAAAACTATCGGACGCATCTGGCTGAGCTGGAAAGAACCGGCTTGATCAAGGAAAAGCCGGCGGAGCCGACTGGCTTCATCAAATTGAATTCGTGTCTCACCGGGCATCGCCGCGATGTGGTGCGGCCGGCCACCGTAACGAAGCTGGATTACGAGCCGGAGTTGGTATTCGTGATCGGCAAGCGTGCTTTCGAGGTCGCGCCGGAAAGCGGTCTGGAGTATGTGGCGGGCATCACGCTGCTGAACGACCTGACGTGCCGCGACACGCAGAAGCGCGAGGTCGTGTCCGGATCGCGCTTCTGGACCGGAAAGAACGCGCCGGGTTTCGGTCCGCTCGGCCCGTATCTGATCACGCTCGATGAAGTGCCCGATCCGTACGACTTGTGGGTATCGTGCAGCGTCAATGGCGAGCAGCGCATGCGGGTGAATACGTCGGAGCAGATCTGGAGGCTGCCCGCCATCATCGCGCACTTCTCACGGCTCATGCCGCTCGAACCGGGCGACATGATTTCCACTGGCGCGCCAGGCGGCGTCGCGGTCGGCAAGGAAAACGCAGAGAGTCTGTTTCTGAAACCCGGCGATGTCGTCGAATGCGCATTCGAATCGCCACAGATGGTGTTGTCCAACCGAATCATCGCGCCACACTAACCAGGAAAACGACATGACTCGCATCACGCGGGGCGACCCGCCCAATTTGACCAATGTCCGCAAGATGATCTACCACCACTACATTCGCGTCGACGAGCCGCAATCGCTGATCTTCCTGTCCGGACAGCTATCGCGCGACGTCAATGGACAGTTGGTGGGCGCCGGCGACATGGCCGAGCAGACGCGCCAGTGCATCCGCAACATGCGCACCGTGCTCGAAGCCGCGGGTGGATCGCTCGAAGACATCGTATCGATCGTCGTGTACACCACCGATATCCGGCAGTTCAAGGAGATCGTTGCGTCGCGCACGGAGTTTTTCGTCGCCAATCTGCCGACCAGCACGATCGTCGAGGTCAATCATCTGGCCGATCCGGGCCTGCTGATCGAATTCCAGGCAACCGCCGCACTGTAGGCAAAACCGCGGGTTCATGACGAACGCTTCAAATGATTCGTCATTCGAAGCGTTTTCGCACGCCTCACTTCAGACATCGCTTTGCGTGCGCCAGCGAGCCCGTTCGTCATCACCCCAGCCCGCGGCTTGCCAATCGTCGAAGGCGAAGCGTTGGCCGCTGGCATGCCGGATACCGCCGCGCGGGTTCCCGTGCGGCGTGTCGCCGAACAGCGCGCGCATCGGCGGTGGCAGCGGCGCGCCATCGGGCACGGTCAGCCACAGGCGCAGCAACGTGCGCTTTTTCTCGTGCTCGCTGTGATCGCGGTAATCGGTGCGCGCGTGATAAATCGTGTGGTTGTTGAAGAACTGGACGTCGCCACGACGCAGTTCGACGCTGATGCTGTGCTCGTCCGCGAGCCGCGCCAGCGCATCGAGTGCCTGGCGTTGCGTCGGATCGAGTGGCGGCACGCCGGCGAGCTTCTGTGCGTTGTCGATGAATGTTCGCGAAAAGAGACTTGATAGCCGGCCATCGTACTGCCCGAAAATCGGACAGGCGTAATAGGGCATTTCGCCCGTCACCTCTTCGCCTTGCCTGCTGAAATAAAACGGCCGATACAGCGCGGCGAGCAGTTCGGGCGCTTCGTCGAGCAGCGCGTTGTGAACGGTGGCCGAGCTGACGATCTTGCTATGGCCGCCCTCCAGCGCGCCGCGCACACACATTAACGCGAGTACGTCGCATTGGTCGGTATGAAATCGCAGTGCGCCCGGCGAGCGAAACGCGCGTGCGGTCGGATCGCCGACTTTTTCTCCGACGTCACGCACCTCGGCGAGCAGCTCGAGCTTCCGGCTCTGGTTGACCGGCATACCCAGCTGCAGGCCGATTCCCCAGAACAGTAGCTTGCAGTCGTTGTCGGAGAGGGTGTCGAGCGGCAGTCCGCGCAGCAGCATGAAGCCGCGCCCCGCCTGTAGCGCGGATGCCAGGTTGCGAAACAGAGGCTGTAGACCCGGCACGAGGAACTGATCGCGGCGCATCTGTCCTGGCGTCAAACGCTGCTCCTGTGCCGAGCGTAGCGCCTGCATCAGATCCTCGATTTGCGCGGTGTTCAGCGTGTGCGCGAAAGTCTCCGTCGCGCGGTAGTCGTCGGGTTGCCAGGCATAAGGTCCTTCCACGCGTCCTGGCGTGGTGGACGGCGGTGCAGAGGATTCGGCGGCGGGTTGCGTCATGGCGGGGGTCTCCTTTGCGGCGGTTGCGGATAGGGCGCATTCAGCGTTCAACGTTCGGCACATCTATGGGATACGCCAATGCATCACTGCGCGAGCGGAAATGCGCCCAGTCGCATTGGGGACCGGTGTGATCGAGGCAGGTCAATAGCGCCGGTAGACACTAAAGGGGAAGCCATCCCAAACAAATCACTTGCTGCGCATTTTGACAAAATATACACTGAATTGGTATGCCAATGAAGTATACCTTAATTGCTTATCAAGGAACCCCTCATGAAGAACCTGATCATCTCGGCTGATTCTCACGTGTTCGAACCGAATGACTTGTGGAGCAAGGCGCTCGGCGAGCGTTTCGGTGACGAAGTTCCGCATGCTGTGACGCGTTTCGAAGGTCACGAGGGCTCGTTCTTTTACGTCGGCCGTCCGGGCGAGGCCGCGAAGATGGACGAACTGGTGGCGGCCGACAACGTCGACCGCCGCCTTGAGGATCTGGCGAAGGCGGGCAGCGACCCGGTGTATCGCCTGCAACTGATGGATAGCGACGGCATCCAGGCCGAAGTGCTGAATCCGACCTGGGGCCTGTGGATTCCGCGCATGCCGAATGGCGCGGCGCGTAACGCGTGCGCCGAGGTCTACAACGACTGGATCATGGAATATTGCGCGCACGACCTGAAGCGCCTGCTGGCCGTCGCGATGATCCCGATCATCGACGTGGAGTGGGCGGTCGGCGAACTGCATCGTGTGATCAGGCGCGGCGCGCGCGGCGTGATGATCGGTACGAGCCCGGTGGATGGCGCGCCGCCGTATCGCGATCGCAAATACGATCCGTTCTGGGCTGCTGCGGAGGAGGCGGGGTTGCCAGTCACGCTGCACATCGTCACCGGCAGCGTCCGCGATCCGTTCACGTATCACGGCGACAAGGAGCGCGAGGACGTGCCCGCGAGCTTCATCGAGTTGTTCCACGAGATTCAACCTGCGCTGGCCAACGAGTTTATTTTTGGCGGCATCTTCGATCGTTTTCCGCGCCTGAAGGTATTTCTGTCGGAGTACGACGCATCGTGGCTCCCGATCCTCAAGTACCGCGTTAACCGCATCCAGACGTTTCCTGGCTTCGACAAGCTGAAAAAAAAGCCGGCGAGTCGCTATATCGAAGAAAACATCTTCGCGGGCATCATCAACGATCCGCTTGCTGCCAAGCTGCGCAAGGAGATCGGCATCGACCAGATCATGTGGGGCTCGGATTTCCCGCACCCGCCGTGTCCGTACCCGAACACCACGCAGAACATAGACCGTGTGCTCGGCGATATGTCGCCCGAAGAGCGTTTCAAGGTGGTGGCGGGAAATTGCGCCAGGCTCTACAACATCGAACTGTGATGGTGAGCTCATGTCGAGTGCATTCGAGCTGAAGGGAGCAACGGTCGTTGACGGCACCGGCGCCGCGCCGCTCGCCGATGCGACGGTGCGGGTACGCGACGGCTGCATAGAGGCTGTCTGGTCCGGGGCTGTGCCGTCCGACGCCGCGCGGCTGCCGGTGGAGCAGGTTATCGACGTGCGCGGCATGACGGTGATGCCCGGCCTGATCGACGCGCATTGTCATATCTCGTACGGTGAGGGCCGCACGGCCGAGGAGGTCGACGTTTACGGTGGCGCGGAATGGGCCGCCGTGCGGGCAGTGTGGAACGCGCGCAAGGTGCTGCTCGGCGGCGTGACGAGCTTCTGCGATCCTGGCTCGACGTGGAACGTCGCGGTGACGTGTCGGGATGCGATCGACAGCGGAATGTATCCGGGGCCGCGCATTTTCGCGGGCGGGCGTCATCTTTCGGCGGACGGCGGCTTTGCAGACTACTTCCCGAGCTGGCTAGGCATGCCGCCGTCGGCGGAAGGCGTGCTTTGTCCAACACGCGATGAGATCGGCAGGGAGGTGCGTCGTCAGGTGAAGAATCGTGTCGACCTGATCAAGATCAGCGGCGACAGTCAGGCGCAGGAGCGCGCGCCGAACGCGGGCTCCTGTTTCACCGACGATGAACTGCAATATACCGTTCGTTTGGCGCACCAGTTTGCACGCAAGGTGACGGTGCATTCACGCTATGCCGAAACGGTGTTGGCGGCCGCACGGGCGGGCGTTGACTGGTTAATTCACGCGTCGTATATGCGAGCAGGCGACATAAGCGAAATATTGGACCTGCAAGTTCCCATCTGCCCGACCATCACGTTTACCGCGAATGTGGTTGAGCACGGGCGTGATGTGGGTGTTGACGAAGGCTATATAGAGACCAAGCGGCGCGAACTCGATGCGCTGGTCAGCGTGCTTACACGCGCATTGGAAGCCGGTATCCCAATGATGATGGGATCCGAATCAGGCTTCTCGATTACGCCATACGGCGAGTGGCATGTCAGGGAGCTGGAGCTAATGGTCAAGTTGCTCGGTATGAGCCCGATGGATGCGATTGTTGCCTCGACCTCAAATAATGCGCGCGCTTTCGGCTGGGCGGGTCGGGTGGGAACCATTGAGCCAGGATGCCGAGCCGATCTGCTGGTCGTCGATGGCGATCCGTTGGCCGATATTAGCTTGCTGGGAGACCGAACCAGGATAAATGCCATTTTCAAGGATGGGGAAAAGGTGGAAGTAACACATTCGGATACACGGCGGCGCATGGCGCACGAGCGAGGATTTTCGGTTTCACGCGAAGTGCTGCATCGGAGAGCTGGGTTGTCGTTGCGATAGTTCTAATCGGAAGCGGTGCGGATGATTCCCTCTGTCCGGACTGCTGGTCTGTTCTATAGATATACCCAAAAAATTAAACGATACGGATTACGACAGTCCTCGCGGTTCGTCGCATCGGGAATTTTAATAAGTTAAACTGAATTATTTTGGCCGACGAACGTCGCGTCGAAGCACATCGTTCGTCCCGGATTCCTTAAACCAGAAATGCAAGAGGAATCAGGCTGCTGGCCAGAAGAAAACGTGCGTTCGCACTTTGTTTTGGAAGCCGTTCTATCAAGTTCGACCGATTCGTCTTCGTTCCATAAAAATCAACCTGGAGTCAAGAATGAGAAAGATATTGGTTTACGCCGCTGCGTCGGCGACGGCGATCGTGGTGGAAGTTGCTCAAGCACAGGGAAGCGTCACGCTCTATGGCATTGCCGACGCTGGATTTACCTACAATAACAACCAATCGGGCAGCAAGTTATATGCGCTTACGAGTGGAGATCTGCAAGGTAGTCGATTCGGGTTGCGTGGCTTAGAGAACTTGGGTAGTGGCCTGCAGGCGCTCTTCGTGCTTGAAAATGGCTTCAACATATTGAATGGAAGGTTAGGGCAGGGGAACGACGTCTTCGGGCGTCAAGCCTACGTCGGTATAGCGTCAAACAGGGTTGGAGCGGTGACGCTAGGCCGACAGTACGACTCCGTCGTCGATTACACGGGACGTTTCGCAGTCGCATACCAATGGATGCCCTACGAGGGAGCGCATCCTGGTGATATCGACAACATGATTGACACAAATCGCGTCAACAATTCGATTAAATATAAGAGCCCTGAAATCGCTGGCTTCACGTTTGGCGGACTCTACAGTTTGGGTGGTGTGGCCGGAGACTTTAGCAGGAACCAAATTTGGTCGATCGGTGCCGGTTATCATAGAGGCTCGCTCGACCTGGGTGCGGCCTACCTGACCGCGAACGATCCAAACTATTCTTTCTTCGGAAATAACTCGACGTCGAACACTGCGGCGTCGAACATGACAAGCCCAGTCTACTCAGGATATGCATCAGCCAAGACCCAGCAGATTGTTGCAGTCGGTGGTGCCTATGGAATCGGCAATTCGACGTTCGGCGCAACTTATAGCAATACGCAGTTCAAGGATATTGGTGCGCTTGCGAATCTGCCGGCACAAGGCGTCGAAAAAGGCGCCGCAAAGTTCCACAACGTCGAAGTCAATTATAAGTATCAGCTGACACCCGCGCTCTTACTCGGGGTTGCGTATGACTTCACAAAAGGTTATGGCGCCAACGACGCGAAATATCATCAGGTAATGCTGGGCACCGACTACTTCCTTTCGAAGCGGACAGACCTGTATGCGGCCGGGATATATCAGCACGCTTCTGGTACGGATTCGACGGGGGGGGCGGCTGTAGCTAGCATTACCAGCTTGTCTCCGTCGACCACATCGAATCAGACAGCGATCATATTAGGCATTCGGCACAAGTTCTGAATGGTATAGTCCAGCCATCGAACCGCGGTAATTGTGTTGATCCGGGTGCAGATGCGCTTCCGAGGGAGATCCGGTAAAGACAATATCGCCCGGCCCGAGCGTAATATGCTCACCGATCTTGGTGACGATCTCGTCGCACTTGAACAGCATTCCGCTCGTGCGAGCGTCGATCATCAGTTCCTCATTGACCCAGAGCCGAATGCGCAGATCGTCGACGTCGTCCACGAACTGGGCGGGCATGATGGCCGTACCGCACGGCGCCATCGTGCCTGCCCTTTGCCGCGAATGGGATCGGTGCCGAGACCGTTGTCGACTCCGGTCAAATCGCCGCAACCGAGATCAAGGCCGATCGAATAAGCCGTAGCATCGGCGGCCCCCACGCATCGTGGAGACCCACTGCAAGCTCGTCGGCGACGGTTCGAGTCATCGTCCAGATTCATCAACTGCGAGAGCGCCACACCGGGGTTGATCGAAAGAGAGACGCGCGGGATTGCGCCACGGCCGGGGCATCCCGATCGAGCCGCCGCCAGGTTGGACGGTAATCGTAGCCTCTTATGTAGGCGAAACTACAGAACGATCAATCGGTTTACTGACCGCAATAATTGCTGCGTAATGCGCAATGTTGGAAAGACGTCAGATGGCGTCCCCGCGTGATCTTGCACGCCAGCGCGTCGGCGACACCGAACAGTGTCGGGTGAACGCCTTCGTCAGCGCCTGTGCGCTGGAGAAACCGCAGCGCGATGCAACGGTGCCAAGGTCGAAATCGGTCCCGCACAGCAGGGTTTGCGCTGTCTCAATCCGAATGGCCAAAAGCGCGGCGTACGGGGTCATCCCGGTTTTTTCCCGAAACAGCCGCACGAAATGATAGCGACTAACGCAAGCTTCCGATGCCAACATGTCGAGCGTTATCGGTTCTGCCAAACGCGCGCTCATCATCTCGAACACCCGTGCAAGCCGACGGTCGGTGATCGCTTGAACGTGTCGCTGCGCAGTGTCGACGTTGAAGCCCGAATGCCTTGTAAGAAGATGGACCGCCAACCAGTAGGCTGTTGCGGAACAATACAAATCGGGCGCGCCTTCCCAAGCCGCCCGGTGCAGCGCCAGCGCTGCGTGCCGGATGAGGGGATCGGTATAAGCTAGTGCGTCTAATGAGGGAGGGTCCGATCGCTGAGCAGTGCGGCGAAATTCATTCCAGGCGTCTGCGATAACCAAACCCGACAGATACAGGTTGAGTTTTTCGAACGTGCGTGTGCCGTGCAGCGGTAATCGGCGCAGCCGATCCACGTGGTTCGGCGGGGTCAGCCCAATCGTTCCGGCCTGATAGATTGCGCGATGCCAGCGGTAATGCTCATACTTCTCGATCCATTGTTCGCCGCTTAGCTGCACAACAATAGTTTGATCGGGCGTCGCGCGGGTTTCGAATTCACATTCGTCGGGCGCCACGCGATGATGGTCGACGAGGATCGCGTTCCAGCCGGCATGCCTACTGCTGCTGACGAGCGTCGCGCCCAGATTTCGGTGTGCTTCGAGGCTGTGAGCAGCCAACTTCACGAGGCGCTCCGGCCTAGATCGTTCAGTTGAACACGGTTGATGTCCCAAAGCTGCAGCAGCGCAGTGATGGCTGCGTCGAGCCTTTCCTGCATGGCGCCGTCTCTAGTTTGGGAGGCCATCTCAACGAGGAACGCGTCGAACGCGGTAGCAAGTGCCTCGCCATCGGTTGATGTGTCGAGTTCCTTTTGCGCGATCCCGTGGTCAACGAACGCCTTGGTCCCCTCCCGACTTCGAGCACTTTCGGCCGCGAGCATCGCGTCAATGTGATAGTTCTCGGGAGAACAGGTCCGAGGAGCAAGGGCGATCAGGCAGCCGGCCGGGGGCTGCATTCGGTTTGCATGCGCACCGAAGCGCTCGAGTGCATAACGCGATGCCGACGCTTCGTCCCATAGGACAGCTACCACACGACCGTAGGTCCGCATGTGGCGCTTTACCACCTCCCTGAAGAGACGTTCCTGCGATCCGAACGCTGCATAGAAGCCGGCTGGCGAAATGCCGCTCATAGAGTTCTTGATCCGATTCAACGAGGTCGGCTCGTACTTCTGCGACCAAAACAAATGCATCACCGCATCCATCGCCCGTTCGCGGTCGAATTCGCGTGGGCGCCCGGTTCGTAGCATCACAGTCTCCCAGGATTGACTTTCATACTAGTCGATCCAGAAGTGATTGTGAAGGGGGCGTGCGATATATATGGAGCGATCGATCCATAAGACGCGGCGAGTCGTGCTATTGCCGTCTCATCATATGGGGTCGGCCGTTCTCAAACCCTCGGCAATGCTGAGGGCTAGGAGATTTAGATGCGTCCTCGTCCTGTCGGTGTTGATCTTGCTTTCGTCAGAACGCAGGCCGGTGAACTGCGCATTGAAGTCACAAACGCAGAGGCTAGTCGACTGCGTCATTGATCTTGCACCGCACGAATCCGGCGTGAAGGATCGCCATACTTCCATTTTTTCGGCTTCGGATTTTTGTTGTGATCTTGCCCTCGGAAAACTTATCCATTACTGAGAGTGTGTAAATCTTCAGTGACGGAGGATTGAGCAATGGGAAACGCGAGGGCGCGGTACACGCTGGAATTCAGGATTGAGCGGTGCGCGTGGTGCGTACCGACCAGAGCCAGGCGGCGACGGCGAAGATTTCCGAGCATCAGCACGCAGACGCTAGATGCGTGGATCAAGACCGACGATGCGGGCAAGCTCAATGGGCAAGCAGATTCATCGTTGCCTGAAGCGCTATATCGTAAGGGAGCTGTACCTCTAATCTTGGCGGATGTGGTCGATTCGACGCGTGTGACGGCCGCGCGAGCTGACGCAGATCCGCGACGCGCTGGGCAACGATGTCGAACTCGTTACCAACGCCGATAAGGTGCTCGTTTATGACCGCCCCATCGGCAACGACGTATTGCGTTGGAGCGACCTACAGCAGTGGTGGAGCGAGACCGAGCAAATTGCTGATGCCACGCAGGCCAAGCGCTCGCCATACGTGCGTTCCAAGGCCCGCTTGCCTCACAAGTCCCCGCCCCAGTCCTTGCTGTTTAATGCTTTCTTCGTGGGGTTCCGCGGTGCCGTGCAGAATCTGCCGGCGCTGCTGCGGGAAGTGTGGCTTCACTGGGGTCCACGCACGGTAAAGGAGAGAGGGCGGGATGCACTTCCGCGATTTCGCATTGATTTCCTCTTGCTATTACCGCAGGGTGCGCGGGTCGTCATCGAGCTGGAGGCAAGCACCACTGCGCGGACGTCGCGGGGAGCGTCGGCGCGCAACACTATGTGCAGTTGGCTAGAGGCGACCGCCGACTCAAGCTCGCGGGATATGAAGTTTCTCACTTTGGGGCAGTGAAGCTGCAGGCGCAACAGCCAAAGCGGGCTTGAAGACCTTTTTCGAGGCTTTGTCCAAGCGCTACGGGTTCCGACGAACTGGAGTTCCCAACCGCATTGAAGAAGGCGGCCCACAGTGGCGTGGACACGACCTAGGCGCTGAAATGTAGTTTCGCAATATTGCGGACCTTGTACCCGATATTGCTGTACCCGGAACCGACCCCTTACGCGAACGCGCCTCCTACCGTAAGGTTGGGCGAACCCCGCGGGCAGCCTCTTTAGCGTCCCGCAGGGGCTCGTGAGCATTGGGGATCGTGAATGAACGATGGTCAGCTTGGGATCGTGCTTGACGGCCTTCGTCTCGCTCTCTGGAGCGACAACCCGAACCGCTTCCGTCCCGGCTACGCCGGGAAAGCTGAACAAGATCGACAATGCTCACGGGACTTTCCAGAACAACAATGCTCACGGGCTTTCCAGCCGTCTTTTGGCTGGGAGCAAACAATGAATTTAGCAACAGGATTTGCTGTGGCCGCAACGAAGAAAGCAGAGGGAGATTCGCGTCGCTGGCCGGCGTTGGGCATACTTCTGGTAGGTGCGTTTCTGCCGCCGCTCGACTTCTTCATCGTCAATGTCGCGTTGCCGTCGATCCGCTCAGACCTCAAGGCGAGCGGCAGCATTCTACAGCTCGTCATCTCGGGATATGCGACGGCATATGCAGTCATGCTGATCACAGGCGGCCGACTCGGCGATCTCTACGGCCGCCGGCTTGCGTTCATCGTGGGAATGTTGGGGTTCGCTGCGTCGTCAGCTCTCTCCGGTCTTGCCTGGTCGCCAGTGGTCCTGGTGGTCGGGAGGGTGTGCCAAGGGCTGACTGCCGCAATAATGGCGCCTCAGCCCCTCGCATCCATCGAGGCATTGTTTTCGGATGATGAGAAGCCCCGCGCACTCGGCTTTTACGCGATGGCGTTCGGTCTGGCGTCGGCGGCGGGACTACTTTTGGGAGGGGGCCTCATCCTCGCCAGTCCACTCGGCCTCGGCTGGCGCAGCATATTCCTTATAAATCTCCCAATCGTTGCGGTCACCATACCCCTTGCGTTGGTACTGCTGAAGGAAACGAGAGCGAACGAACCCGAGCAATTGGATTCGGGCGGGGCGCTCTTGTTGGCTGCGGCGCTTTTCGCATTGGTTTTACCGCTTGTCGAAGGCCGTGAGTACGGTTGGCCATTCTGGTCATGGCTTCTGATGGCGACTTCGCTGCCATTGCTGATCGGCTTCTGGATCTACGAACTTCGCTTGGACGCGCGCGGAGGCGACCCGCTGGTCGTTCCTAAAGTGATCGCAGCGCCAGGCATGAAGCAAGGGCTGACCGCTGCGCTCTTCTTTTACGCATTGGCGGCTTTTTGGCTCTTCTTCTCGGTTTACGACCAGTCGGGCCGTGGAAAGACGCCATTTCAGACAGGGATTGATATCCTGCCGGCCGCAGTCGGATTCATTTTCGGACCGCTCATCAGCTCGCGACTTGAGCGAAGGGTTGGCCGCTGGACTGCGCCGACTGGCATGGTTTTGCTCGCGATCGGCCTCATCGGCACCGCGCTATGCGTCCTCTACGATACTGCTCACGTCTTGTCCTTGCCGCTTTTTGCAATCGGTCTGGGTCAGGGCGTCGCGCTTCCCGCCATGACCCACACGATCACCGGCCGCGTACATCGCAAGTGGTCAGGGCTCGCTGCAGGCTTGGTGACCTCAATGTTCCAGATCGGCGGCGCGCTCTCCGTGGCGGTCATAGGCGGCCTTTTCTATTCGCTGCTCGGTAATTCACCAACCAACCACTCTTTGGCGCAGGCCTACGCCGTTGCAGTGTCCTGCATCGCTCTGTCTCTCTTGCTCGCTGCGGGCCTGACTGCCGGCGTCCGAAGAACCGGATCGGAGAACCAGCGACATGCCACTTGAGTGCGGTCAGGTCATCACGGGGATCAGCGTGCGCCGGCGACATCCCGTTGAAGGGATCGCCCTCCGAACCTTCCATCGCGCCCGACACCAGAGCGATGCGCGAGGGCAATACGGTCCAGGGAGGTGCAATCGATGACAAATCCGTCGGGAGAAAACGTCTCGCCGAGGAACGACAGCGGGATCTACAGCCCTGCATATATTCTCTCACGAGCCAACTTTGGGTCGCTCATCGCGATCGGCGCGGTTCTCGTCGTCGTCGCCGCTGCATTCGCCTGGACTGCAGGCTGGCTGTCCCCCAAACGACTGACGCCGGGCGAGGTCGTGGACCAATTCGAACGCACCAACGGCCTACACGCGGGGTTCCGACGTAATCATCCCAAGGGCATCTGTTTCGCGGGACACTTCGACAGCAGCGGCGCCGGCCAAACCTTATCCAAGGCCGAGGTTTTCAGGCCCTGGGCTACGCCCGTCTTCGGGCGTTTCGCGATCGCGAGCGGCCAACCCTATTTGCCAGACACAGCGATGTCCGTGCGCAGCATGGCTCTGAACTTCACGCTGCGAAACGGCGAGGTTTGGCGCATGGCGATGAACGGCATTCCCGTCTTCACAGTCGCCAGTGTCCAGGATCTTTATGACCAGCTCGTGGCGGCGACGCCCGATCCGAAGACTGGCAAACCCGATCCAGCGCGCCTCGCAGCGTTTATGAAGAGCCATCCGGCTGACGCCCAAGCGGTCGCCGTCGTGAAGGCGACGCCGCTCGCCTCGGGGTTTGCCAACACAACCTTCAACAGTCTCGACGCATTTCTTTTTGTAAACGCCAGGGGAGACAAACGGGCGGTTCGCTGGGCGATGATCCCCGACGACCCTTTCCAACCGGCGAAGCCCGATCTAACACAAGCGACGCGCCCAAACTTCCAGTTCGATGATCTGATCACGCGCATGCGTCTTGGACCGATCCGTTATCACTTGGTGGTCACGCTCGGGCAGCCAGGTGACCAGACCACTGATCCGAGCAAAGCATGGCCCCCCGATCGGGACCACATCGACCTTGGCGTGTTGACGCTCGATCGCGTTGACGACGAGGCGCACGGAGCTTGCCGGGACGTTAATTTTGACCCTCTGATCCTGCCCGCGGGCGTAGAGGCTTCCGACGATCCGATCCTGAGCGCGCGATCCGCGACCTACGCGCAATCATTCAAGCGCCGGGCGGCAGAACATCCGCCCGTCAGCGCCGTGCACCTCCCTTCCAACTCAGAGGGGATGCACTGATGACAAAGTCCCATATCTTTTCCGGCATCGCTCGATTGCTGCACTGGACAATCGCAGCGATGATACTCGCGATGCTGTTCATCGGCATTGGCATGGTGTCGTCACAGGATCTTTACCACACCCTGCTGTCCATCCATCGACCGCTCGGGATTGCCATCCTTCTTCTTGCCGCGGTTCGCCTGATCTATCGTCTGTTCAATCCGCCGCCGGCGCTACCGCAGGCAATGCCACGCTGGCTGAAGCTTCTGGCCGACCTTTCACACATCGCGCTCTACGCATTCATGTTTGCAGTGCCCCTTGTTGGCTGGGCGATGCTGTCGGCGGGCGGCTATCCGATCGTGCTCTATGGAGGCCTGCGGCTGCCGGCGGTCCTGCCCCTCGATCTGCCCCTCTACGCGGCGTTGCGCACGACCCACACCGCCTTGGCGATGCTCCTCCTCCTGACCTTCCTCGCGCATTTGGGCGCGGCGCTCCTTCACGCCCTCGTGTTCCGCGATGGCGTGTTTCAGAGCATGGCGACACTCCGTTCGCGCCGCACCACGCCCTCGTCGACCGACGGCGCCACACAACTCGAGCGGCGTTGAGCTATGTCGAACCCATCGCGCCCTTCGATCGACGGCGTCCATCATTTCAAGATCCCGGTCGCCGATCTCGTTCGTGCGATGGCGTTCTACGGCAGAATCTTGGGCGCCGAGCCGATCCCCGAACTCGATCACCACACGGCTGATGGCAGTGTTTATGCGCATATTTGCGATGTCCCCGGACTGGGTACGAAGCTTGAGATTCGGCTCGATCCGGCCCAGGCGGCGGATAACAAAGGGTTCGATTCTGTCACCATCGCGGTCAGGGATCGCGCTACGCTCGACGACTGGGCAGCCTTTCTCTATGCAAACGGCATCGAGCACTCGCCCGTGCTCGCGGGCGTTCAGGCATGGCTGGTCGTGTTCGACGATCCCGACGGCAATCGCCTTCGCTTCTACACGCTCGAAAAGCACGGGGCGAATGTCTCGCCCGACGAAGACAGCCCTTGGGTTCGCAACTGAGGAAGGACGATGCGCATCCTATACCATACCGAGGCAATGGCACATGGCGGTCGCAATGCCCATGCCGAAACAAGCGACGATGCTTTCAAGGTCGACCTCGCGGTGCCGCGAGAGCTTGGGGGTCTTGGCGGACGAGGCAACAATCCCGAGCAGCTCTTCGCTTCGGGTTACGCCGCCTGTTTCCTGAGCGCGATGCAGGGCATTGCAAGGCATCGGAAAATCGAGTTTCCAGACGACGCGACCGTTACGGCTGAGATGGGGGGTGGGGCCGCGCGATGATGCTGCGGGCTTCATGCTTGACGTCAAGCTCAGAGTGCACATCGCGGGGATGGACACGACGAGGCCCGGACACTGGCTGAGCAAGCGCATCTCGTCTGTCCTTACAGCAACGCCACGCGGAATGGTCTCGATGTCCAGCTGGATGTCGTTTGAGGGACTGCGCAATGCCGACCACCGCCAACAGGGTCAATTCAAGCGACGATGCGCCTGTCGAATACTTGCCGCGCGATTTCGACGTCGTCGAGATGGTCCATCGTCCAGGCGTACAGCGCTTTGAACGGGCCCTGCAGCGATCGGCCAAGCGGAGTGATCTCATATTCAACCGCCACCGGCGAAACCGGAATGACCCGCCGCAAGATCAGACCATTGCGCTCCAGTCGGCGCAGGCACTGCGTCAACGCCTTTTGCGACACGCCCTCGAGCAGCCGCTTGATCGCGTTGAAGCGCGCTGGACCGTCGTCGAGCACGGTCAAGACCATGATCGACCATTTATCGGCGATTTGATCGAACAGAAGGCGGCTCGGGCAATCGACGGAGAAGCGGGGGCGTTCGGGGAAGGGCATGGTTACCTGCGATATACCTGGTCGAAACAAGGTGCGTTATTGACGCTAGGTCTACAATGTATACCATAATGAATTCCGATTTCAATGGAGCTTTTCCGGATGACTGTTTCACCCGACACGTTGTTTCGCCCCTTCCGCATCCATTCGCTCGAACTGCCCAACCGCATCGTCATGGCGCCCATGACCCGTACCTTCGCACCCGAAGGGATTCCGGGTGTTCGCAACGCCGATTACTACCGTCGTCGGGCCGAAGGCGGCGTAGGGCTCATCCTCTCCGAAGGAACCGTGATCGACCGTCCAGCGTCGCGAAACGAACCCGCGATCCCGTTCTTCCATGGCGACGCTGCGCTCGCGGGGTGGAAAGGTGTCATCGACGCCGTGCATGGTGCTGGCGGCCGCATGGGTCCCCAGATTTGGCATACCGGCTCGACGCTGGGAATGAGCGGTTGGGAGCCCGACCGTCCGGTCGAAAGCCCCTCGGGTCTGCTCGCGCCAGACACCCCGCGCGGCGAGATCATGAACGACGCGGCCATCGCCGACACGATCGCCGCATTCGCGCGGTCGGCAGCCGAGGCGAAGCGCTTGGGTTTTGACGTGGTCGAGATACACGGAGCCCACGGTTATCTGATCGACCAGTTCTTTTGGTCTGGCACCAATTTGCGCACCGATGGCTATGGTGGTCAGTTGATCGCAGAACGAGCGCGCTTCGGCGCCGAGGTCGTTGCTGCCGTGCGCGCCGCAGTCGGCCCGGATTTTCCCGTTCTCATCCGCCTCAGCCAATGGAAGCAGCAGGATTACAGTGCCCGCCTCGCAGCAACGCCGCAGGAAATGGCCGCCTGGCTTCAGCCTTTGGTGGATGCCGGAGCGGATGTTCTTCACTGCTCGCAGCGTCGTTTTTGGGAGCCAGAATTCCCCGAAATCGATGGTGAGAACGGCCTGAACTTTGCGGGCTGGGCGAAGAAGCTCACGGGTGCGGCAACGATCAGCGTTGGCTCGGTCGGGCTGTCCGGCGATTTTCTCGGCGCGTTCGGCGGAGAGAGTTCCACCAGCGCCGGCCTCGATCGTCTGGTCGAGCGCATGGAGCGAGATGAGTTCGATCTTATCGCAGTCGGACGGGCGCTGCTTACGGACGCACAATGGGCGAACAAGGTTCGCGCCGGAGACGCCGCGGGACTTAAGGGCTTCGAACCCACCGCGCTCGCCGAGCTTGTTTAGTTCCCGCCAAGGAGCCGAATCATGAGTGACAATAGTCTTGAAGATACCATCTACGTTACCTACCAGGGAAACGCGGACACGCGTTTCGACCGGGATTATTACGTCGAGCGCCATCTGCCACTCGTGATGCGGTCTTGGGAAAGCCATGGCCTGAAGAGCATCAAAGCTTTTTTTCCCAGCAGTGACGAATCCGGCACCATCGCTATTTGCGAATGCATTTTCCGAGATGAGGCTGCGACTGAGGCAGCCTTCGCCGCAGCGGAAACGCCTGCGGTGATGGCCGACGTCGCGCAATTTACCGATGTCGAGCCGATCCGTTTCCGCGCGAAGGATATGTAGCCATGGCCTTCTGGACTAACACGCCCGCCCGCCTGGTGCGCCGAGGCCATATCTGGATCGCGGGGGACCGCGTCGAGCAGGACGGCCTCACGTATCAACGGGGACCGTTATTCGCCGAATGGGAAGCGCCGGAGACAGTCACGCAGCCTTGGCCGGTCGTGCTTGTCCATGGCGGCGGCTATCAGAGCACCGAATGGCTCGATACGCCAGACGGACGTCCCGGCTGGCAGCAAAGGCTGGTCGAGGCCGGCTACGCGACGGTGATCGTTGATCGGCCCGGGCAGGGCCGGTCTCCCTACCACGTCGATACGATCGGACCGATGGGGCCGCCATTCTCTTACGAGAACGGCAAGAAAATCTACACGCCCGAAGCCTTGGCGGAAAAGCATACCCAGTGGCCGTTCGATCGTGATGACGAAGCGGCATGGGACGAATTCATCGCCGGTTACGGTCCGCTCCCAGCGGATCTCGCTTTCTCTCAGGATATGGAAGCGGACCGCATCGCAAAATTGCTCGATAGCATTGGACCAGCGATCCTCCTGACCCACTCCGCGTCAGGCCCGGTTGGCTGGCTGGTAGCCGATCGCCGGCCTGATCTCGTCAAGGCGATCGTGGCAGTGGAGCCGATGGGTCCGCCATTCGCCGATATTCCCGATATTGGATCGTTGAGCTGGGGTCTGACCGCCGCGCCGCTGACGTGGGAACCGGCCGCAACACCGCAAGAACTGCGCGACGCCGCGCCAGGCACCTATCGGCTGCCGGCCCTAGCCAATCTGCCGATTCTTGCCGTCACTGCCGACGCTTCGGCGTTCGCGGCCGCGAGTCCGCCCGCGATCGAACGGTTAAAGGCTGCCGGCGCAGCGGCGGAGTTGATGCACCTTGGAGATTACGGCGTACACGGCAATGGCCATGGTCTCATCTATGAGAAGAACTCGGACGCTGCGCTGGCCCCCGTTTTAGCTTGGCTCGAACGCCATAGCCGTATCTGAGACGACCAGTGGCAGCGCGAGCCAATTCCGGGGACAACACGCCGTGTCAGCGAGGCATGCGTAGAGTGCTTGCTGACGCAGCCTCAGCTTGGCCTCTCCTTGCTCCCGGCAGTTGGCCCACGCTAATCGCTGGCACACTGGTCATCGCGCTTCTTTCGCTAGGCATCCACGATCTCGCCATTTCGCATCTCGGGGTTCCCTATCCCAAGGAAGACGCTGTCCCCGTTTGGGCGAAATACCTGGGACAGGGCGTACGATTTGCAGCGACTGTCGCGCTGTGCCGAGCGGCGTCGATTTACTTCCTCGGAAGGAATGCTTTCGTCGCCGCCGCCATCATGGGCGGCCTTGTAGCCGGCCTCTATGAAAGCCTGCGCGTGATCGGAATTGAGTGGGTGATTCTTGATGGCTGGCGGCGACTGAATTGGGTCTATGTCCTGACTGATCGAGCGCCCGCCAGCATTCTGACCTTCTACCAGCGGGCAATCGCTACCTTCATAGCACGTCGGTGGCGCTCCGGTTGGAATGCGCCGGTCGTCATAGCAATCGCCGCCACGAGTGCTTTCGGCTATTTCACACTTTCTCCCGGCCTGACTATCGCCATGTCGCGCATCACTTCTGCACTTGGCGTCGCGCAGCCTGTGGTCCTATATTGGCCACCCTACGACTTGCATGTTTACGCCTACATCTATGGCCTCTTCATCGAGTCGGCGATCTTTACTGTCGCGTTGGCGGCGATCAGTTGGACCGGTCTTGGCGATCGGCTTTCCCGTTGCGTCAGCATGTTCGCCTTTCTGCTTCTTCTCGCCAGGGGAAGGCCCGTCGCATTGCTGGCCTTCAGCTACTGGATACCAGCGCGTCTGCCGGTAGCGCTCGCCTGCGAGGGCCAATTCTTTCTCGAAACCTTTGTCCTCGCATCGCTCTCCGCCCTCTTGTGGGCACGCGTCCGCGCAAGGGAAGTGGGCGTGCCATGATCCGAAGCGTCGTGCTCGATGCCGGCCTCCTCGCAAAAGCACGCCCGGATCTGATCCACGTCGTTGCCTCCACGATTTCGGACGCATTCTCGCACGAGCTGGTAGCGGCGCACGAGCGGGCGCGCGTCGCCTATGTGGCGGCGCCGGTTCTCGGCCGTCCGGACATCGCCGCGAAAGGCGAATTGAATATTCTGACCGGCGGGGCGCAGGAAGCGATCGCCAGGGTCCGTCCGGTGCTCGACGCGATAGGCTCCCGGATTTGGCCCATGGGCGATCAGCCTCCCGCAGCGAACGCGGCGAAGATCGCTTGCAACATGATGATCACCATGGCGATCGAGGCGATGGCGGAGGCCGTTGTGCTGACAGAGGCGAACGGGCTGGCTCGTGACGATTTCTTCGAACTCATTCTGGGGACTTTGTTCGGAAGCCGTTCGTACACGATCTATTCCGGCAACATCGCCTCGCATCATTATTCACCCGGGTTCAAGGCGACACTGGGATTGAAGGATTTGCGTCTCGCCCGCGAAGCCGCCGCCGATGCTGGCCGCTCGCTTCCAATGCTCGATGCTGTCCACGCGAGAATGAGGGAAGCGGTTGAGGCAGGGTTTGGCGACCGCGACTGGTCCGCCATGGCGGCGCTCACGATTGGCGACAAAATCTGAGTGATGATCTCAAAAGGGACGACAGATAATGGATAGCATCACGGTACACTTGCCAGCCGAAACGCTGGAGCTCGCAGTCGACCAAAAAGGAGGGGGAAGACCACTCCTTCTGCTTCACGGCGGGGCGGGCCCCGCGTCTATGCGCCCGTTGTTTGGAGCGCTGGACGAGTTTCACGTGATCTTGCCGACGCATCCAGGCTTCGATGCCACCAAGCGACCAACTTGGCTTGCCTCAATCGCGGGGTTAGCCGATTGTTATCTTGCGTTGCTTGACCAGCTCGAACTGCACGATGTGATCCTCGTGGGCAACTCGGTAGGCGGCTGGATTGCGGCGGAGATGGCGACGAGGCGTCCGGCGAGCGTGGCTGGCTGTGCCCTGATCGACGCGGTCGGACTTCAGCCGACCGGAAGCACAGGGACTATCGGCGATCCGCGCACGATTCCGTTCCAGGATCTGATCAAGAAAAGCTTCGCGAACCCCTCAAGGGCGCCGCGCCCGTCTCCCGACGCGATGGAGCAGATCCGAGCGAACCAGCAAGCTTTGATGATCTACGCCGGCGACCCTTTCATGCATGATCCGAGCCTCGCGGAACGCCTCCCGCGCATCGAAATGCCCTCGCTCGTGCTTTGGGGGCGACAGGACGGCATCGTTACCCCGGAGTACGGCGAGGAGTATGCGCAGCGCATTCCCGGCGCGCGATTTCAGCTTGTCGACGATGCAGGGCACCTACCACAGGTCGAACAGCCGGCCCTGGTCGCGCGCGCGATCCGAGATTTCATTTCTTCGCTCTCCTGATCCGCCACTCGCCGGCAGTTCTCCTTCCGAACTGACCAGTGCGCTGGACTTCGCCTCCGAGACCGGAATCAGAGGCGCATACCGCCTGAGACTTCGATTCGCTGCGCATTCACCCAGTGATTGCCGTCCGATAGCAACGACGCGATCATCTGACCGATATCTTCCGGGAGCCCGGGGCGCCCCAACGCGGTCATCTCTGAAACGAGCTTATTCACGGCCGGATTGTCGCGAACGACGCCACCACTGAAATCGGTTTGGATCGCGCCAGGCGCGACGGTGTTGACGTTGATGTTCCGCTTGCCGAGGTCATGCGCAAGGTAGCGCGTGAACACTTCGATCGCGCCTTTGAACACCGCATACGCCGTGCTGTCGGGGTTTACGAAACGCGTTACACCCGACGAGATATTGACGATGCTCCCACCGTCATTGAGGAGCGGCAGCAACTTCTGGGTCAGAAAGAAAACGCCCTTGAAGTTCACGTCGTAGAGCTTGTCCAGCTCCTCCTCGGTCACTTCCAGGAATGTCGTATGGTTGGAGATCCCAGCGTTATTGACGAGATAGTCGATCCCCTCGGCGCCAAGCTTGACAAGGGCAGTCTTCAGGCGTTCGACGAAGCCCGCTAGGCTGGAAACGTCGCCGGTATCAAGCTGGAGCGAAACGGCTGTCGCGCCGGCGTCCTTGACCAAAGCCGTAACGGAGCGCGCCTCGTCTTCGGCCGAGTGGTATGTGAAAATCGAGCTCACCCCACGCTTGGCGAGGTTGAGCACCGTGCTTCGACCGAGACCTCGGCTTCCGCCGGTGACTACCGCAACTTTCCTCTGTGTCATGTGATATCTCCTTGTACATCGTTACGCTTCAAAGTGAGTGGGGCGGAATCCTTTAAGCCGAGCCTACTTGCTCGCCCACTATAGAGTGTGTGCTGACCCGACGTGAGGCCGCATGAGCAACCGGTTGCGGAACACATAGACAATATTGCTGGGCTGCATCGGGATGCTCTCGTCTGGCCTTTCGCGACTATGTTTGAGAGACGCCGACTAATTGGAGTGGCATGGGAGAACGAAGCTCTGGGAGTAGCCGAACGTTGCGAGGCACTAGCTGGATATCACTGACGATAGAGAGGCCCGACACAGATATTGCCTCAGCTCGCCGAGCTGACGAGCCATCCTTATAGCGACGCCAAGCCCACGCGTACCATTGCCAGCCAGGATCGTGGATTCAGCTTGTCCAATCCGACCGACAGGCGCGCGACGCGTACGAGATCAGTGACGGGAAAATCGGCGGGCAGCTTGGCCATTAGCTTCATCGCCTTGTCCCGATTCGCGGGCGCCCTTTTGCGATCGGCGCGGTTTAGCAACCCGGGAAGTTCGACGACCGTGGGATCTGTAGCGTAGGTCGGCTGGCCAGGCTGCTGCCGCCAGGATTGTGCGATTGGGCCAGCATCGAAGCCCGTGAAGCCCAATTGCTCGACGAGCACCATGATCATCGCACGCGCCTGCGGGTCGTCGGCCGCCACCGGCACCGCAATCCGATCACTTGCCGCCTTCGACCGGCCACCGTGCGCCATGCTGTAAGCGGTCATGCTGTTGAACGCCTTCACGACCGGCACCCCGATCTGCCGCGAGACCCACTCCGATTCCGGCATGCCGGCGTCGATCTCGTTGATCGTGCCTACCAGAGAAGGAACGTAATTCGCGGTATCGACCACCACCATCGAATGCGATCGGCCCACGAACAACGATTTCGGCAAGTCGACCACGCGCTGGATCGGGACAGCCAGAATCAGGATATTAGCGCTCGCTGCAACATCCTCGATGTTGACCGCCTCGGCTCCGGTTCGCCTCGCGAAATCCACCAGACTTGCGGCACCGCGCGCGTTCGCCACCCGCACCCGATACCCGGCATCAACAAGCCGTCGGGCCAGTGCCTCACCAACGTTTCCGGCTCCAACAATCCCAACTTGCATCGCCAACTCCGAATATTCTGGTAGCGCGCCATTTGATTATTTCCCGGATCTGGACAAGACGGCGCCTCTACGTCCCTTTGTATCACCGAAATAATTCCTTTGATGTGTTCGCTGCGGCAGGATATTGCTGAAGTCGTTACCAAAATTGCGGCGAAGAAACGTAGCGCTCGCACAAGCCTTTCGAAGTGAGAGAATTCAAGCCGTGGCGAGGGGACCGGTGGCTGCCGCGGTGTCGCGTCCTCTACCTGACCTCATGTCAAGTGAAGCCGACCGCACCGGCCGATGTGCCTAGCGAGCGAAATACCGAACTTGAGTGCTAGGCGCTCGGTATGCGCCCAATTGGAGATGCAAATGTCGCGTTCATGGCTGATTACCGGCTGTTCAAGCGGATTCGGACGCCGACTCGCCAGCGCGGCGGCAGCACGCGGCGACCGCGTGCTCGCAACGGCCCGGAACTCGGAAGCCGTCTTTGATCTCGTTGCCGCCTTTCCGGACTTGGTCATCGCGGCTCAGCTTGACGTGACGAAGCCGGACACCGCCGCCGCTGCAGTTGCTAAAGCCAAGGCCTCGTTCGGAGGTATCGACATTCTCGTAAATAACGCGGGTTACGGGCTGATCGGCGCGGTCGAGGAAGGGGCTCCGGACGAATATCGGCCGATGTTCGAGGTCAATGTCTTCGGGCTGATCGAAACCACGCGCGCGGCGCTCCCGGCCTTGCGTGAGAAAGGCGGTACGATAGTCAACTTCTCGTCCGGCGCCGGCATCGCTGGAAGCGCAGGCTCCGGCTTTTACAATGCGACGAAGTTCGCGGTCGAGGGCTTGTCCGAAGCGCTTGCAGAAGAACTCCGGCCTTTCGGTATCCACGTCATCATCGTCGAACCCGGCCCGTTTCGTACCGAATTCCTTGGACGTTCGATCACCGTCGCCGCACTTGAAATGCCGGAATATGCCGGCACCGCTGGGCAACGTCGTCATTACCGCGATGAAAGCGATGGCCACCAGCCAGGCGATCCCGACAAGGCGGTCGCCGTGATCCTCCGTGCGATCGACGCGACTGCGCCACCGCTCCACCTTCCCCTTGGTCCCATTGCGCATACCACCGCCGAGCACAAGCTCGCGAGCTTCCGGCGCGATTTGGACCGTTGGAAAAGCGTTGCTATCGCCACAGATTTCGAAGCCGACAACGAGGCATGATCATGACAAGCGCGGACCGCATCGACGTCCATCAACATGTCGTGCCCCCTTTTTGGGCCGAAGAGCTGCCGTCCCATGGCGGTGACCCATCCGGATGGCACAGTCCGGACTGGTCGCCTGAGGCTGCGCTCCAATTCATGGATCAAGAGCAGATCGCAACCGGTGTGCTTTCTCTGACAGCACCGGCCGTCAAAGGGTGGGACGGGGCCGAGCGGCGCGACATGGCGCGGCGGGTCAACGAATACACGGCCGAGCTCGTGGAAAAATATCCAGACCGCTTTGGTAACTTCGCGACGCTTCCGTTGCCAGATGTCGAGAGCGCTTCGGCGGAAGCTGAGTTTGCGCTCACCCAGCTTAAGGCTGACGGCGTGGTCCTGCTGACAAGCTATGACGGTGTTTACTTGGGGGATGCGAGCTTTGCGCCGCTCTGGGAGGTCCTGAACCAGCATTCAGCGGTCGTGTTCATCCATCCCGGCGCTCCTGCCATCAAGGTACTGGACGGCATGCCCGGACCCGTTGTCGATTATCCGTTCGACACCACGAGGACCGCCGTCCACCTCGCTATCAACGGCATGCTCGACCGCTATCCGAACCCAGAAATCATTCTGTCCCATGCAGGCGGCTTCCTGCCTTATGCCGCGCATCGGTTCGCCGAGCTTCTGTACGCGCTCGCTCCAAATGGGCCAAGCACAGAGGATCTGCTCCAGCGGTTCGGGCGGTTCAATTTCGACACGGCTTTGTCGTCTGGACCCGCCGCGCTACCCAGTCTTCTTGCGTTCTCCGGCATCAATCGCGTGCTCTATGGCAGTGACTTTCCTTACGCGCCCCCGTCCGTAGGAGCGTCGTTCACTGTCAAGCTCGATCGCTACTCCGAGATTGATGACGACGCGCACGCAGCGATTAACAACGGCAATGCTCGACGTCTGTTTCCGCGTTTGAGCAAGTCGCGATGAAGGTTGAGCTTGCCAGCTGGCCACGACCGTGCTCATGCGGCTGCTGATCGTGTGCGCGATACAGTGACGCTGGATAGAATGCTCAGAACCGATCGTCGTTAGCAGTGCTTACGTTCGAACGCAGCTGATCCGTGGCCTCGTGCTAGGGAATTTGGCGAGCGTGTGCCGCTGATGCGGACCACCCGCCGTGCGCCCAGTCATATCGAGGACCACCTATGAATACTGCATATTCGGTCCCTGCTTACGCTGCTCGCAATCTCGACAAGTTCGCATGCCGCGGCAACGTCACCCTCCCCACGTGCGGCCGCGGCCGTGAGGGTCATGGAGGAATTCCCCATACCCGTCGGCTTCCCGCCGGGATGCCAAGCTGTGGACGGCGCACGTATCTCGTTGCCGCCCGTCGACGAATTTGTTCGAAAGCACGCGGCCGAGTTTGGCGGTAGTTCGACCTAGGCAAGTGTCTTGCCGTAGGAGTTAACTTTGAGCGTCGTATACCGCGATTGTCACGATCGAACAAGCAGCGTTCGCCAGGATAAAGTAACTCCTTGCCAGCGTGCGCTGGCTTGCCGCCGTCATGGCTGCGAGCAGTCTTGATCCGGCGGCCGCGGTGTTTGCACAGGCTCGCACGGGAAGTGCGGGCACCAGCAATGAAATGCCGCTCCACTGCGCGCTTCCAACGTTCGCACATGGTTGCAATCGTCGAGCTGCGATGGCGCCGATGCGCGAAGGCGCGAAGCTATTAAGGTCATCATGATGAAAATGGGCGTGCGCGGCGGGGCGGCTCCGTCAGACCGGGTGCTTTACGTCAAGCCCGTCAATGTCTCTGGTACGGCAGCGGACATCTTGATACGTCGCTGGCAAGCCTTTCCACGCTGGCAACCGAGCTCATGACAGTGACGGCTACATCGGCGTGTTTCAGGCGATCTGGGGAACCTACCACTCCGACGGCGATTTCCAGCTCGTTTCGCATGCGGTGGGGGCGCACAGGTGAGCCTGCATCAAGGAGACCGTCATTTCTGGAGACGATTGAGGGGCCGGCAGAAAGAGTGCGCGAGTCCAACGGCCGCGTCGGCATCGATTCGCACATCCATCTGATATCTACCACTCTGATAACACTTCAAAATTCCCGTCCGGCGCTAATGGTTGATGCACTCTCGAGGGCCTGTCCCAAAACACCGTACGACGTACCAGCGTGGGGGCCACATATGGGCTTAGTGTTTGTGTTCGAAGGTGCAGCCGGCAAATTCTTTTCGCGTTGTTACCGCAAGTTCATACGCAGCGGCTGCGTCCCACCTGACGTCGGTGCGTATTGGCTGCAGGCGGGCTGCACATGTCGAATTGAAAGGTCGCGAAGGAGAATGTCATGCTGGATCGGCAGCAACTGGAAACATTCGCCACCGTCCTGGACTGCCAGCATTTCAGGAAGGCAGCGGAGATACTACATATATCGCCAGGAGCCGTGACTGCGCGGGTAAAGAGTCTGGAAGCCGCGGTCGGCGTAACGCTGCTGTTGCGCGAGCCGACGGTTACACCGACTCACGCAGGTGAAGTGATCCTACGGCACGTCATGGCTGTGCGCCTGTTTGAGGAGGAGGCGTTCCGGCTCATCAAGCCGGGCGCATTCCCGCCGGTGAACATTGCTGTCGCTGTAAATGCTGATTCACTCGCGACCTGGTTTGAGCCTGTTTCGTGGCAACTTGCTGCGCAGCACATCGGGCTCGAAATCATCGTTGACGATCAGGACCATACGGTCACTTCCCTGGTCCGCGGTGACGTCAAGGGTTGCATCTCGACACAACGCGAGCCGAGTCTTGGATTCCAGGTCGATTTTGCCGGAGGGATGCGCTACCGCTGTGTAGCGACCCCGGGGTTTGTCGGAACCCATCTGCCCACGGGCATGACGCTGCCAGCCATACTGGATGTTCCGGCGATACTGTTTGATCGCAAGGACGCGATTCACGACAAATTTCTTTCGACCTTCTTCAGGGTGGAGGTCGCCAGGTACCGCAAGCATTATTTCCCGTCGCCAACGGCGTTGCTGAACGCAATCCTGAATGGGCTAGGCTATGGTCTGGTGCCAGAGATGCAGATCGGCGCGTTGCTGGAATCGGGTGAATTAGTCGAGCTTACTCCTGGGCATAGTCTCCTGCTCGAGCTCTACTGGCATCACTGGGAATCGGAGCCTGAGCCCCTCGCGAAGATCACCGCCCTGGTCATGGAGCACGCCCGACGCAGCCTTGCCCAAGAGATTCATACGACCGGCGCTGGCAACTGAGCCTGGTTACGATCGAAGACCTCGTTCGCCGGGGGCAAAATAATGTATCAGCAGCGGACAGGCGGATGCTGGCAGCCCCGCCACCAAAAACGCCCAGCCGGGGACGTTGATGACATGCGTCCAGGACAGTGTTGCCGTAAGCAAGGCAACCGTGGAGCCGGAGATCATCATCGCTGACGCACAGCGCGGCGTAACCCGGTGTCCGGCCTGATCGAGGATGAACAGAATCCCCACGGCGGAAATATAGATGGTGTTCAGTGAGATGATAGTTGAAACGATCGGCTGGCCGTCGATGGCAATGGCCGAACAGAACGCCAGAATCAGACTCCGGCAGGCGATCGGGTGTTGGTGCATGAGAGGATGTAAATCTGTCAGTGCGGTGCCCATCGCACGCGTCAGAGCCGTCCCGGATCCGAGTGCTGCCAGCATGATCACGCCGAGACAGAACGGGCCGGCAAGTCCGCTGGAGTGGAGCATGATGTAGGGGATTGCGCTGGCGTAGTCAGTCAGCCCAGTCAGTTTTCCGCTACGCAGTGTCGCCACGACCGTCGCGGCGGGTAAAAAACCGGCAGCGACAAGAAAGATGCCGGCGAGGATGCAGCCCAGCCAGGCATCGACAGGTCGACGCGCTGCAATGACGAACTGCTGATAGTCGGATCCGGTGACCACGAGGAATCCGATGGAGATCACTGTGGCTAATGTTGCAGCAGGAGGGGCGGACTGTACCTCGTGGATGAACGACGGCCACGCGTAGTGGTAGATTGGGAGCCCTCCCGACGTGACAAGAGCATGCAGCAATATCAGGTTGCTGGCGAGCAAGCCTACCGTAAAGAAGAGGGCGGCAACGCCGAGCTCAATGGAAGAGATTGCGAGCAACGCAACGGCAGTGACCAGGACCGAGGGGTATGTCGTCAGTCCAGCGGTCGAGAGCACGGCGACACTGCCGTGGATCTGCGCGGCAAGCACCCCGGACATCCAGACAACCGAGAGAACCGCGACGGCTCTCCGTACGACTGGACCATACTGGTTTCCAAGGATCTCCCAGATCGGCACGCCGCCATGCCAGAGCTTTCGTGCGATGAGCGCCAATGCGAACATGCCAAACGCCGTCACGATCGCATAGAGACTGCCCGCCATCCCGGAATGCACCGCCATTTCGCCGGAGCCGATCAGGAAAGCGATTCCACAGCTTGCCGACACGAGGAGCGCGGCAACACGAATTGCGCCTGGGCGGGTATTCACGTTTTTTCTCCTGAGTGAAGCGCCCATTCCCGCACGACTGCATCGGGGCTGGAAAAATACGAATGGCATATTCTTGCTGTGCTGGCGAAGCTTGGTAGCTCAAGCAATCTGCCCTGCGCTTCAGGCAGTCGATGATAGGGCACCGAGGGCATCAAATGATGCGTCAGGTGGTAGCCATTGTTGCGTGGGTGAATAACCCAGCGCCAGACGCTGCGCGACGACACGTCGCGCGTGTAGTTGAATACGCCACCGGGACGTCGTCCGAAGTGGTCGCAGAATTCGCGGAAGGTTGTAATCAGGTGGAGCACGGTGGCTCTGGCCACTATCCACAGGCCGACGAATGCGGCTGCCATGTGGAGCCCGGCGAGACGTGTCACGGCACCCATCGTGAACATCCACCAGAGCAGAATGCCGGCTTTCTGTGAGAGCGTGGCTTTTCTGGAGTGAAGGTGTCCGAGGATGGACGCTGCCCACGTGCGCGGCGTTATCAGGACTGTGAGGTAAGGTTGCCACCAGGCATTTCCGGATGCTGGACACACGTCAATGTAGTCGGGGTCGGCCTGCGGGTCGCCAAGCCATGCGTGGTGGCGGGCATGCGACTCACGATAAACGGCGAGACTGTTGAGTAGCGGGGGCGCAATGAACAGCCTGGCGAGTGCGTCGTTGAGTTCAGGCGAAGTCGCAAGGTTTCGATGAGCGGCGTCGTGAAGGAGATTGCCCAGCGCTCGCTGCCGGTTGCCGATCCATGCGATGACTGCCGGAGCACAATACCATCCGAAACGATGGAACAGAAACGTCGCGCCCGCGATGCTTAGCCAGTCGAAGACGATATCCGCGAGCACCCGTAAACCATTCGGTGCCGTCATGGCCTGATGTATGGCATTCCATCCGGGGAAAGCGGACCGGATGAGGTCCTGGTCATGGATGACAGCGCGATTCGTCATGAGCAACCTCGCCTGGGAACCAGTCGTAAATACCGTGGCCGACGCATCTCGTGCGCGTGGGGCCGGCGGCACAGGACTTTCATCTTAGGAAACGATGGGAGGTCGTACGGCCTGTTCAGCAAATTTGCACGGCGTTCAGACGCTGCAATCGGAATGCAGGAAAGCACATTGTGAGCGCTTGAATTTCGGATTGGTTGACTCGCGCACGAGCCCGTGCGGCCAGACAACACGGAACACGGCAGGACTGAAAACGCCGACATGAGACAGTGCTGTCGTATTTTTGACCTACCCAGTCCGTCATCGATTTGCCAGGGATTGCGAATGAGTTTTTGCTTTCCGATAGTTGCGCCATGACAACGAACCTGCCGCGATCGGGAAGATCAGCATTGCGGTTACTTCGCGGGTGGGATCGGTGGACGATCGCAGAGGCCCCCTCCGATGCATGTGAGGGTTGGTGGTCAAATGGCGACGGTCGGAGGGTAGTCGACAGATGTAGAGTCCGGCACGGGGTGCTAGCGACGTTTTTGATTGTTACCCTGTTGAAGTGAGATCCTGATGCGCATGCGGGATATGTTGCTGGGCACGACCAGGAGAATATGGACGGGCGGAGCGGGTGCGACCTCTTCGCTGGTTTCGGGGCGGTGGGGCGAGCGCAGGGCGTCGCGCTCAATCTCGTCGCAGAGTTCTTCGATTTCCTTTCGCACCTCGTTCAGACGACCCATGTTCTTCCCCACGGTGGATACGCGATGCGACAGAGTCTTCGCATACGCGATCAACAGTCACGTGTGAAGATTAGCCCGCCGGGGAGGTTTTCTGACCTTTGTTTAATATTTTTGCGCGTCGCTCACGTCAACGCGACGCCCGGGTCAGACGGTCGACCCGCGCATCGCTGAGAATGTCGTCGGCGTTCTCGCCGAGAAGCCGACATTGTTCGTACAGCAGCCCGATGAGCCGGGCCTTCTTTTTTGTTGCGAGCGGTGAATCCAGTCTTTTTTCGATCCGCTCTACGGTCGCCATGACGGCGTCGAGTGTCCGCTGGTCGAGACGGTAGCGCACATCGCGGTCGAAGAGCATCGCACCTTCGCCGGTGAGCAGCCACACGGGATCGATTGCACACTGTTCGTGCAGGGCACGCACAACGTCGATGGGTATGACGCGCTCGCCCCGCTCGTAATTTGCATAGGCGCGCAGTGATGTACCAAGACGTCCAGCCATCTTTTCCTGGGAGAGTTCGAGGTACCCACGGACCTGCGCGAGGCGTTGATGATATTCGGCGGGATCAACAGTGCTTGACATGTCTGCCCTGCGTTTCTAGAGTGAATCCGTGCCTTGATTATAGGCATCATTGAGTAGTGGACAAGTCTGGACGTGCCTGGACCAGCAGGGTAGTTAATGGACAGGTCGTGCATGTGTTGTGCTGCAGGGAGGCTCTCACGGTGACGCGCTTCTATACGCTGGAGGAGATTGCGCGCGAGTTGCATATCGCGCCCGCCACCGCGCGCAACCGGTTGACGCTGGGGCAACCGATGCCGCCGTCCATACGCGTTGGACGGCGGCGCCTCTTCCCGGTCGACGAATTCGAAAGGTGGATCGCGTCGCAAATGAGGCGGGCTGATGCCGGTGAAACATCTTCGGCAGAAGCACCATTGCTGCCAGACGTTTCTCTATCACGCTGTACCCCAACAGGCGAGTCCTGAGTTCAGGTCATGATGTTGCACTGGAACCTCCACCGTGCCGGTCGTTATCTCCTTCGTTTCCACCAAGGGCGGCGTCGGTAAGACGACCGTCGCCGCCAATCTGGGCGGCCTGCTCGCAGCCTTCGGCATGAAGGTCCTCGAGATCGACGCAGACGTCCAGCCAAGTTTAAGCAGGTTCTTTCCTGTCCATTACCGTTCACCGCGAGGGTTGACCGCCGTGGTGACCTCCGGGGGCAATCCGTCTGCGGACTGTATCAGTCGCACGATCTTCTCGAATCTGGACCTGATCTACTCGGACACCGCCGATGCCGGCCTTCAGACCTGGCTTAACCGGCGCGAAGACCGGTTAATGATCATGCGCCGCGCGATGCGCAGTCCGGTGCTTGAGTCCTACGATGTGGTGCTGATCGATACACAGGGCGCGGTGGGAGAGTTGCAGAAGTCCGCTGCGATGGCGGCGGACTACATGGTGTCCCCGGTCAAGCCTGACGCGCTGAGTGCAGGCGAGTTTGCGTCGGGTACCGTGGCGATGCTCGACGAACTGAACCGGCTGTCGGATTTTGGCGCATCGTCCCGTTCTGGCGACCTTCACGTGCTGATCAACGCGCACGAGAGAACCGTCAATGCCCGCGTACTCACGCAGACCCTGCGCGCGCAGTTCAGCACGGGGGCGAGGGTGCGCGTGCTCGATACGGTCATCCCTTCGGCTGCGGCCTATGCGGGTGCCGCAATGTCACGCATTCCTGTGCATGACTTCGATCGCAGGAGGTCCTTCCCGCGTTCGGCGTGGAATGTCATGCACTCGCTGGCATGGGAGCTGTTCCCCGCGCTGGCCGGGCGCTATGCCGACGGCGGTCCTGCCGGCGCATCCAATGCAATGCCGGGTCGTGCACCGCTGGAGCAAGTTGCGTGAACAGATCGACACACACGGTGCTCCCGCACGACTGGCCGCGTGGCGATCAGGAAGGCGATCCGGTGGAGCAGGCTGCGCTCAGGCTGGGCGTCGGTACGCCGTGGCCGCGAACCAGCGAGGTCGCGCTGGTATCGACCATCCGGCTGAAGGTGACGGAAGTCTCGACGTTCGAACGCAACCCGCGGCGGGCTTCGCCGGACCGCATCGCCGAACTGAAGGAATCGATCCGCATCAACGGCATCGAACAGATCGTGACCATCACGCGCCGACCATCGGAGACCCGATACGTCGTCGCCAAAGGTGGCAACTCGCGGCTGACGGCAGCCCAGTCGCTGTATTCGGAGGCGCGGGATCCCCAGTTCCTGTACCGGGACTTCCTGTATATCCCGTATCCAGGCGAAGCGAAGCTTCTCGCCGCCCACCTCCGGGAAAACGAACAGCGTGCGGACCTGTGTTTCTGGGACAAGGCGGCCGGCTACCTGGCGCTGAAGGCCGATCTGGAGCAGGAAAGGGGCGTCACCCTGTCACTGCGCGAATTTGCCCGTCTGCTGGCTGAAGATGGCGCACCGGTCAGTCATGTGCTGCTCTCGCTGTTCCAGTTCGCGACGCAGCGGCTGGCCGCACTCGGTCCCGCAACCCTGCTGCTTAGCCGCCGCAACGTGGTCGACGTCATTCAGCCAGCGATCGGTGCCCTGGCGCGGCTCGCGCGCCGGTTTGAACGTGATGATGACTGGTTGCAGCGTGAGGTTGTCAACGTGGCGCTGGAGCGGTTCGATCCTGAATTGATTCCCGGAGCTTCATCCGTTTCGACCCACGAACGGCCGCTCGATACGGACGCCCTGGTGGACAGCCTGCAGCGACACTGTGCCGAGGCGCTGAGCATACCGGCCAACGCCGTGAAACCTTTGCTTGCGCTGCTCACACGTGAGCCTGACATCTCGCCGCAGCAGTTACGCGAAGCAGCTGCCCAGGTGGCCAGTGGTGTGGGTCCGATCACTATGCCTGCGCAACGACCTCCGTTGGAACCGCCGGCTCGGGCAGTGGAGACAGCGCAGGAGGTCGGCGATGCGACGCTCAGCAGCGAGGATGATGCGAGATCATCTTCAACGTTTGCGCAGGACGAGGCGAGTCGACTTTCTTCGTCGCTCGCAAACGGCGCTGCAAACGAAGGCGACGGGAATGTTGCGGATGAAGCAGTTCTGGCGCCCGACGCAGATGCATCGCCGGTCGAGGGGCCGGGGGAGATCCAGGCGCGGGATGATCTTGCCGATCTGCACCGTGATATCCGCGCGTTCGCGACCCTGTGCGGCCTCGAGAACACATTGCGCGATGCCCCGGAGTTGCCTTATGGTTTTATGGCCGATCTGCCGGACCCGGAGCAGACCGATCCACCACTCGATACGCAGGCGAGGCAGCACGAGACAGGTTACCGGCGGTACGTCGGCTGGTGGTGGCTGGTGAACCTGTCACGGCAGAACACGCCCTGTGGGCTGACACATCTGCCACCCGGGACGCGTTTCGGTGAGATCACCGGAGGCGAGGAATGCTGGTCGGACGCGTGCGACACCCACATTGGCGAGCCGTTGCTCGCGGACCGGTTCGATCTCTTCTTCGACACGGCACTGAATCCTGACAGTGAGATTGGCGGCCGGTATCTGGAGCTGGTCGGGATCGCACGCGGATTCCGGGCACGCCATCCAGCCCGGTTCCTGCCGCCACGATGGACCGAACTGGACGCCGATGCGCTGCTGCGCAGGGGAGAGCGTCGATGAGTGACCATCTCCTGCCGCTGACGTATTCTCCGCTACAGCACATGACGTTGCTGCTGCTTGTGGCAAGCGTCGCCCGCGATGGAACGCAATGGACCAGCCTGAACAATAAGGAAAGCGAAGTTTCATGTGAAACACTCAACGGTGCGGGCCGTGACTTTGCTGTCGCTGTTCCCCGTGTCGTCGCCCGCGTGCTTGGTGATCCTCGCGTCACGCAACACGTGGATGACCTGATTGCCTCGGGCACGATACGGCTCTTTCTCGAGCTGGATCATCTCGTACGGCGGTGCGAACTGATCGAGCGGCAGTGGCGGGATGAGTCGCTGCTCGCCGGATTTGTCAGGGGGCAGGCGAGCCTGCCGATGATCCGCCGGTTTTTCCGGACCGCCACACGTTCGAGGGTGACGCAGTTGCGGCGGCAACTCGGCGTGTCGGCGCCGGTCAAACCACGCGGCTTAATTGGCACCGAGCTCGACGCCGTACTGGACACATGGCGGGACTGCTCCAGCATACCGGACGCCCGCGAGCGGTATCTCGCGATTTACGACTACTACGATGGCCGGTACACACTGGCCACGATTTTCTCCGCGCTCGATACCGGGCCGGAACAGCGCGCTTCTGACTGTCTGTCTTCATCGATCAGCAAGGAGCCGTGCGATGTTTGATATGCGTGTTGACCCCGAAGGAAATCTGCTACCCGGCAAGACGTGGGACGATTCACCGGGCCTGCCGCCCGCGCAGACCCACATGCTGCTCTCGATGCTCGACGCGCCGATCGCGATCGACCGGTGTTTCGTTGAGGCCTGCGAAGATTTCGTGGCTGGTGCATTGCTGACCGAACTCTCGGCGATCGAGAGCGAGACGACCATCCCCGGCGCCTGGATCACCGTCACGCCGGAAGATATCGAGCGACGTATCGCACTTCCAGCCTGCCAGCAGACTGCAGCGCTTCGTGTACTTCTCGATCAGGGACTCGTTGAGCATTGCCCATGCGCGACGCAGGCGGACGGGCTGCGCATCCGCTGGCCGGAACTGCTCGCGCTGATCAGGCGCCGCGCACAGGAGCGAACGGCCGGCATTCCGTGGCCGCCCAGGCGGCCTGATGATCCGTCAGCAACGGACGCCGCTGTGGCATCGGGAGTCCGGTCATGAGCGCAGCCGACTACCTGAATCACTTCGAGGACCTGTGGCTGCGCCTGAAACCCTTTCGTCCGATCGCCTTTGGTACACGTCTCGCGCGTATCACCGGGCATCCGAAGGATGCGATGCTGCTCTCGCAGATGGTCTACTGGACACGGCGCGGACGGGACGTCGGCGATAACGGCGGCTGGATTCACAAGACGCGTGAACACTGGCGCATCGAGACCGGCCTCTCGCGCGACGAACAGGAGGGCGCCCGCGCGCGCCTGCGGAATCTGAACCTGGTGTCGGAGTGGCGGGGCGGTCGCGCCGCCTGCCTGCATTACCGGATCAACGTCCCGCTGATGTCCGAACTGATCGAAGGGTGCTGCACATTTGTGCGCCGTCTGCCAATGAGTATCGAAGCGATGCGTGAGGACGAGTCCGCGGCGAGAGAGCTGCTCGGGCCTGTGGTGCCGTTCAGGCGTGCACTCGTTGACCTCACCGGCAGCTTCAATGCGGGCCTGGTACTCTCGCGCATGATCCAGGTCCAGCGGCAGACAGCGGACCGGCAGGGCATCTGGTTTGCGTTGACGGCGTGGGAGTGGAACCGCACCACCGGCATTAACCGGCGACAGCTCGACAACGCAAAGCGGCGGCTCCGGCAGATGGGCATATTGCGCGAGGTCCGATACGCGGGACGGGGTACACGCCTGTGGAGCCAAATCGACCCCGTCCGGTTGCAAGCGTTGCTGGACGAATTCGCCGCGCGCTCACCGCACCCAATGTCGACGACGATGGCCGGCGCCGCGGACGCAACCCGCATTCGTCCGCCAGTGCTCACGGACGTCGTGCCAGCTGTTACCCCGGGTAACACGGCCGATAGCGCAACTTCGCCATCGCCTGAATGCACCCTGCGCGTTGCTGCCACCATCGGAATTTCGCCGACCAGAATTCGCCGACCTGCGGTCGCGCGGGACGCGCTGTTACCGTCGGCGGGTTTGGTCCGTTACCGTTGGCGGCAAACGTACGGTCCCAACGCGCGCGCGTATACGAGGATTACATATTCGACTACAACCACCACCGGCGCGATCGCCTCGGGATGGGTGCGCCTGCTGGGGAGCGCACGGCTTGATGTGGGGATGGGTTTTCGAAGCAGCGACGATGAAGACGCGGCCGATCCAGGCGCGGGGGCATTGAACTGGCCTGCGGTCGTCAGTGCAGCGGAGCGTAGCCCCGTCCGCCAGTGTCTTGCAAGGGTTCCCGTGCGCGACCGGCAACTGCTGCTCGATGAGATGGCGGCAGGTCATCGGCATCAGACAGTGCGGTTCCCCGTCGCCTACATTGGCGAACTCGTGCGCCGGTATCTGGCCGGTGAGTTCGTGGCCACCCGCGCGTACCGTGAAGCCGAGGCTCGTGAGCGGTCGGGACGCGCTCGTCGCAATCCGGACTCTGACGACTCGCGGGTCACGCCTCCGGACATCGCCCGCGCCCATCTGGCGAGCCTGCGTACACAGCTCGGCCGCTGTGGTGCCGGAGCCCGTCATGTGTGACCGGAGCGTTTCCGTGTCGCCTGCTGCGCGTGTTACCCGGGGTAACAGCATCGCGGGCGGACCGGATCTGCCTTGCGTGTGCCGGAGCACGGCGGTGTTACCCGGGGTAACACCGCGGATTCAGCGATCCGGCGAAGCCACGTCAACCCGACCTGTTACCCCGAGTAACACGGCGCGGCAGGTAACACGCGTGTCGCGCATCGATCAGGAACGCCTGTTACCCCGGGTAACACGACCGGCCGATGGCTGGGACGCCGCGCCCGACCACCCGATTCCGTGAGGAGGACCCGCTCATGAGCAGCGAAACAATCCCGGCCGACGTGTCCCTTGACGCCTTTGCGCGCTCGGCGACGTCGCCGTTTCCCGATGGCTACGACATGGATGCCGAACGCCGCACCCTGACGCAGCTCCTGGCGTCCGACGACCCGGACCCGGCCGATCCGCTGTTCGGCCGCTACCAGCTCTTCCTTGAGCGTGAGGAGGCACTGCGTGACGCGCAGGCGCAAGACGCGTTGCGACAGTCGGCCGACCCGCTTGTGCCGACCACACAGGCGCTGGAGATCACGCGCATCGGGCAGCTCACGAGCGAGGGCGGCGATCGCATGCATCTGCATACGCGCGATGCCATGCGCCTTTTTCTCGGGCGCACCGTCGCGCCGGGCGAAGCGGGGCACCCGATGGCGGGCGGCCGGCGCGTCGCCGCCGCATTGCGTGCGCTCTGGTCCTTGTCAGGTAACGACAATCCGTACGCGGACTGGAAGCTCGTCGAGATCGCGGAGCGCATCGCCGGTATCCGACGCGCGGGCGAACTCGAACTGCAACATGCCATCGGGCTGCTCGATGCGGCACGGCAGAAGGGACTGGACTACACCATCCTGCAGTCGCGTGAACCGGCGAACGTGTCGCTGGGTTTCACGTCACCCTACGGCTACATGGTCGTCATGCTGCTCGTGGAACTCGATTACCTGGTGCGCGTGATCCGCTCGGCCGTGCTGCGCGACCTGCTGGCTTCCGGAGACGGGCAGCGACGGATTGGCTCGGCGAAACACCGGTGCCTGTCGGTGTTCCATTTCGCGGTGCACTGCCAGCGCGCGCTGACCCGTCCCGAGATGCTGCCGCTTGCGCGCCACGACTTCCTGCCGGGCGCGGAGACCGCCGCAACGCGTCGGGTCGAAGCGGCGAGAGCGTTACTCGGAGCGATCCCGCGCGACGTCTTCACGGGCGAGCGGCAGCCGCGGCACAGCCGGCGGCGCGTGAACCGGCTCTCGGAAGCGGAACTGCGCCTGCTCGACAGTGTGCCGTTGTCCGGGGATGCCGCGGATGTCGCCGACGCGAAAGCTGCCGCAGACACGCTGGTCCAGTAATGCGAGGGCTGCGGCAATGACGAACCGGTTTCCGCCTCTGGATCGACGTTCAAAGGCCTTTAAGGGTAAGGGGGAGGCGGCCCTTTTGCTGCCTGTCGCCCAGGTGGCCGGGCGCAGCGCCTTTCGCGTGCTGCTTCGCACCTACGAATACTGGCTTGAGGAGACCGTGGCCGAGATGCAGGCGCTGGCACGCGAGAGCAGCGAAGCGGGGCTCGATGCTTCGCTGCGTTGCGCGCGCATTGCACTGGCAAGCGGCGCGACGCGCCACCGTCTCGACTGGTTCCTGCACGGCGAGCCGCATGCGGTGCCGTACTCGCGGGTGCAGTCCTGTTTCAGCCGGATACCGGCACCGCTGCGCGCTTACCTGCAGCAGTGCCATTCGCGCGCGAAGGAGCTCAACGCGCTCGAATCCGTGTTCCGTTATGCGGCGAGCCAGCTCGCGATGTATCTGGAGCACGGCACGGTCAAGGTTCGTCGACGCGACGACACGTGACCTGCGTGCTGACATTCGCCGGTGCAACACCCGCGGGATCCTCAGGCTGACGCAGAGCGGCCCTTCACAACAGCAGGCAGTGGACAGCGCGTTCGATTCACCGGGGCAATCCTGATGAACGGAGTCCGCTATGGGCATCTATGCAGAACTGGTCGGCAACGTGCTGGCGTCGCCGACGATGAAACAGGTCAACACGGCCGGCGGCACGCGTCGCATTGTCGAGCTACGTGTCATGTCGGCCAGCTATCGGCGCCTCGATGACGGCACGCTGGAGCAGCGCGACGGGCGCACCTTTCCCGTCGACGTAACGGTCTGGAACGAGCGTCTGACCGAACGCGTCCTCCAGCACATCCGCACCGGCGCCAGCGTCGTCGTACGGGGCGATCTCTACGTCAGTCCCTGGATCACCCGCGAGAACGAGGCCGATGCCGGCGCGCACATCGACGCGGAATCCATCTCCCTGAATCTCGTGCGCATTGACCAGGTCGTGTACCGGCCGCGCCAGCCGCGGGATGGGGGTGATCAGGCCCAGGACGGCGCCCCGGACTCGGGCAGCCCGGACGACGATCCCGCGAACGGTGCCGGTCCCCACCCCGAGCGACCGCAGGACGACGCGACAGGGGACAGCTCCGGTGCACCGGAGCAGCCAGCTGGCCGGCGGCCGCGTCGTGCATCGGGTTCCGCAACCCGGTAGTTCATGTTGCCTTTTGCCCGCACGGGTGATTCAACACGCTCCGTGTGTGGCGACCCTGCAGGAGGATGACGTGAAGCCGACGAACGTGATGTGTCCGGCGTGGCCGGACGCGCAGGAACTCAGGATGTTGCGGGCGCTGGTGCAGGAGGGGATCGAGGCGTCCCGGAAAGGGCCGTATGCTGCGCGGTTTCATGGCTGGCTCATACGGATTTTCCGGCGTGCCAGCCCGCTGGGTCATTCCGTCTACGTCAAAATCAGTTCACGTGGTGGCGCGGCGTGGGCGTGCGTCGCCACGGCAGCGGCGGTCTTCATCGAAGCCGCTGAAGACGCGATGATAGACGTGGGGAGGCACGCAAAGAAAAAATCATCTGGATTCCATATTAAAAACAGGGTGATGCTGAAGACGCGGAGAAGCTGGATTCGGCAAACGGGGAGATAGCAACGCCTGATTTGGGTGGCGCGCGTGACCAGGGGAGTAGACCGAATCCATCCGGAGGTCTACATGAAGCTGTTCATTTGCGAAAAGCCGTCCCAGGCAAAGGACCTGGCGCCACATATCGGCGCGCGTGGACGCATCATCGGGGCGTTCACCGGGAACGATGTGACGGTAACCCGGTGCGTCGGCCACCTCGTCGAGCAGGCGAAGCCGGAGCAGTATGTGCCCGCACTGGCGAGATGGAATCTCGATCTTCTGCCAGTCCTTCCCCGGCAATGGGCGGTGCAGGTCAGGTCATCCGTGAAAACCCAGTTCGACATTGTCGTGCGGTTGATCCGTGAGGCCCAGGACATCGTCATTGCCACAGACGCAGATCGCGAGGGAGAGGTGATCGCGCGTGAGGTGATGCAGATCGCCGGCTACAGCGGACCGGTTTCGCGGCTATGGCTCTCCGCAATGGATGCGACATCTGTACGCAAGGCGGCGGAGATGTTGCTGCCCGGAGCGAAGACGCTGCCCTTGTATTACTCCGGTCAGGGTCGCGCGCACGCTGACTGGCTCGCCGGCATGAACCTGACGATGGCGCTGACGTCAGCCTTCGGTACCGGCGGTCGGGAGGGCACCTGGCATGTGGGTCGTGTCCAGACGCCGGTGCTGGCGCTGGTGGTGCGTCGCGAGCGCGCGATCCGCGCATTTATCCCGAAGACGTTCTACGAGCTTCGCGCGGTCTTCAGCCTTGCCGGTACGGGAGTGCTGATGCAATGGGTCGTGCCGCCGATGCTGGCAGATGACGCGGGGCACGCGACAGATGAAGCGAAGGTGAAAATGGTCGCCGCACGTGTGCGGGGGCGTGCGGGACGGATCGGGCGCGTGGAGACAACACCTGAACACGAGCTAGCACCCCTGCCTTTCAGTCTAGGCAGTCTGCAGCGCGAGGCGTCGGCCCGGTACGGCATGAAGGCGGCCGCGGTGCTCGATGCGTGCCAGGCGCTTTATGAAGTCCACAAGGCGGCGACCTATCCGCGCACGGACTGCGAGTATCTTCCCGCGTCGATGTTCGCGGGTGCGCCCGCGATTCTCTCTGCGATCGCGTCGGTCGATACAACACTGCGTCCTCTCGCGGACGGGGCTACGCTCGACAGGCCCGGACGCGCGTTCAATGACGCGAAGATCACCGCGCACCACGCGATCATTCCGACGGCGAACAGTGCAGTCAGGCTGCCGGGGCTTGGCAGGACCGCGCGCATCGTCTACGACCTGATCTGCCGCCGGTATCTCGCGCAGTTTCTCGGCGATTACGAATATCTGCGAACGGTGATTGAGGTGAGCTGCGAAGGTGAGCTTTTCCGGGTGACGGGCACGACACCCACGACGTCAGGATGGCGGAGAGTATTGGAGGAAAAAAAGGGAAACACAGCCGCCGATGCCGATGATGAAGCGACGGGAAACGACGCGCCCGCAGTGCCTGTCGTCCGGGAGGGCCAGCCTGCACCGAATGTCGCCTGCGACGTCGAGCGGCGGCAGACGAAGCCGCCGAAGCGCTATACGGAGGGCACGCTCCTGGCCGCGATGGAGTCAGTCGATCGCGAAATCAGCGATGAACGGCTGAAGAAGATCATGCGCACGAAGGAAAAAGCGGGTATTGGCACCGATGCGACGCGCGCCGGCATCATCGAAAACCTGTTTCACCGGAAGTACATTGGCAACCATGCGAAGCAGAAGAAGCAGATCGTGCCGCTTGAGCGCGGAGATGCGTTGATCGTGCTGCTCGAGCGTGTGGCGCCCGAACTGGCGGATCCGGTCCTGACCGCGGAATGGGAGGACCGGCTGATGCAGATCGAGGCGGGGCAACTCGATCTCGCGCAGTTCGAGGCGGAGCTCGGAGCGTGGGTGCGGAAGCTCGTCGAGCGCATTCGCGCGCAGCGCGGCAAGGTCGTTGATGGCTTGCCGGTCGGGACGTCGGAGATTGACGTGGCGTGTCCGGCCTGTGGTGCGCCCATGCGGCGGATCAAGGGCGCGCGCGGCTATTTCTGGGGCTGTACGGCGTTTCGCTCGGGTTGCCGGAGCACCTTGCCCGATGCCGATGGCGCGCCGGTCACACGCGCCGCAACAAGTGGGCATGGCGATAAAAAAGGCAATAACACTTGAGCTGCAGCGGTCGCTATCTACGAGCCATTGGCATGATCGCGCTCGTCTGGCGGAAGCGGGGAAGGCTTCGTGCCCTGGATGAAACGCATCAGTTCGTCGTCGGCCTCGACGATCGCATGGGCGGGAGCGGTAGCGAGTTGCCGGTCGTGCAGAACCAGAATGCGCTCGAAGAAGGGATACCCGTCCTCATCGAGATACCAGGCGTCGGTTTCGACGCCGCGCCGGTTGGCGGCCTCCATGTAACGCTCGGCAGCATGAAACTGCGCGAGCGGCAGCTCACCATATCCGGCACGCTGAAGAAACCACATCACGTACATCGCGCGCGCCAGATCGACGAGGTGCGCCCTGCATCCGAAACCCAGGCGGACCGTTACCAGGGAAGCGTGAAACTTCAGCGAGCGGGCACGAGCCGCTTCCAGCGGCAGCGGGAGCAGCATGGTGCGCGAATGGTGACGTCGGGTACCGTTGCGATGGGAAATGGATCGGGACGTGCGGGGCATGCGAAGAAGCTCGTCGGGCGTATTGCGGGCGTATTGCGTTGCGTGGCGCGCGCAATTTTACGCCAGTCCGGTATCGGTACCAGCGGCGGCCAGAACACGCGTGCTTCTGAAAGCGTGCTGGCCACTTCCACCAGCCGTTCGTGGGCAGGGCTTGCGCAGCCCGTGTGCTTCGCGGTACGGTACGCGTTTGCTGACGGCCGTCGCCGTGCAGGTAACCGTTTGTGGGAAACCAGGCGGCCATTTATTCATCGACAGAGGAAAACAGGACATGAACAAGCAGGAACTCATTGATGCCGTCGCGTCGTCGACGGGCGCGAGCAAGGCCATCACGGGTGAGGCAATCGATGCGGTTATCGGGGCGATCACGAAGGCGGTCGCCAAGGGTGACGCCGTGCAACTGGTTGGCTTCGGTTCGTTCAGCCAGGGCAGTCGCGCTGCCCGTACGGGTCGCAATCCCGCGACCGGCGAAGAGATCAGCATCGCTGCCGCAAAGACCGTGAAGTTCACCGCGGGCAAGGCGTTCAAGGATGCCGTCAACGGCGCCCGCAAATAAGCGTTCCGTTTGGCGGGTTGTTCACCGGTTGGTGGCGCGCAGCAGCGGCGCGCCTGCCAGACGCGCCACCGATGCGATACCCTGCTGCTGGATCCCCGCGAGTGCCAGGTCTGCGTCAAACCAGCCGTTCGACTGGCTGATCACGACATCGGGTCTGTCCAGCAGCGTGCGCCAGTGCGGCCACCACAGCAGGTCCTCGTAGCAGAGCGACATCGCGGCATGCCGCCCGGCGATCGTCAGGTACGGCTCTGAGATATCGCCCCTGATCGCGCTGGTCTGGCCGCCCGGTCGCCATAACGCGACCGGCACGGGTTGCCGGCTGTCGGCCCGGCCGTGGCCCGCGCCCGCGACGACGGCGCTGTCGGTGTACCGCAACGGTGTCGTGCTCGCGCCGATATCCATGCCAATCACGAGCGTCTGTCCCGCCGCACGCATGCGTTCGATATCGGTACGCCACCATAACGCCATCGCGGGGCGCCACAGGCCGGCTATTTCTTCAGGCAGGATTACCACGCGGGCGCCGTCTGCGAACGCACCCAGAACGATTGTTTGCAGTTGCAGGGTCCGTGTATAGAGCGACGGATAGCTGGACTGGTCAAAGCGACCCAATGCGGTGTTCACGGCCATCCATCGGGCGGGCGCGGCTGGTGGCGCTGACTGCCAGTGGGCGTACAGGGACAGCGCAGCGAGCACCGCGCAGGCGAGCCGCACTGCAGAGGTGGACTGAAGCATGGCTACGGTACATAGCGCCGCCATGCCAAGGGCGATGCCCGCGAGCCGCCATCCCGGGTACAGTGTGCTCGCCACATGCAGGGGCGACAGCCATCCGATAATGCCGACCGGCGGAATGGTGACGCCCAGTGCTGCCAGCGCCGTACGCCACGCACGGCTCGTTGCCGGTGTTGCCGTGCCGGGTTTCAGTATCGTCCAGGGGAGCGCCAGGACGATGGCCTGCAGCAGCCAGAAGCCAAGACCGAGTGTGAGCCCGGCGGATGGTGTGAGTTCGTGATAGCCCGCGAAGAACCGTTCGCAGACGACCGGAATGTCGCGGGCGCCGGTGAGATAGTAGCTCGCCCAGATCATGAACCCGGCCGGGCGACCACGTACTCTCGACCATATCGCGGGTAATGCGAGCAGCGCGACGATGTAATGCCCCGGATACCAGGCCAGTAACGCGACCATGGTTCCAGCGGAGGCCCCGAGGAGGCCGTGCCGAATCGATGTTCCGGCCTGCCGTACATCTGCGGCTCCCAACGATGACGGGATGTTCTGCATGACGGTCAGCACGCGGCGTGAAAATGAGGCGACGGGATGGTGTCGCGGTTTCGAAGCGCGCTTTTGGCTGGCCGGTTCACATTGCATGATCACCGGCATCCGGAATTGTTATGGTATGCGATCTATCTTAGGATATTCGACGCCATGCGGGGCGCACGCGGCACGCAGAAAAAGAATGCCCCTGTCTCTTGCGAGAACAGGGGCAGCGTGGGGGGCTATCACGGATAGCAGCGGAGAAGCTCGCTATGCTACCGGCCGGACGGCATTCAGAAAGAGATGGCTGGCGTCAGCCCGGATTTCCAGATTCCATCCATCGTTGACGATGCGGTCAAAGACAGCGTCATCCGGATCGAGATGTTCGACGAAGTCGTCACCGCCAAACTCCGCACGGGCACGATCCCACCATTCGTCAAACGGCACCGTGTCGGGATTGCATCCGACGGCATAAGCGATCGGCCGTGGCTGGGCATTGGCCGGCGCGTCATTTTTTTCGGGCAGCATGTAGACGCCCTGGTCCTTGACGAGGACAACGGGGCAGGCGTGAGAGCGCGCCTCGATGAGTACCGGACGCAGCTCGGAAGCGTTGAAAAGAATCATGATGATCTCCTGCAGTTTGGGGAGAAACGAAGCGGGCTGTGCGGCCCGCTTCTAGGAGAAGGCGTACTCGCATGCAGTGGTGTATACGGGTATGCCAAGGGCGACGGAGGAGCCTGTGCCGCCAGCTACTCCTGATTCACGAGCTGGCGGGCAAGGGCGACCTCGATGCTTTCACCGCCCTGGTTGAGGATGTCGAGACCGGATTCCGGCATGTCGCCGGAGGTCGACTGCGAGACGGCGATTTTCTGTGCCATCAACTTCAGGCAACGCATCTGTGCTGTGCCTTCGTATCCGAGGAAGCGCACCGTCACGTCGAGGGTCTGGCCAATGCGCCAGCTTCGTCGCGCAGCCTGCTGCAACGTATAGACGTTGTAGCCCGACTGGAGAAACGCGATGGTCGGAAATTCGAGCAGGTCGAGCCCCGTCTTGACGAGCTCGGGGTTTGTGATGATGACTTCGGCACCGCGCTCCAGCTGGTCGGCGACCCAGTCCTCGCGTTTTTCTGCGGGAACGCTCGCGCGAAGCACCGATGCCCTGACGCCGACCGCATCGAGCAGATTCTTCAGCCGTACCGACGTGTCACGTGTGCCGGTATAGGTCGTGTACACCAGCGTGCGCCGGCGGTTCAGCAGTTCGCCGCGAACCAGCCGAAGCAGCTCGGCTTCCTTCGGACCGGGTTGATCGTCACGCAGCAGGGCAGGCACGCTGGCGAGAATCCGCTTCGTGCGCGGATGTCGCACCAGCTCCGGACGGAAACAGCATTCCGGCCAGGCGAGCAGTGCGTTGAGCACCACGCCGAGCAGGCTTTTGTCTCCGCAACGCAGTGCAGCACGCAGTTCCGATGTGAGTGTCGATTCGAGCGTTCGATAGGCGGCTGCCATGTCGTCGGACAGCGCGACGGGCAGCAGCGATTCGTCGTAGGGCGGCAGGACGTTCTGGCCGATCTGCGAGAGCTTCAGGAAGGCCGTGTAGGGTACGACGTACCGCATGATGCCCTTCGGGCCGAAGCCCGGACCCTTGACCGTCGAGACGCTCTTGCGATCGCCCTTCGCCGTACGGTGCGAACCTTCATCCACCTGCTTGTGGATATCGATGAGGACGCCATGCTCACGCATGAATGCCATCGTTGCGGCGGACATCGAGCCGTTCACGTTGTAGTTGAATCCGTCTTCGATCAGCATCGACGGATTCAGACGATAGAGCAGGTGATAGAGATCGTCAGCATAGCCGCCCATCAGCGTACCGGTGAGCAGCAGGGTCCGCGATGCCTTGCGGGCGAGTACGCCCATTGCCTGGCCCTGGGCGGAGTTTTCATTCTTGTACTCGTGTCCTTCATCAGCGATCAGCAAACCAAAGTAGCCTTGGGGCAGATAGCGTTTCACGAACTCCGACGCCTGATAGCCACCCTGGCCGAACGAGATTTCCGTGTGGGCCAGCGCGCGTTCCATGCGTCTGGCCTGCCGGTCGGAGAAGACGAGCTCACCGCTGTCGTCCATCAGGTTGATGAACTCGAACACATTGTCCTGAAGCATGTCAGCAAGCATCGATTCGCCGAAACGGGAGAGCAGACGTTCGGCAGTTTTCTCACCGACGGTGGGCATCTGCAGCAATGCGCCCTTGACGAGTTCGCGCATCGATCGTGTCCCCTGGCCTTTGGGCGCCAGGGTCCACAGCCGCTCGCCGCAACTGCATGCGCGGCGCTTTTCGTTGAGCGCGGCACGGGCCAGGGTCGGCGTCAGCGGATTGCCGTCTTCGTCGCACACGAACTCGCCGCACGACGGGCAGCAGGCAAAGACACGCGTGATCGCGTCGGTTTCCATGTCGAGCGTCGCGACGCGCCGCGCGAACGCCGGCTTCCAGTCGAATCCCATGCGCATCCGTACGCGACCGAGGATGAAGAACTCCGGGACTGCGGGCTTCGAGCGCATCACACGCAGTTGCAGGAGCTTGCGTAGCGTGTCCGGACCGTTGAGGATCCAGACGCGCGCGCCGGGCACCGTGGCTTTGATTTCACGTCGCCACTTGTAGACGAGGTGGGGAGGCGCAATGACGAGTGTGCGCGGGAAGCCGCAGTGATGAAGCAGGACGGCGACCCCGATGCCCATCAGCGTCTTGCCGGTTCCCATCTCCGCGTTGATGACACCGCCCGGGGCGTGCTGTGTGAGCAGCGTCGTGATCGCATGTATGACCTCGCGCTGTGCCGGGAATGGCTGGCGTGAGAGGCCGTCGAGCAGGACATCCCAGTGAGCCGGGCGTTGACCATCGTAGATGGAGGGATTCTGCCGACGTACGGCGTCGAGCAGGCCTGCGCCGAAATTGGAGATAAAGTCCGGCAATGCAATGATGGAAGCTTCGCCGGTTGATGCTTCACAGTCTGATACCGTATCGCCCGTATCATCGGGGATGCCGGTCGGTTCGAGTGTTGCCTGAAGGGTTTCCATGAAAGACCTCATCACAGGGAGAGGCGCGGGGAAACAGCGCCCCGCGGGGGACGGTGTCTTCCCGCGCGGGTTGAGAAAGAAAAGAAGGGCGCAGGCCCAATCAGGTGGTACCTAGTCAGGATGGCTACGGGTTTCCTGAAGCAATGCGGCGAGTTGCAACGTGAGCGTTTCGCGCGCAGTGTCGTCGCTGATCCCGGCGAGCGCTTTCCTTACCATCGTTGCGAACGTGGCGGTGGCGCGGTCGAGATCGCGGGCAACCAGCGCCTCGCGAAGGTCATGTCCGAATTCGACCGGCTCGCGGCTGTTGCCGTAGTGGATGACTTCCCGGCTGATGTAGGCACCGTCGCCGCCAAACTCGAAAAGGCGGGGTTTGCTGCAGTGCCAGCAACCTTCGAACTGGATGGCGCTCAGACCATGACCGTCGTCGAGGCAGAGTGCGATCATGAAGAGCGCTTCGAGACTGGCGTCGTCTTCGGACGGCAAGGTGTCGGCCCGGAGATCTGGTCCGTTCTCATTGCCGACACCGAAATGACCAGCCAGCAGCCGGAGCAGGACGTCAATCGAGACGTCATCGTCCTCCGGACAGGGCAGGTCAAGTTGTGCGGCGAGATCCATCAGCCCGTCGCAGACGTCGCTCCACCTCGGATCGTTGGTTTCTGATATGCGGGCGATGTACGCCTGGCCGTCACCGGGCCAGTCGGGGTCGAGCAGGAAGGCACCGAACAGTGCGTTGATGACAGGGGTGACGTGATCGAGCACGAGGACACCCGTGCCTTCGTAGTAGTTGTTGGCCATGATGTGCTCCAGAAGGCGCGGGCGACGTGCCCCCGGGAGGGAAACGTACGTCCCGCAGGTAGGGGAAAAAACAGGCGAGCCGGCTATCCGGCCGGGATCTGGCATGCGCCGGTCAGTCAAGCCGGAGGGAGCCGTCGCGAACCCAGCCGGAAATTGCCTCGGCGAACGAGTCGGGCAGGACAATCCTCGATGCATGAATGCGCCCGATCGGCGTGTAGGGTGTCTGGTCGAGGGTGTTCACCAGTTGGTCCCCGAGCATGTCGAGGACGGGGGTGCGCCAGTGCGGCAGCAGCGGCAGCGGACTGAGCTGTTCGATCAGCAGCCAGGTGCGGGCTTCGAGCGACCCGATGTCGTGTGCCTGGGTTTCGCGGTCGACGAGCAGCCAGGCGGAGCCGGCTGCTTTCGACGGGTTGAGGAGTGATTCGTCATAGATCCATGTATGGACGAGGTTGCCGAACAGGTTGTCCTTCGGCAGACGACCGCTGTACTTGTCGAGCCGGCGTGGATCGCCGACGGGGACCGCTGCCAGCGGCTGGCTGGTTTCGGGATCGAGCAGCGTGATCTGGCGGATGCCGCCCTCCTGGATACCGAGGTGCAGCGATGCGTACAGTTGCTGGACGGCGCCGTCACGACCGAATACGGAAATGAAGACGAGTTCGCCATCGGGGGCACGCACGCAGGCATCGACGAAGATGTCCTGCAGTTCCTTGACGGGATACAGCATGGAATGCTCCCAGATAAGTGTCCGGGACACCCACCGGATGCTGGCCCGGACGGGTTGAAGGAAATTCCGGCACTTCCCGGAGGAAGCCGCAGCCGCGCAGACGAAGGCGCCGGAAGAAGCTGCAGCGATACTGCGGAAGGTGTCGTGTAACGGGCGACGACGGGTCGGCTACCGGCAGACCAGCGGGTGACGCTGTGGCGGCGGGAACCGCTTTCCCCGAACGTCGGTCGGGACGTGCCGGGAAAGCGCCCCGGACAGGGCGCGCAAGGCATTGAGATGAGAGCTGGCCAGTCAGCAAGCCCGTAGTGTTTCCAGCAATGCACGGAGATCGCGCGCCTGCCCGACCGTGAGCGTCATCGTCAGCAGGGCTTCGGGATGCCATGATCCGGTCATGGTTGCAAGAGGTAGTCGGCTCTCGACGAGGCGAGCCAGCGCAAGCAGACGCGGTGCGGCGTTCCGCAGCTTTGCGGCTATCACGGATTCATGCGCCGGTGGCCAGGTCGCAACGGGCGTGGCATCGAACTGCACGGTCTGCCCGTCAATTTCCTCATCGCTATCGTAGAGGAGCGGTCTGTCGGGCGTGTCATCCCAGAGCGTGCCTGCGTCAAATGCGGCGTGCGCAATGGAGCGGGCGGCGTCAGCGTGTGCTGCCCGGATGCCGACGACGATGCGATGAGTCACGTCGAGGCCGTAGCCGACCATGAAGGCGGGCAGCGGTTCCAGAGTGTGATGTGTATCAGGCATGGTGCGTATCCTCAAAAAGCGGAACCCGCTCCTGCGGGGCGAGGCCCCGCAGGGTGGAAGAAGTGGTCCGGTCTAGCGGATCGTGACAATGCGGCCAAGATTCGGGCCGGGTGTGAAGTCGATGCCCGCGATCGTTGGAACGAACCGGTCGCGCATCAGGATGGTGGTCCGGATGTCGCCCTTGTCGGTTTCCTCGACCTGGACTTCCTGTTCCTTCTGCTTGATGGTGTCGCCCCGGATGAGCAGGCGGGTGCCGTCCGCGCCGGTCACCACACCGGTGATCTGTCCGGCCGCCAGTGCGAGCGCGAGGTGCCAGTCAGACAGGTCACGCAGTGGCCGGCGCGGTGTGACGGCCTTCGAGGCGAACAGGGTGGCGAACTGCGGCCAGAGCGTCGCGCCCTGCAGGCGTTCCAGTTCACGCTCGAGCTGCGGTGCGTCGATCCGGGTAGACATGAAGGCGTGTTCACCCGCCGTGGAAGGAACGCAGTACCGGTCTGCTGTCCAGTGCTCAGGCAACTCCGGCGGCAACTCGCCTTCGGTGATACGGGCCAGACGGGCAACCAGTGCGCTGTCGACACCATCGGCGCGTCGTTTGACGCCGAAGAGGACAAGCTGCTTGAACGTCTGGTCGGGCGCGAGGAACACCGCGACGCGGGCGAAGTTGCGGGCGATCATGGTCGCGAATTCGCGATCCATGACGTAATGCGGCACGATCAGTATGAGCACGCCATCGAATGCGAGCCACGGAATCGTCTTCATGTAGAAGAGCTTCTCGAGACGATTCGGCTGACGCTCACCCGTCCGGGCCTTGTCGGATACCACGTCGCCATAGGGCGGATTGAGGAACAGCAGGCCCATGCTGCGCGCGGTGATGAACATGTCTTGGACGTCGGTGTGCGCTACCGTGTCGAGGACGTCCTTCGCGTGCCATGCACGCTCACGGTCGTATTCGACGCCGAATGCTCGCAGCGTGTCGGGTGTGGTCGTCTGCGTCACGAGTGCGTCTTTCAGGTCGTGCAGCGCGGCGCCTTCGCCGCAGCACGGATCAAGCAGCCGCACGGGGCAGTCGGAATCGGTTAGCGTCAGGGCGGGAATGATTCGTCCCAGCGTTGTGGCATCGGTGGGAAAATAGCCGTTTTTCACGAAATTTCTGGCGAGGCGGGGAAAGATCAGGGCCATGTGAAACTCCTTTGGAATGCAGACGGATGGGCGTGCCGATGGATCAAACCTCCCGGCACGCCCGTGATCGGACAATCAGGCCTTCATCCAGGTCTGCGTGGACGCCTGGAATGCGTAGCCGAATGCGCGAAGCTGGTCGCGCTGCTGACGGAACACGCCGCGGTCGACAGTGGGGTCGAGCTTCACGGGCTCGCCAGCGACGATCTGGTCGGCCAGTTCTGTGCCGAACAGGTCGGGCAGATACAGTTCACCCGGGTCGGTACCAGCCTGAGCGGAGACAGACACTTCATCCGTGCGTGCATGAGCAACATCACCCGGTGCACGTTCCTCATCGGCCGGATCCGGTTCAGTGGAGGCGGGCGCCTGTCCCATTTCGCTGAACGGTTCGTCGTTGTCGAGCTGCACGTCGGCCAGCCTCGCGCGGATCTCGACCGTGACCTTGCCGTACCACATGTAGCTGTGCGGATAGATCCTGTCGATCAGGAAGGTGCCGGTGTAGGCGCCGGGCTCGAACTGTTCGAGGACCTTGTCTTTGACCTTGAACTCGCCGACGGATGTCGTGAGCTCGCCGACCTGGAACGGGCCGTTGCTGCCCTTGATGGTGCGCACGTCAAGCGTGCCGGAAAGGGAAATCATGATGCCTCCACGAAGTGAGGCGGGAACGTCCCTGACGGGCATGGCGTCCCGCCGGTTGGGAAAGATGAGGTGAGGATGAATTCCGTCTGTCCGCCTGTCGGTATCGATGGCGGGCAGGCAGCGCGCAGACAGGGGCGCCGGAAGGCAGCTGCAGGTGTCGCCTGACGTGGCGACGCACGGATCTGCATCGGGCAGATCAGCAGGAATGGATCATTCCGGGCAAGCGCCCCTCGCGGGCGCGCCTGGAATGACGCCTGGCGCGTGAGCCAGGCGGTCCGATCCGAACGACCGGAAGGATTGGGGCGAATCACGCAAGGGGCTGAGTGGCGGCTTCATCCGCGCGCCGCTGCCCGGTGATGTGACGGAAGAGCCGTGGCGGAAACCTGAAGAGCCGGCCACCGCTTTCGACGATCCACGTGCGGTGCCGCCGGCTGACCACGAGGGCTTCGCTGATCGACAGTCCGCTGAGCGTCAGGATGTCGCCGGGCGCGAGTGTGCGAGAACGTGCGGCGTGCCAGGCGCGGACCTGCTCGCGCCATTCGGCCGAGGCGGGTGGCACCATGTCGAGGTAGGCGAGAGGACACGAGTAATAGAAGGGCTGCATTTCCTCGCACATGTCCTTGTAACCCCAGCCCGCACAGCTTTTATCCCACGCGAGCAGATCGCAGCCGATGTAGCGCATCGGCATCTCGTCCGGCCGGGCGATTTCCCACACGGTCCAGAGCACGTTGCCGCTGGTGCAGTGACGCAGACAACGGCGTGTCGTACCGCTGTGTTCTTCGTAACGGGTCAGACGTTCGATCAGTTGCGAACGGGTCTGTCCATGACCAAAAAGCCATCCCATGATGCACCTCATCAAGTAGAGCGGCGCATCATTCCCGTACGGGGTGATGCCCCGCAGGGAATGCACCGTGTAGCTGGTGCAGAGGAAGGAGAGCGTTGCGACAGCGGCAGGACCGCAGTCACATCCGTTGCTGCGAGCGCAGGTCGCGACCGATGACGGTGCGGACCGAACTGATGATGAAGATCGTCCAGTCGGCGAAGTAACGGTCGTCGAATACAATCGCGCCGGAACCCGGCCCAGGCTGGACGGGTAGCGAGGCCATGCCCGTCGGGGCGTGGCCGCCAGGTCCGGCGATGATTTCCATGTCAGGGAAGAACACGCGGCCTTCGAACGGATCGAGGAACTCGAGTTTCAATTCACGCGCTTCGACCGTATGGCAGTAACGCAGCCGGCCGATCAGCGGGCCGTCGAATCCGGACGCGATCGAAGTAGTGAACGGCGCGTCGCGTCCGTTGAAGAGTCCGAGATAAAGGCCGTCGGGGAGATCGACATTGTGATCGGTGTAGCGCGGCAGGGACCGACCGTCGCGGCACGAAAAAACGGGCGGCTGCGAATCGCGGCCCTCATCCGGCCAGTTCGCCGCATGCACCAGTGTGCCTGGTTGGCGAAAGACGTCGTGGGTGCGGAATGACCGGGAAGTGAGGAGTGCACAGGTTGGCATGATTGTCTCCGGGAGAATCGCGGAGACACGCCCCTGCGGGCTGCGTTCCGCAAGGGGGAAAGGAATGGTGAGACGTCAGTCGATCGCGGCGAAGATCTCGCGTGCCTCGGCGTGAGACGGTATGAAGGCGATCAGACGGTGATAGAGATCAGTGAATGTTTCGTCTTCGGTGGACCATGCCATGGCGTTGAGCGCAAAGAGCGTGGCCACGATGCCGGCGGCGTCGCTGCTCATCTCGCCCTCGTAGCCGTTGCCATCGCAACTGATGGTCAGCGGACCATCCATGCGGGGCGCCATATAGAAGGTACCGTTGGACAGTTCGACATAGTCCCAGAATCCGCCATGGTAGGTGTCGCAAAGCGATTCCATGGCCGCATAGACGGCAATCTCACCGCGGATCATGTGTCTGCCGAAATAGCGCGGCAGGATGTCCATGCGGCGTTCCTCGGGTACGAGGGTGGCGACGATGGTTGGTGTTTCTGCAGCCTGATTCATGACATCCTCCAGAAAGAGGCGGAGGACGGTTTCCCGGGCGGGGAAAGCATTCCCCGCGTGGGTTGAACAACGTGATTTCAGTAATGCAAAGGTCGGCTGGTAGTCGACCGGCTCCAGTGCTAAAGACTGCGGCACACGGCCTCTACCAGGGGATATCCAGATCGTCGGTTAGCCGCGACCATTCCTGCGCCAGTCGCAGGATCCGTTCGGGCAAATTGCTGGCGGCGTCTCCCCTGACGAGGATGACCAGGTCGTGGCCTTCTCCCGGCATGGCTTTGGCGTCGTACTCCATGCGGCAGCCGTGTCTGGCGAGTTCCTGCTGGATCTCGTCGCGGCGATCCGGAAAGGGTTCGCCAGGCTGTGTTGGACAGGTCATGATTTGCTTCCTTGAAGGGGGTGAAATAATTCGATGCGCTGTGCGCATCGGCGCTTTGAAGGGAGGGCAATACCGGACTTGCCTGGTCATCGGGCCGTCGTCACGCTTCCTGACGACATCTTGTTTTGCGCAGGTACCGTCGGTGGTTGCCTTCGCTGAAGATGACTGCGCTGTCATGGATGACATCGAGCGGTGACCGCTACCATGGTTCGTGTTCCAGGACGCGATGTTCGATGCCCGGTCCGTTGTTGCGGGACAGGTGTAGTTCGAGGCATCGCCCAGCCAGGGTTGTCCGTGCCGGACGTCGAACGAGGGGTTGCAGGATGGACATCGGATGCTCCCTGCAGAGAAAAGGGAAGCATCCCGATCGTCAGGCGAGCGAAGGCCCCAACGGGGGAAGAGAGGTTTTCCGTATACGGATCAACAACGAACCGGGAGCAGCCGTGCAGACGATGGCACCGGAACGGGCTGCAAGGGTATCGCCGTGACGTCGCGATGGACGGGCCTGCAACTGGCAGACCGGCAGTGAAACGGTTATCCGTCATTGACCCGGGAGGTGAATCACGGATAACGCCTGGCGGGCAGTGCGCCGCCAGGCTTTTGTCTGGGCCGGTACGGTTCGCCCCGGCACAAACGGCACGGCGCAGTGGGGCCACCGTGGGACCCGGGAAGATGAGCCTCGGGCCTGCACCCGCTTTCCGGAACGGCCCGTATGGATCGCTTCGGAAAGCTGGCGCTGGGGCCCGCGTGGAGACGAATCCCCCGCGCGGAGCGGGGGACGTGAGGGTTGTTGCTTAACGATTGCCGGTTGCAGGTTGACGGACGTTGCCGCCGCCTTGACGGCGCAGCGGCGGATAGCGGTTGGCGCGCGGTGCAGCACGTCCGCTTGCCGAGGCGCTTTCGCCAGACTCGTCGCTCTCGCGGGCGTCCACCGGCTCTCCGGCCTCGGGGAGGTCGTGGTCGTCGCCGTGTCCCGTCGATGGCTCACGTCCGTTGCCGGACTCACGGGAGGTATCGGCATCAGCATCAGCATCGGCACCGGTCCCGGTGTCGTCGCCTTCGTCACGCCAGACCTCCTGGCCGTCCACCTTGATCCAGAAGAGCTTGAGCAGACGTCCCTTGAGCACGGCGCCCGTTTCGCCGGCGCGGTTGCCGGTGCGTTCGAACGTGCGGATATAGTGATCGCCTGCCCTGAAGGCAACGAGCACCTTCACGTCCGGATCGTTGGCGTCGTCCATGACGGAGCGGACTGCCTCCTTTGCCTTTTCGCCGGAGACGATCAGGTCGAGGGGCAGGTAGACGATGCCGTTTTCGATGTTCGGGTCGCCATGAAACGCCGAGATCGAGCATGCGAGAAAGGGTTTGGCCTTGCTGCGGCCGTTGCCACGCGCGGTGACATCGCGGACGCGGGACAGATATCCGAGGCCGCGCAGATGAAGATCGAAATACTTGCGGGATTCGACAGGGTGGTTCATGACGATTCTCCAGAACGAAAAAGGGGAATCGCCAGTGCCCGCGTCGGGGAATGACAATTCCCCAGGACGGGTCAACGAGAGAGCTTCCGGTCAGAAGACCTGCGGTGGTCCAGACGGTGGGACGAAGCAAAACCGCAAAAGGTGTCGCACAGGCGACGGCACTGCAAGGATACTGGACAGGCTCCAGCGGGCGACTTCAATCCGGAATCATAGGCGGCCAGGTGGAAAAATCAAGGCCGTTTCCCGAACAGATAATTCGGAAGCCAAATCAATTTCGTTGCGTCTAGGTTCGATGGCTCGATGTCTCACGGGACCTCACCTCACACTGATGGCCTGATGGACTAACGACCGGCTGCAGGCGCAGGGATGTACAGGCCGGACCGGGATGCCCAATCATCAACGCAATGTCACGCAAGCTCATCAAAATCGAGCATGGAAGCAGGCGAAACCCCGAGTGTGGAGGCAAGCACACAGATGTTATAGAGAGCGATGTTGCGCTGTCCGCGTTCAATGCCACCAATGTACGACCGGGCCAGGCCACTTTCGAGCGCGAGACGCTCCTGTGACCAGCCGCGCGCCTTGCGCAGTGCAATCAGGCGTTTTCCAAACAGGGCAAGGGGGTCGTACTGCATCGACATCTCGGCAAGGAAGATATCGAAGCCTACGGATTTGACCTGTTTGAGGCCACGCTCTATGATGACACGCACTATGAGTGACAATCTTGTGCGTCAGTCACAATAGCCCGATGACGTTGCCAGGGGCGCCCATTGGCGTTCCACCTATTGACCTTTGTCCGACAGGAACACCCGTGAGCCAACCGGTTTCGGATCTTGCATTGCTGCTGGCCTCGATGCGGCCGGAGCTGAACGAAGGTGCCTATGTCTTTTCGACCGTTCAGGTGGATAGTGACGTAACGCGGCTCGCCCCCGTTGCAACATTTCGTGAGCGCGAGGGGATGACTGTCATTCTTGATGAGCCAACGGCACTGCGGGAAGGATTGCCGGTGCTCTTCCGGGCGGCGTGGATCACGCTCACAGTTCACTCCGATCTTCAGGCGGTTGGACTGACTGCAGCGGTTGCGGAGGCGTTGACGAACGCGAATATCAGTTGCAATGTCGTTGCCGCGGCCTTTCACGACCACATCTTTGTACCGGCGGACCGGGCAACAGACGCGCTCACCCAGCTCGCCGGACTCCAGGCCCGGGCTGCACGCGACGCGACGGCCTGACGGGTTGCTGTAAAAAGGGTCTGATCAATCGGGTGGAAATGTGGGGATCTTTACCTGCAGGCGCTTCATCATCTGGAAACGTCCCGAACTGTGCTACAGCATCAGGTTGGTGACGGTGTGCTGACTGCTCTCGGGCATTGAATACCAGAAACTGGTATTCTTGGCATAGGAGGTGCATGTCATGAGCAAAAGCACATCATTCACGCTTGGTGAACATTTTTCGGAATTCGTCGATAACCGTGTGCGCAGCGGCCGCTACAACACAGCGAGCGACGTTGTGCGCGCCGGCCTGCGCCTGCTCGAGACCGAAGAAGCGAGGCTGGAGGCGCTACGAAACGCGCTGATCGAAGGCGAACAGTCCGGGCCGTCGCGCCCGTTTGACTTCCGCAGGTACGTCGCGGGCAAGCGGAACAAGGTCGCATGAGAGCGTATGCTCTCTCGCCCGCGGCCGAACGTGACCTTGATGATATCTGGGATTACACAGTCGCGAGATGGGGGGAGGCGCAGGCAGAGCGCTACATCCTGAGCATCGAAAGTACCGTTTCTGGTCTGGCCGACGGCACCCAGCCAAGTCTGTCCGCCGCAGACGTGCGGGAAGGCTACAGGAAGGCGCTGGTTGGAATGCATGTCGTGTTTTTCAGGGAATCCCCCTCCCTGATCGAGGTCGTGCGTATCCTTCATCAACAGATGGACATTCCCGGCAGGCTCGGAGACGACAACTAGGAGGCACCGTTCGGCTGGACGGACATTAACCAGGCGGCGAGCAGAGCAGACCGTGAACTCGCCGAGGTCATGCTTCGCGCGCCTGATGTCACACAGATGGCGTATCGCTGGACGCGATGGAGGCGCTCTCATGCTTTGGCGTGTTTCTGCCAACCACACGCATCTATACCCCGGATCCCTGCTGCGTAACCTCGAAGCGCCCGGCAGCGTACGACTGTCACCGGGCGATGAAATGCTGGTGGAATTCAGCGACGGCATCCTTGTAACCGGGTGTTTGCTGGAAGTGGACGGGAGCACGGCGTTGCTACAGATGCCAGCTTATCGCACGCAGCGCGGGACGATTCTGGAATCCCGGACATGGAGCGTCGTCGCAGCGGATGAACCAGGACCGCTCCGAGTGCGGAAGCGTCTGGCTGCCCCATGAACGATACCGTACGATGTGACGGGCTGAACAGTCGCGGAAAGTGCACTGCGTATGCGTGACGAAGGTAACCTCGGGACGTTGGTCAGTCGCGCAGCAGAGCACAGCACAGCGATCAATCGCGCTCCTCCGCGGGGCGCCTGCAATGTGATCGTGTCCGCGTCTCGCCCCACGTTTAATCGGGATCCGGATTCAATGGTTGAGTCTGCTCGTGCGGCGCAGCAACCGCTGCGCGGGGCGATGATGATCCGAGGGCACCGAACGGCCAACAGCGGTCATTCCAGTCATCCACCTACATCGTCGACAATCCGGCGATGTGAGAAAGAGCCTTGGTTGCCCGGTTTCTCGTTGCCATAGAATGGACTTCTTCGATCACTTCAGAAGCAGGAAAACACGATGAGCGTTCGCGTGGGGATTGTGGGGATCAGCGGCTTTGGCGGTGGTGAGGCGATGCGTATCATCGCAAGCCACCCGTCTTTCGAGCTAGTCTATGCTGCGGGCGAGGGCAGCGCGGGCAGCCGATTAGTCGACCGTTTCCCCGGTGTGCCAGCGAAGCTGGCCGATCTTGTAATTCAAAAGTGGGATCCGGCGACCTTGCCCAAACTCGACGTACTGTTTGCGTCTCTTCCCACGGGTACGTCGACCGAGGCGCTCGCTCGCGTTCCACGCGACATGAAAATCATCGACATCGGCGGTGACCACCGATACGTCGACGGTTGGGTGTACGGCCTCGCCGACGTCTGGCCGAGCCAGATTGCGGGGCAGCAGCGCATCGCAAATCCCGGCTGCTTCCCCGCCGCGACGCTCAATGCCTTGGCGCCCCTTCTCGTTGACAAGCTGATTGAGCCCGCGAACATTGTGATTGACGCGAAGACCGGCATCTCCGGTGCCGGTCGAGGCGGCGCTGAAAGCAAGTTCGGCTACGCAGAGACAAACGAGAACTTAGTACCCTACGGTCTCCTCAAACACGTCCACATGCCCGAAATCGGCAAGACGATCGAGCGGCTAAGCGGGGGCAGCGCGGCAGGCCTGGTCTTCACGCCACACTTGGTGCCGATGACCCGCGGCGTACTTGTCACCGTGTATTGTCGTGGCCGCGCGACCACCGAACAGTGCTTGGCCGCGGCGCGACGCTTCTACGCTGGCCGCGCATTCGTCCGCGTGGCAGACAAACCGCCGCAGACGAAATGGGCTACAGGTTCGAACCTCGCGTTTGTCAGCTACGCTGCAGACCCCGAACGCAACCTGGTGATCGCGATGGGCGTGGTCGACAACCTCGGTAAGGGCGCTGCCGGTCAGGCAATGCAAAATGCCAACCTGATGTGCGGCTTGCCTGAAACCGCAGGACTAGACGGCGTACCAGTCTGGCCGTGAACAAAGGTTGTTCGGGCAGACTCTTCATCATCGTATCGATAGCCTGGCTGCGGGACCAGTGGCGCGTGCGCTCAACGACGACGGCGGTGTCCGTTCTGACATGACGAACTGTCGACGCCTATCTTGAAAATTCCGGGAAAATGCATCGGCGGAATCCAAGCTGCGATGTGCAGAAACCGGCCACAATCGGGCGTTCGGCGAGCGTAGAACTCTGCCGTTCGAACGGCAGCAATATTCCGGAACTTGTCAAACGAGCTGTGTGCACACTTTGGCCAAAGTGGTCGTTTGCACTGGCCGTCGGTATGCCCGCTTGCCTCCATAGATCGATCGCTCGTGGAGTGGCAACGACAAACCGTCGCTACCGGCTTCGCCGAGTGAGTGCTGTCGACTCAGCGACTGCCGCATTCGACATACCGAATTTGCTGAGATGGGACTCGCACGTACAATCGAAGACAAAACTAAAAGTGCTTAACGACGCGGCGATCTCTGCGCGAAGCGTCGTTAACTTATGCAAGCCTGGAGCGACTATGTCCGAAGCAGCGCAAATCGAGCAGCCAAAAGGTGAGAAATCAAATCCTCATTCGGAGCGTTCTACCGTTGCGTGGGCACTTTCTGCTCTCTTGTTTTTGGCCGTCATTGGTCTTTGCGCTGGCTTCACTGTGATCATTTGGCCGGGATGGTCGACCCTGATCAAAGGCGGAGAAGGCGCAGGGGTGTTCGGCGACGCGTTTGGCGGTCTGAATACTTTGTTCACCGCGCTCGCATTTGCCGGACTGATAGTCACCATCTTCTTACAGCGGCAGCAGCTCATCGACCAGAGAAAGGAAATTCGTGCGGAAAGAAAGCGGCAAAATTCGGAGTGGTCGGAGGAAAAATTCTTTAGGCTGCTGGACATTTATCGCGGCGCGCTCGCAACTCTAAAAGTTCGAACAAACGATCAAGCATTCTCCGGTGTCGATGCGCTGGCTCATATGCATAGCGCATTGGATGAAGACCTACGCGCGCAAGGCCTGTCAGCGTCGCTCAGTGCGGTAAAAAGATTAAGGAGGGCGGGCGTTCGTCTTCCAGTCGAAGATGTAAAAGCCGCCCTAACTTTTGCTCACTATCGGGCAATCTACACCCACCTACAGAGACATGCTCGATATGTGGAGTCCTTCAAGCTTCTTCTTCGGCATATCCATGAGTCAGACGTTGATGGCCGTGAGAAAGCGTTCTATCTGGACGTTGTACAGGCCCAGCTAACGTACCTTGAATTGCGTTACATCTTCCTCATCGCTCTTGCTCACGCACGCGACGACGAACTTCGCTATCTGCTGGAAGCAACGGGCCTGATCGAAGTGGCGAAGCTCACTGGCGTACTCCAGGCTCATCGTGAAATTTATACCTCCCAATGGGGCTACAAATTCCAGCCAGGAGGCAGCGAGAAGCCGATGCCAATGCCGAAAGAAGCACGCAGAAAAGCACGCGCCTTATTCAACGAGATTGCGCCATACATTCGCGAGCGCAATCGCGCGACTGCTCCCAGCGTGGTTAACTCGACCACAGCGACGAGAGACGCTTCGGATGTTGAGGTTGAGCAATTGCGCTAGCCGAGGCGTCGGCATTGCTGTTCGGCGGCAATTCTGTGGTCGTGACGGGCCGTTCCCTTGCGATACCCGCCGTTGGGATTGCAACAACCAGACCTTCGGCTCCGGGTCGAACTGAGTCAAAACGCATCGGGCAACAGTCGGCCAGGAGCAGACGGTCGACACGGTCGCGAATAATGATGACAATTTCCTACGAGTATCCCAACGACGGGAAACTCGGACCAGAATTCGGGCTTCGCATTCGTGCCCAGCACGGCTTTGCGGTGCGCATCGCCCAGGCTACGAGAGGACGTGAAAACTGGAGGACCGATCGCCGTCAGAAATCGACGATCATCTGCGTCTGCTCCGCTTGGAAAACGAAAGCTCACCCGTCAGTTCGGACAGGCCTTCGTCCTCGATGATGCGACTGCCGAATCTGTCGACTTCGACTCTAGGCGCGTCTTCCTCAGAAAACCAAATCAATGACACGGTGGTATCCGTTTTCGCATAGTGCCTGGCGAGTTCAGTGAGATCGAGCCCGACCTCCCAATCGTCGAACCATATGTCCTGCTCCACGGTGCCTTGTTCCGTACCGCTTTTTTCCAAGGCGCGCAGCCGCGCTGCAACGGAGGCATCGGGGATAGGTGACTTCGATGGAATCTTCGCACCCATCTGACGCAATGTCGTCGAGCGTGCGGCGTAGCGTATGCGCCCTGACTCCATTGTCACGAATGCACAGGGGAATGGTGCAAACTGGGCGAAGCGCGAGCAAGCCGCGGGATACGATGTTTTGAACTCCTGAGCTAATTGTTGTATGGCGGCGAGGCTCGGTTCGTCGATGTCCCGAATGATCGTCTGGAACTGCTGCCAGGGCATGAGCAGTTCTGCGGCGAAGGTGTCGCAAAAGACTTCATTCTGGTCGCGCTTGACATATCCCCATTGCGGAACAAGTTCGTGCCGGGAAGGAAGGCCAAGTACGATGTGTGCAATCTCATGGCAAATCGTAAACCGTTGCCGCTCATCGGGTTCGCCTGAGTTGACGGTGATGTGTGTCTTGCCCCTGATGGTGACGGTAGTGCCCGATTGTCCCGAGCCCAAGTCCTCCACATGCAATCGGGCGTTGGCCTTCTTGATGTATGGCGTGAGATCGTTTCGGATGTTCGATAGATCCAGGTCTGAAATCCAGTCGCGCGCGATGCGCTGAACATCCTGATCATCCACGGCCTACTCCTCGTCGTCTTCGGCTTCGTAAAGACGCTTGACCCGTTCGATGAGTTTTTCAGGAGTGGGTCGAGCGTCGCCTCGAAATCGCATTCCCGCGGCGGAGATGAAGTAGTCCACCGGAATCTCCGCGTGGTCAAGCACATATTTGACCAATTCCACCGACGCGTCCGCATGATCCGCGAGCCACTTGACCATCGCAGCATCGCGTTCTGGCGCTTTCAGCGCGCGTATCAGCTTGGCCAAAGTGTCGGGCGTCGGGTTGGTTTTCTCGCCGCTCTCAAGGCGATTGATGTAGGCGTTATCCACATCGCTGAGTTCGCTTAATTCGCGCTGTGAGAGCGTTCGGCGTTCACGCAGCGCTCGCAGCGCTGCGCCTAGGCCGGTCTGGGGCATCAGGTTTCTCCGAAATCAATATTCACAAGCGACAGACGGTAGCTCGCAGTCGTCATCTCGGTCGAGCCACGCCCAGTGGCCCATGAGCAGGCAAATACGGACGCACCGCGTCCTCTGCTTGACAGCAGTAAAAAGTTCTGTCAGGCTGTTGTCTAGCCAGACAACGGATGCACTTGCTCCAATATGCCGCGTCTGCGCATAAAACGAGGCGAGGTTGTTTGTCTGGACAACAAGTCTGCCATGCCCCTCGCACGATCGCAACCATGTTTTTGCGTGAGGTGTTCGATGGAACCCCAATTATTTGAACTGTTTTTGCACGGCTGCGGGGACCCGCAGGTAATCGAGGCGGCAGGCGACGAGCTGCTGAAGGACGCGCTCGCGCGCCACAACGCGCTGCCCGGAGATGGCGAGTTCGTTTTCGTAGGAGAGGCCGAGGAGGCGCGTACCGACGTAGATGGCGAGTGCGACACTCACGCGCCGGCCGACGTGAGTTTGACCGTGCTGGCACTCCTGCTGCCTGAGAAGCGGCACATTCACACGAAGGCGGCACGCAGCGTCACGGTGATGGTGAATTACAACGGCCAGAAGCCCAAGCGCCACTTTTCTCCCGCCGCGACGATTGAAACCGTCACGGTGTGGGCCAAGAAGCGCTTTCATATCGACGACGCCGATGGTGCAGAACTGGTGCTGGAACTGGAGCCGTCCAAGGAAATTCCGCGGATCGACCAGCACCTTGGCGAACTTCTGCGTCCCGGGCAGCATGCGCTCGAGTTCAACCTGGTCAAAGAAGTCAATCCGCAGGGCTGACCATGTCGACGAACGCGCAGCGGCTGCTTGAGGCGGAACTGACGGGGGGGCGTTTTCGCGCTGGTGTTGCGGGGGGCCGCTGGGCGCTCGCAACGCCGGTGTCAGAACTTGTCTGGCCTTACGTCGATACATGGATCGCGGCAGGGATTCGACCCAACAGCCCGGATCAGTGGCTGGTGCGATGGAATGTTGACCAATACGGCAGCCAAGCCAGCACGGGCGGTTTTTGGGATCCGGGCACGGGCACCTTCCTCGCTCCTGAAAAATGGCCCAAAGGCCGATCCGGTTCTACCGTTGCGTCAGTGTTCAAGGTCGCCGGATGGGCCGCGCCTGGTCGTGGTTTCTATCACCATTACGACCGGCTCGCGATTCCGGGACACCCCTGGACGAAGGATGCATGGAATCCGACCGTGAAGCTGACTGATTTCATCACGCTCGTCTATCGTTGGCTCAACTGCGGGGACTATCTTGGCCAATAGCGACCAGATCGAAATCCCGCTCATGCTGTGGCGTCGGCTGGTGCGCCAGCTCGCTTCACGTAGCCGCGGCCGACGGGAATCCGGAGCGTTTCTCCTCGGTCGGCAGAATGCCCCCAAGCGCCAGGTCGTCGATTTCATTTGCTATGACGATCTGGACCCCAGGGCGCTGAGTCACGGGATCGTCGAGTTCCATCGGACGGGCTTCTCCTCTTTGTGGGAAGTCTGCAACAGACGCGGGCTGCATGTGCTAGCTGACGTGCATACGCACCCGACGCCGGATGTCCGTCAGAGCTCGGTAGACAAGGCCAACCCGATGATCCCGATCGCCGGGCACGTCGCCTTGATCCTGCCGAGCTTCGGCGACACGTCGTTGTGGTCGCTTTCGAGGGTGGGCATTCACCGCTTTCTCGGGAAGCGCCAGTGGCGGTCTTTCGACGCAGGGGACGCGAATGTCCCCGTGCGTCTCTCCTTGTGGTGATGCAATGATCGAAATATCGGAGCTTCCAGGCAATTTGTCCCGTATCGACAAAATCTGGCTTGACCGTGACGGGACCGCACCGAAAGAATCCCGGATCGCACGTGCGGCTCGCCGATTGCAAATCGTAGTCGGCGCCGACGTTGCAAATTCCAATGCAAAGCAGGTGGCGCTCCTTACGGTGGTAAATCTCGCCGTAAAGTGCTTTGCTGCTCCGGTGCAGGTGATCGCGCCGGACAGCGTATGGGCGGCACGGACACTCGTGCGCGTCAGCTTGCAGCCGACGCTGGGGAACGCGCTGGAGGAACTCGGTGGGCAGCGTCACCTTGAAGGCGTCGATCCCGACCGGGTTCACATCCTGCTGGGTGATGCGGACCCGCGAAGGCTTTCCCTGCGCATTACCTTTGATGGCTGGAAAGTGAGTGTCGGACCTGCGGCGCAGGTCGCGCGGCTTCCTGAGCGTCCATGGTGTGCGCTGGCACCGCTTGCCGCTGCAGCCGTGGCGGTGGGCGAGGTGTTTGCTTCGTTCGCGCGTATTAGCGTAGCGGCTGCACGCCGCGCCATCGGATTTTCGTTGTGGCGACCGGACTTGCCGGTTGATTCGTCCGACTCGATTGGGGGCGCCATTGACGAAGCCCCGGTGGAGCTTTCCTGCTTCGGGTTGGGCCACCTTGGACAAGCCTACCTTTGGGCACTGGCATGTCTGCCGTTTTCTACCACCAAAGGCTCAAGAATCTATCTATGCGACGACGACCTGGTCGAATCGCCGAATCTGGAAACGGGCGCTCTATTGAATAGCGACACGCTCGGACACCCCAAGACCCGTGTGGTGTCGGAATGGCTTATGAAGCGCGGATTCGATACCCGGCTGATTGAGCGGTTCGTAGATGGGAATTATCGTCGAAGTGATCGTGAGCCCGTGATTGCGCTGTCGGGATTCGACGACAACGAGGCGCGTCAGTGGTTAACCCAAGCGGGCTTTCCGTTGATCTTCGATTCAGGCTTGGGCGGCGAAGTTGGAACTTTCGACTCCGTAGCTGTGCATACGTGGCCGAACCGGCGGCCTGCGGCTGACTTGTGGCCACTTGAGAACGCGCAGGCGCGCCGGGAAAGGGAAGAACGGGCGCGTCGCCGGGCGGAGGCGAACCAGGGCTACGGCGCGCTTGCGCCGGACGAATGCGGTCGCGTTCTGGTCGCAGGCAAGTCAGTCGCGGTTCCGTTCGTCGGCGCTGTGTCATCTGCTTTTGTTCTATCGGAGATGCTGCGCACGCTTAACGCTGGCCCCGCCTTCTATGACGCGAGGTTTAGGGTATGCGCGCTCTCTGACCGCGCCCTGACCGCATCGCTACGTTCCGGGCAGGCGGAACCCGTGAGCGGCATTCGTTGCCAGCAACTCGCTTGTTCCTGAGATCCTCGGAGATCGGCCAGACTGAATTTATCAAAGGAAGCTTCGTGGCCGAGACACAGCGTCTTGTCGGACGCATGCATATAGCGACGTCGAAAGGCTGCTTTGGAGAAGTCCGAAGGTCGCTTGTGGGTCGGCTGCTGCCTATCGCGTCCGGCAAATTCGGCCATTAGCGGACAGACGACTTGACCCAGCGACAGACAGCTCTGAAATCAAAATCGGACGTTCATCCAGAAGAGAGTTCCGTCTGTTGACTAAATCTGCGGAGATTGCGCTGGCTCAAATGCGCAATAAGAGTGGTGTAATCTCGATAAAGATGTGGACTTCGTCAATTGCGCGATCTCTGCGCGGATCGTTTCGGAACACAAGCATCCCGCTGGCTTGGGTTATCAGGCCGACGAGCCTCGTGTCTCGCTCGTGGCAGATTACTCACAGTGAGATGAAGGAAATTGAAAACATTTAGGACCGACGGCATCAGATAGTAGAAGATTGATCGCGGGCTAGTTGCCGTGCCGTATCGACCGATACCTGACCTTATCGGCGAGTACTGCGACGATGAGCAATGCGCCAAGCACGATAACCTGCAGGTAGGAATTGATGTCTGCGAGATTCATACCGTTCTGGACCAGCCCAATGAAAATCGCGCCAAGCACGACATAGCCAACGCGCCCGGTGCCGCCCCGCAGACTGACGCCCGCGATCACGCACGCTGCGATCGATTCCAGTGCGAGCGAACTACCGATGTTGGCCTCGCCGCTGGACACACGCGCGGTCATCAGCAGGCCGGACAGCGACGAGAACAAGGCACACATCGCATAGGTGCACACCAGCACCCCCCTGGTGTTGATGCCCGACAGCAGCGCGGCTTTCTCATTGCCACCGACAGCGAAGAAAAAGCGCCCCAGAGCCGTTCTGTCGAGCATGAATGCGAATGCACCAAAGATGACGAGTGTGATGACGACGGGTACTGGCAAGCCTAGCAGCGTGCCGAAGCCAAAGACCTGTCCGAACGCGTCGGGAAGTCCGGTTACCGGCACACCGTTGGTCAGGAAGAGCGCGACGCCGAAGCCGACCGATTGCATGCCGAGCGTCATAATGAACGGTGAGACGCCGAAGCGGGCCACGCCCAGGCCGTTGATGAGGCCGATCACGAGGCCGGAGAGTGCACCGGCAAGACAGCCCGCGACAATCGCCAGGTAGCCCCACTCTGGATGACTTGCGGCGATGGCACTCATGACGATGGACGAGACCACCGACGTCAGCGCAACCGTGGTTCCCACCGACAGGTCGAAGCCCCCGGTGACGAGTGCGAGCATTTGCCCAAGCGAGACGAGTACTAGGTAGACCGACTGACGTAGCAGGTTCGTCAGATTCTCGAGTCCAAAGAATTTCGGTGCGAGCAGCGAGAACACGATCAGCGCGATGGCGAGCATGATCGGCAACACACCGGTCCGATAAAACACGTTGCTGATCAGGGCGAACGGCGTGTGACCGGTCGATGGCGCGTCGAGATCGGCCGCCGCGTGTTGGGTGGTTTTTCCATCCAGATTCGAAGATTGCGTCATGACAGTGTCGCCTCGGTTGCTTCGCTGCGTTCAAAAAAATGGCTCAGTACTTCGTCTTGCGTCGCGTGCTGGCTTTCAAGCTCCGAGACAATGCGCCCGGCCCGCATCACATATAGGCGGTGTGAGAGATGGAGCACTTCGGGTAGATCGGACGAGACGATGACCACACCGGCGCCGTCGTCGACGAGACGCTTGATCAGCGCGTAAAGCGTGCTTCGCGTCCCGACGTCCACCCCCACGGTGGGCTCGTCGAAAATGAAGAGTTCGCGTGGCTCGACCAGCCCCTTGGCGAACACCACCTTCTGCTGGTTGCCGCCGGACAGCAAACCCACGCTTCGATTGACGTTGCGCGCGTTCAGTCCGACCCGCTCGGCGAGCGCATTGGCGGTATGCCGCTTGCGCCGTGTCGACAGCCAGCCGAACCTGCTGCGTAGCTGTATGCCGCGAAGCGCGGGCAGCGTCATATTGTTTTGCGACGTGAACGACATCACCAGACCCTCCGCGCGGCGGTCGGACGGAAGGTAAAAGAGACCGCGTGCAAGCATTCGGGAGGGCGTCGGCCGCACCACGGTGCTCCCTCTGAACACAACTGAACCTGATGTGATTGTTTCGACGCCGAAAACCGCACGCACCAGTTCCGACTTTCCACATCCGACCAGACCAGCGATACCGACCACCTCGCCACGCTGGACCACCAGCGATGCGGACGTGACACCGGATGCCGTGCTCAGATCCTTGACTTCGAGCAACGTGGCTGCCGGGCGATACGCGATCTCGGGGAAGATCTCGCCGACGGCGCGGCCGGCCATCAGGCTGATCAATTCGCCCTCAGGCACGGCTTGCGCATCGAACGTCCCTACGCAGTTGCCATCGCGCAGAACCGAGATCCGGTCGCCGATCCGGCGTATTTCCTGCATCCGGTGTGTGATGTAGATGATCGACACGCGCTGCGCCTTGAGTCGCCCGATCAACTCGAACAGCCGATCCGTCTCACGGTCCGACAGCGACGCAGTCGGTTCGTCGAGAATCAGCAATCGCGCTTTCGCATGCAGCGCCTTGGCTATCTCGACCATCTGCTGCTCGGCGCGCGACAGCTGGCTCACCAGCACGCGCGCGTCGAGGTCGAAACCGAGCTCATCGAGTATCGAAGCAGCGCGACGTTGCTGTGCCCGTCGATTCAGGTAGCCGAGCCGGCCAACGTCGTCGCCGAGGAACAGGTTCTCGGCAACGGTCATGGTGGGAACCAGAGAGAACTCCTGAAACACGGTGCTGATGCCCATCCGGCGCGCGTCGCGAACGGACGCATACGACACCGGCGTGCCATCGAGCCTGATCTCGCCCTCGCTCGCCTGCTGTGCACCGGCAATCAGCGAGATCAACGTCGATTTGCCAGCGCCGTTCTCGCCGAACAGGATGTGCACCTCGCCCGGCATAACCGACAGACTGACGCGATTCAACGCGCGAATGCCTGGATACTGCTTCGAGACACCCCGAAGTTCGAGTAGTGGAGGAACCGCAGGTGCGGCGTCTGTGTGATTCATCGGTGCTCCCGTCGAAGCAGGTCTCATGAGCACGCTGTGTTGCGTCAGCGCGATGCGTCGTGTGCAGCCGAGCCGGTCAATTGGCCTTGAATTGCGCGGTGAAATCAGGCGGCGCGAGCACGGTGTCGCGATGAATCGCACCGATATTGCGCGCATCGATGACCTCGATCTTCGGGCCCACGTGTTTGACGACGTCCTTGCCTTCGAGCAGTCGAGTCGCCTGATCGATCGCGATACGGCCCTGCAGCACCATGCCGTCGGCCGGGGAGGCGAGGATCGTGCCGTTCTGGATGCCCTTGTAGACTTCTGGGCTCAGATAAAACGACAACACCTTGACGTTGCCTTGCTGATGACGCGCTTTCAGGATGTCCGGGGCGACTTCGGCGGTCACCGCGGTGCCGACGACGTAGGACACGTCGGGGTGCGCCTGAAGTGTTTCCTCGATTAGCTTGCCTTGTACTTCCTTGCCGGTGTCGCCGTACTTCGGCTCGAGTACCTGGATCGCGCTGCCCTTCACGGCGTCCATGAAGCCTTTGTTAGCGGATTCGACCCAGCCCGCCCCAGCAGGTCCAGGGAACCATGCGACTTTTGTCGCTGGTGAGCCGGCAGGATGGCGTGCAGCCAGATACTCGCCGGTCGCGTGCCCCATGGTGTAGAACGAGACGAGCGACTTGGCCGAGACGTTCGGCGACGTCATCCCATTCACGAGGTCGATGACCGGAATCTTGCGGGCAGACAGGGTCTTTGCCAGGTTGTTGAGTCCATCGGCCGAAATCGCACCGATGACGACGGCATCGGCACCACTCGCCACGCAATCTTCAAGCTGCGAAATTTGCGTGCCGAGGTTCGTATAGCCGCCTGCTTCGAAGACGTGCACCTTGACCCCGAGATCTTTCGCCTCCTGAATCACCCCGTAGTCCACACCTAGCCAATAGGCGTCTTTCATATGTGGAAACGAGACGCAGATGTTCCAGGGCCTGGTCGCTCTGGTGAGTGGTACGTACTGGATGTCGGCCCTGGCGCCGTTCGGATCGAGCGGCGGCGTGACCGACTCGGCAGGGAGCGGATACCAGTTGGCCGCGTGCGTAGCAAAGCTCGTCACCATGGCGCAGCACGCCAGCGTGGCGCAGACGAGGCGGGGAAGCCGGTTGTGATTCATGGGATGCTCCGTGATATCGATCGATTCGAGATAACTGCGCGCTGAGGGCGGCCCGATGGAACGGAATCGACTATAAGCGAACGTTTTTCTCAGTTCTTGGCATGCGCCGCCCTAACTTTTGGATTGCAGCGGCCAGTGCGCCGGCGTTCAGAAATGGTGGGTCAGACCCAGGCGCACGACGGCCTGCTGGTCGGTTCCCGAGGGGTTGAATCCGGCAATTTGCGCGTACCGGGCCGACCCGAGCGCACGCTGAAGTGCCGCCATCAGATAGAGGGCCGTGCGTTTGGAGAACGCGTACTGCGCGAGCAGATTGATCTGCTGATATTTCGGCTCTTCGCCGGTCTCGTGATCCCGGCCGGTGGTGTACGTATACCCGCCTGCCAGCGTCCAGGCTGGTGTCAGCGTGTAGATGCCTGAGATCTCGTAGTTCTGGAACACGACGTTGCGACCCGCGTCGCCCTGCTGGAACACGACGTTCGTGAAATCGCCGAGGAGTTGGAACGCGTCGAAGTGATAAGCCGCGCCGACCGCAACGATCTGCTGACTGCGCGCCTGGGCCAGCGCGTCACCGTAGACGGAATTCAGGTAGCCGCCGCCACTCTGATAACCGGCTACCGCGGTCTCGGGGTTGTTCACACGCAGGTAAGCGGCCCCTGCACCAAACGCGCCGCTGCTGTACGACAACCCGCCACCGTACGACGAATCATTCGAATACTGACCCGCCTGGCCGCCGAACGAGTAGTGGGCCTCGGCCTTGAGACCACCAACCGACGGGCTGACGTATTTGACGTCGTTGTTGATCGAGAACCCGTTGTCCGTGTTGTCCATATCGTTCGGATGCGAGAAATACCATCCGCCGAGATTGCCGTTGAGTGTGAACGATTCGACGTCGTCGACGATCGCGTCCCACTGTTTGCCGAACGTCACCGTGCCATATTGGGCGCTCGACAGGCCGACAAACGCATTGCGCGAGAACAACGTGCTGGTCGCGCCCAGCGCACCGTTGACCGAACTGAAGCCGCTCTCGAGCGTGAAGATCACGTTGAGCCCGCCGCCGAGGTCTTCGACACCATGCAGGCCCCAGCGGCTTCCCAGCGGAACGCCGCTCGACTCCTGCACGAGCTTCGCGCCGCTGCCCTGAACGACCGCAACGTTGCTGACCTGCGCAACGTTGCTGGCATAGTCGATCCCCGTGTCGATGATGCCGTACAGCGTGACGCTAGTCTGTGCCTGCGCGATTTCACTTGTTGCAAGCGCAAGTCCGATGACGCAGCATCGCAGCAGCGCGTTGTTCAGATCGCTCACGCCAGGATGACCCCTGTCGAGCCGATGCATTTCCCGTTTGCGATTCATCGCCCTGTACCTTATCGAATATAGTGTTGCTAGTTAATGAGAGGAAAAGTCGGAGGTTGTGTATCGGTCCTGCTGAGCGAGGTCCGCCGTGGCTCATTCAGCCCGTCATGCAATCTGCCATCGCGCGGCACTCGCGTGCCGCATCGATGGTCTCCGTACTGTCAGCTGAATGAACCTGGACGACTGCGTCGAAACTCAGTCGACGGGCGACAGCTCGGTCGCACCCACCTGCCGAAGCTTTGATGTGGCAGGGACATCGACGGCCAGTGACTCGTCGGCGATGCGGCCGGTGAATGCCACGCCATAGACTGTTTGTGCGCGTTCGACGGTTTCATAGCCCTCGAGCACGTCGTGGAGGACGCGCCGGGGATCGCGTTCGAGCGGATTTCCGTAACCGCCGCCCGAACTATGGTTGCCGCGTACGAATTCGCCGTCGCCCAGTTGCTCGGCAACGATATTCGGCAACTCGGTTTCCGCACCGTTCGCGTCGATCTTGAAGTGCTGCGCGGGATAGCCGTCGTGGCCGCCTGCTACACCCTTCGCAGGAAAGTGCGTTCCGTCGCAGGGCCAGTGCGCTTCCATTGTCGAGTCGCGCGGACCGTAGCAAATCTCCATCGCGGGTGCACCGCGGAAGCGGCCCGCCCCCGCAGTTCCTGACATCACGCGCAGGAACTTGAAGAGCATCGGATGCTTGAGTTCATCGACCTCAATCGAATCGCGGTACATGAGCCCCGCAATCACAGGCAGCGCATAGGTCGGCCAACCGTCCGCACATGGACTTCCCGGTCCCCCCGCGCTCGCAATGATCAATTGGTTGACGTATTCGCTACCGCCTGTGCGGGGATCCTTTCCCGACACGACGGCAAATCCCGCGCCCATGCCGATGCCGCCTTCCGCAAGCCCCCAGTTCTCGCCGATCTGTGCGAATGCCGACTGCACGATGTTGATAAGACGGTCGGCAATATTGGTCGTGGCAACCGAGCAGCTATGCGGAAACTTCGGCCGGCCGGCCACTGAACCATCGCGCAACTGCACGCGCACGCGCCGGAATGAACCCGAGTTGCGCGGCACGGTCGGGTCGATCGAGTTGAAGACTCCGGCCACAGTCGACGACGTGACGGTCGCCTCGCTGACGTTGAATCCGCACTCGACGTTGTCGACGTTGTCGCGCAGATCGATATCGATCTGCTGCGCGTCGGGGTCGATGTTCACGGTCACGTTCAACGGAATGCCGTCGGGCAGCAGGTCGCCGAACGGATCGTGCTTCCCGGTGTTCTTCAGTGTCGCCTTGGGCAGCTTCGCGATGGCTTGCGCCATGCGGCGCTCGGAGTAGTCGAGCCAGTCGCGGATAAACGCCTTGATGCGGTCGATGCCGTATTTGTCGCAAAGCTCTTTCAGACGGCGCTCGCCAATCCGCGCGCTGCCAATGCCGGCAAGGAAGTCCCCGTACCATTGGTTTGGCACGCGAATTCTCGAACGGCACATGCGCACGATATCCTCTTCCATCTTGAAGTCGCGCTGGACCCGAACCGCTGGAAATATCAGTGAGCCTTCTTCATAGACGTCGCGCGCCGTCGCCATATACGACGTCGGTGACGCGTTGCCGATATCCGCCTGATGCGCCTTCGCAACCGTCGTGAACAGATGTTCGCCATCGATGAAGACGGGCACCAGAAACGTGTGATCGGCCGGGTGGGTGTTGCCGGAGTAAGGATCGTTGTGGAGGTAGCAGTCGCCTTCACGCAGATCGCCCGCGTGGTATTGACTCATCGTTTTCGTCTGCAGGTGGCTGCCAAAGATATGGATCGGCAAGCCCTCCGCGGCGGCGAGGAGCTGGTTGTCTGCCGTACAGATCGAGCAGCTGAAGTCGCGCGCACTATTGATCACAGCCGATCGCGCCGCACGCAGCAAGGTGTGGGTCATCTCGCGCACGATGCCGTCGATACGGTTCGCGATAATGGCCGTCATATACGGATCGAAATCCGACGTCTGTTTTGCATTCATGGAGCCCACCTCACTTCGAAATATGGAGCAGATAGTTGCCATGCGCGCTCACACTCACGGCCATGCCGGGGTTGACGACCAGTGTCGTGGTCGGCTCTTCGATAATTGCGGGACCTTCGATGCGCAGACCCGGGAAGATGTGTTTCTCTTTGTAGATCTGCGTGAGAATCGGCTCGACTCCGCCGAAGAAGCAGTTGCGCTCATCGACACGGCCCTTCGGTGCAGCGCTGGCCGCCGGGGCGCTGGACACCGACGTCGACGCAAGCGACACCGTCATGCGTGCCTTCCAGTTGACGACCTCGACCTGACTGCCCTCGTCGCGCACAGCGAATACACGTTCATGGACGAGGTGAAACGCGGCGACGAAATCCTTGACGTCCTGGTCCGTCTCGAATAGCGGTCTCGCGAGTGGGGTGTCCAGTTCCCAGACTTGCCCCTGATAGCGCGCCTCGGCGACGAATTCGATGTGATAGTCGGCCGACTGATCGGGCAGCTCCGCGCGAAAATCTTCGAGCCGGTTTTCCAGATTCCGCAGCGTCGTGTTGATGGCCTGCCGGTCGAACGTGTCGCTCAGCATGGCGAGGCTTGCGGTTTCCTCCGCGACGATGTTCGCGAACTGCATGCCCGAAGCCGACAACGCAGATGCAACCTTGGGTAGCACGACCTGCTCGCAACCGAGTTCCTTCGCGATGGCCATGATGTTGATGCCTGCGGCACCGCCACCCGCAACAATCGTGCTTTCTCGCGGGTTGACGCCTTCGTTGATCGTGACATCGGCGATGGCTCGCACCATCAGATCGCTCGCGAGGCTCATGATCTGGAAAGCCGTTTCCTCGACGCTGAGCTTGAGCGCGGCAGCCAGCTTGCCGACTGCGGCTTTGGCGGCCACCACGTCGAGCGCCATACGGCCGCCGAGAAAGTAGTCAGGATCGAAATAGCCGAGCACGACGGCGGCGTCCGACACGGTTGGCTCCGTGCCGCCACGCCCGTAGCACGCAGGTCCCGGTTCCGAACCGGCGGATTGCGGACCGACCCGCATCAGCCCACCTTCATCGATCCAGGCAATGCTGCCGCCACCCGCGCCGATCGAGCGCATGTCGACTGCCGAGATGCCGAGCAGGTCGCCGGTGTAGGCGGGTCCAAGCCACGTATCGCGAGAAAACGTGAGCCGCCCATCGCGCACGAGTCCGACATCGAACGTGGTGCCACCCGTGTCGCAGATGATAACGTTGCTGCCCAGACGCTCGGCGCTCGAGAACGTCAGCCCGGCGATAGGTGCCATGGCGGGACCCGAGCCAATGGTGTAAATCGGCTTCTCGATCAGCCCGTCGACGTGGTTGCAACCGCCGGAAGCGGTGCTCACCAGAATATGTCCGGCGAAGCCAGCCGCGCGCAAGTCTTCTTCGAGTTCGCGCAGGTGTCGTTGCATCAGCGGTTTGAGCGAGGCGTCGATGGCCGTGGCAGACGCACGCCGGTACTCGCGCACGATGGGTACGAGTCGATGCGACAGCGTGAACGAAATCTCGGGCGCCAGTTCGCTGAGCAGTTCGCCAAAGCGTTGCTCGTGTGCAGGATTGGAGATCGACCAGAGAAAGCACACTGCGGCCGCTTCGAAGCCCCGCGCCCGCAATTGTTCAATCACGGTACGTGCCTCCGCTTCGTCGAGCGCGGCGATCACACAGCCTTCAGGACCGACGCGCTCCGTGATTTCGAAGGTATGGCGTCGGGGGAGATAGGGCTCGGGGTAGTCCTGCGTGAAATCGTGCGGGTTGAGTTTTCCGCCTTCCTTCATGAGCAGAATGTCGGGAAAACCGCGCGTCGTAATCAACGCGGTTTTTGCCGTGGCCTTCGTCACGATCGCGTTAGTCGCCCGTGTGGTGCCGTAGATTAGCATCGAAGTCTGCGTGAGCAGTTCTTCCAGACTGATGCCCATCAACGTGGCCGCCGCACCGATCGCCTCCTTCATGCCGACGAAAATCCGGCTCCTGGTCGTCAGCGCCTTGCCGATCGTGAGACTGCCGCTCTCGTCGCTGACGACGACATCGGTAAAGGTGCCGCCCGTGTCCACTGAAATCTTGTACACCATCAAAGTTCTCCAGAAATGGAACGACAAATCGTCGATTCGAATTGCCCGATCCTGTGCAGTCCGGACGAACGCGAATGACATTGCTGGAGCGGACTATAGATAAACGTTTTTGACGGCTCTTGCCTGCTGCTGCACAAACGTTTGGATCACAGCGGCCAGTGCGGTTGACGTTACGAGTCGCCGATTTGCGGGCGCGCCGTGCCGCTGCTAGCCGACAGTGGCGCCAGGCTTCGCCCGCGAGCCGGTACGCCGCACCCGGGGCGGCCACGAATGGTCCGTTCATTGACGCTCACATCCAAACCGTAGGGCGTCGCGAGACAAGCCCGGGCTCTGGATCTCGCTAACAATGCGTTCAACGAATCCAGGCGTATTGACGCAAAGAGGTCGGCAGCTCCATGAACAATGCTGAATACGCGACGCAGACGATCAAGGCAAAAGCCGTTGCACTGTGTGTGCGCTCGCTGACGTTCCTGTCGAGCGATGTGGTCGAGCTGGTTTTGATGCCGGCGTCGCCGGAACAGATCGTCTATCGCGAGGGCCAGTTCCTGAGTATCCGGTTGCCCGACGGGGCCACTCGGTCCTATTCGATGGCCCGCGGCAGCCGCCCGGACGGACAGATCGTGCTGCATATCAAACTGCGAGCGGGCGGCCACTTCTCCGAAATGCTTCGCGGCGGCCACGTGAGTCCCGGCGACACGCTGACTGCGCTGGGGCCCTTTGGCGACTGCGTGTGGCATGACGCCGACGCGACCGATCGCGTGTTGATGCTGGCGACCGGAACCGGCATTGCGCCGCTTCACGCCATGCTCGACAGTCTGTGCCAAAGAGGTGATCCCTTACCCGAGATCCACCTGTACTGGGGTGGAGTCGATGCGCAAGACCTTTATCTGCATCGCTGGTTTGACGCGCTGGCAGCGATCGAACCGTCGTTCCACTACACCCCGGTGTATGCCGGTCCGCTAGAGGCCCGTGTTCAACACGTCGCCGCGGGCAGTCACCGCATGACGTCGCGCACTCGCATCTATGCGTGCGGTGCGCCCGCGATGGTGAGCGAGGCGCGTGAGCTGTTTGTTTCGCACGGCTTGCCGCCCGAGCGCTTTCACTGCGATGCATTCGAACCTGCGCTCGCGGCACAGATGCCGACCACGAAGCACGTCACGGTTCACGCACGCGGTGTCGATGGTGCATGCCACACGTTGTCGCTGGCCGAAGGGACCACATTGATGACGGCGCTCAGCGCGCGCTCGCTGATGCTCGGCGTGTGCCGCGGGCAGTGTGCGTGCGGCACATGCCGCATCCGGGTCGATGCCGGTTCATTCGAGCGGTTACCCGGTGCAAGCCGACAGGAAAAGCGTCTGCTTGCCGTGCTCGATGATCCGGACACCCACCATCGGCTCGCATGTCAGATCACGCTGTGCCAGGACCTGAACGATATTACGTTCGACCTGCCGCCGCCGATCGATTCCGCCTGACGATGTCTTGCCATTCCCCCCACCGTTACTGCCTGATGAGGATCCGACCATGTCACTCCTGCTGAACCCACAAGGACTCGAAGCCGTTGGCTCGAACTTCGATATCGCCAGCATGCTCGAAGTGCGGAACATGACCCGCGATGCCGTGAATGCCATGGGTGCTGCCATGCATCCGGGCATGCGTGAAGATGAAGCGACCGAGATCGGTAAAGATGTGCTGGCCGATAAAGGTCTGCTACGCGGCTGGCACGACGTCGTGATTCGCTTTGGGCGCAACACGGTGAAGAACTATGGTGAGCCGTCCGAGCCGGATACGGTGCTTGGAGAAAATGACATCTACATGATCGACATCGGCCCGGTCTGGAAGAACTGGGAGGGCGACTGTGGTGATACGTTCGTGACGGGCTCGCAGAAAAACGACTACGCACGGTGTGCCGAAGACGCCCGTGGTGTGTTCCATGCCGTGCGCAAACATTGGTTGAACACGGGCGCCACGGGCCAGGACCTGTATGCATTTGCGACGGCCGAGACTCGGCGCCGCGGCTGGGAACTGAACCTGAATCTCGCGGGACATCGCCTGTCGGACTTTCCACATGCAGCCGCCTATGAAGGTTTGCTGTCGTCGATCGACTTCAAGCCGCAACCGCTGCTGTGGGTGCTCGAGATCCACATTCGCCACCCGGACATGCTCTATGGCGCCTTCTATGAAGATATGTTGCTTGACGACAGCTACTTCAGCTGAGCTGCATGTCGGCGCGTGATCTTTCATACGCTTACGCGGATCTGGCTGTGCGGTGGTCGTCCTGTCTGACCCAATAGCCTTGATGGATCGGGTCCTGTACGCTGCTGTCTGCCCTGTTCGTATTCTTTCGCGCCGACGTTTCGCGCTTTGACGCATTGAGGATGCCCAGCATGTCCAATCATCTCAAGTTTTACATCGACGGCGCGTTCGTCGACCCAGTCGAAGAACGCCGTCTGGAAGTGATCAATCCAGCCACTGAAGAGGCGTTTGCCGAGATTGCGCTCGGTGGCGCGCGTGATGTCGATCGCGCTGTCAGCGCTGCGCGCAAGGCTTTTCCCGGGTTCGCATTGACGACGCCAGCGCAGCGACTCGCGTTGCTGGAACGTATGCTCGAACTCTACAACGCGCGCTATGACGAGATTGCACAAATCGTCAGTCAGGAAATGGGTGCGCCACTCAAATTCGCCCGCGAAGCCCAGGCGTGGGCTGGGCAGGTTCACCTCGAAGCGACCATTGAGGCACTTCGTCATTTCAGCTTCGAGACGCCACGGGGCAGCACACGGATCATCCTGGAACCGATCGGGGTTGTCGGGTTGATCACGCCGTGGAATTGGCCGCTGAATCAGATCGTTTGCAAGGTTGCACCGGCGATCGCGGCGGGCTGCACGATGGTGCTCAAGCCTTCCGAGATCGCACCGCTCTCGGGTGTGATCTTCGCGGAGATCATGCATGACGCGGGGGTGCCGGCCGGCGTCTTTAACCTTGTCAACGGTGACGGGCCGAGCGTCGGGCAAGTGCTTTCAGCTCACCCTGATATCGACATGATGTCCTTTACGGGATCGACGCGTGCCGGTATCAGCGTGGCCAAATCGGCAGCCGACACGGTCAAGCGGGTTGCGCAGGAACTGGGAGGCAAGTCCGCCAATATCATTCTGTCCGACGCGGATCTCGAGGCGGCCGTAACAGCGGGGGTCGAAGCCTGCTTCGCAAACTCTGGGCAGTCGTGCGATGCGCCGACCCGGATGTTCGTTCCGGCCGCGCAACATGCGCAGGCGCTCGAAATCGCACGGGCTGTCGCTGAACGGCAGAAGGTTGGCGACCCACTGGCCGACGACACGGTGCTCGGTCCACTGGTTTCAAAAACGCAGTGGGAGAAGGTCCAACGTCTGATCAAGGCCGGCATCGACGAAGGTGCAACGCTCGTGACAGGCGGTCTCGGGCGACCCGACGGCTTGACGCGCGGCTACTACGCAAAGCCGACCGTCTTCGGTGACGTCAGGCATGACATGACGATCTCGCGTGAAGAGATCTTCGGGCCTGTGCTGTCGATCCTTCCGTATCGCACCGAAGCGGAAGCGATCGCCGATGCCAATGATACGGTCTACGGTCTCGCGGCGTATGTCGCGTCGACGGACATCGCGCATGCACGTAACGTCGCCAGGCAATTGCGGGCGGGGACGGTGAACATCAACTATCCAGCGTGGGATACACACGCACCGTTCGGAGGTTACAGGCAGTCAGGCAACGGGCGTGAATACGCCGACTGGGGGCTTCACGATTTTCTCGAGATCAAAGGCGTGGTCGGGTACGGGACCTGAGTATCCCGTGGTCTCCACAGCGCTGGATTGAACGCGGTACGACGCCTCTCGTGAGTGGCTTCGTACCGCGTTTTTCATTCAGTGTCGATGTAGTGCATCGGCGACGTGCCCGTTTCCTGGCGAAACACGCGGGAGAAATGGGCCGAATCGGAGAATCCGACGAGATACGCAATCTGCGTGATCGAGAGCTTGTGCTGGTGACGCTTGCCGAGGAGGCGTCTGGCCTCGAGAATCCGGCGCGCCTTGATCACCGACGAAATCGTCTCGTCGCGATCGGAAAATATCTTCTGCAGATAACGCTCCGACAGATTGATCGAGACAGCAATGTCGGACGCGCTGAGTTCTGGATTGGCAAAATCCCGTTCGATCGCTTGCAGTGCGCGTTGCCGGTGCGCGGTGCGGATCGCGGTTTCGTTGCTTTGAGGGTCGGCTTCGATCAGGGCCATCGCCAGCAAATCGAGCAGATGCTGCTCCATGGTGGCTTGAACGCTGACGGACTGCGCGCCCGCGTGGCGCACATAGGCGCTCACAAAGTCCGTGAACAGCGATACGACGGGGCTCGACGCATGGCGGATGGTCGCCATCCAGTCGTCGACCGAGGGCAGGCGCCGCAATAGCACCTTGCGCGGAATTCTTAATGTGTGCACCAGGTTCGGCGCGCCCTGCGCATAGGTATAGGACTCGGCGCCATTGACGATGGCGAAGTCACCTGGCTGCACCAGGATGTCCCGTCCGCGCTGACGTAAACCGAGCGGAGAGAACCGGGGCATCTCTACGACGTAGAAGTCCTTCGTATCGCGACTGATATGGGCGGTGCGGCGCTCCGTCACCATCGCGTCGCATTTGAGCATGCACGAACGGATAGAACCGATATCGACGCGTTCGAGCTCACCCGAGCGGAAATTGCGGTCGGCGGCGACGTCGAGCGGAAAGTAATTCTCGTATAAAACGTCAGACCAATCGCGGATCGTTCCGGGGCGTGTCGGCAACGCCAGGTTCACGTTGAAGACCTGTGTCGCGGGCGTCGAAGGTGGTGGACAAACAGCTTGTGACATGGATCCTCCCATGCCGCTGCAGATGCGTACCCCTTCATTCGAGGCTTCGTACCCTGCGGCAAGGACTGCGCACACGATGGCGGCACCGGTGAGATAGGGGCCGGTACAAGCTTTGATTGCTCGCGCGCGGCACGCCCGGGGCCGAGGGGACTTTTCAAAAGATGCAACTTACCAAGTCAAAAACCTAGACACAAGTAGGGGCGAACCGAGCCTAGTCAGGCGCATTGCCTCCTTCCTTTCAAGGAGATGTCAGTTTGGGGCCGTAACCACAACAGATCGCTTGTGTGCGACGGCACAGCAACAACATTTCCCACCGTTGACCGTAAGTCACATGATAGTGAATCCAGCGATGGGTCCGCCAACGACTGGAGTGAACTCGAGTTGGCACTTCGCGTGGTCAGCCCCAAATTTGCTGGCATATTGCGCGGTACATCACATCTACCGCCTGTGGTTCCTGCCGCTGAAGGTCGATCGCCGTATTCGCGCGATCCGGCGTTGCCTCGTCGCGCGTCGATGCGAGGAAGCATACTTCTGCTTTTGCTCGAATAGCGAACGCTTGCCAATCGTCTCTTAAAGGTACGACGCCGGACGGTCATCACTCTTCCACGACCGTCCCATAGGGGTCGGGTAGCGACCGTCCGTAGGCGCACACTCAATCTCCCTTTACCTGAAAGGAGATTGTCATGAAATCCGAGATGTAGCCGTTAGCCGTCGTGTGCCATGGAATAAGGGCAAACTCACCGGGCAGAAACCGCCGCTAAAGCTCCGGGAAATTTGGGCGATCCGGACGAGGCTTCAGATGGCGTCGAACGTCCGTGAGCTTGCGATGTTCAATCTCGCAATCGATAGCAAGCTTCGAGCGTGCGATCTCACGCGATTGCAGGTGCAGGACGTCCGTCACGGAAGCCACGTGGCTGCGAGGGCCACCGTCATGCAGCAGAAGACCCAGCGGCCGGTCCAATTCGAGATCACGGAGCAGACCCGTGAGAGCCTCGAAGCCTGGATCGAAGCGCGAGGACTGAAGTCGGCGGATTTTCTGTTTCCGAGCCGGTTGCATACGTCACTGCATCTGTCGACCCGGCAATACGCCCGGATGGTGCATCGCTGGGTCGCGTCGATTGGACTCGACGATACCGCATACGGTACCCACACCATGCGCCGTACCAAAGCTTCGCTGATCTACCGGCGAACGAAAAATCTTCGGGCGGTACAACTGCTGCTCGAGCATACGAAGCTAGAAAGCACGGTTCGCTATCTCGGCATCGAGGTCGACGATGCCCTTGAGATGGCGGAGCAAACCGAGGTTTGATGTACCTCGGCCGGCGAGCGGTCGCTTGCCGGCCAGTTTGAGCCGGAGGGATAAATTTTAAGTCCGTCCGCTTCCGATCTGACATGAGACTTTGAGCAATAACGCGTCGAACGTGCCACTTCCCTCCATATCGTCGATGACGTCCCCGCTCTGATAATATCTGGCGCGTTTCTGCTGGCATGGCTCGGCTGACGATACTCGTTGGCGCGTCGTTGATTCAATGGAGATGGCATGTCTCAGATCGTGGTTGAGGGCTTGGCGAAAACCTATCGCATCGGGGAACGACAGCCCGGCGTACTCGGCATGTTTCGCCGCCGCTGGCGCGAGATCGAAGCCCTCCAAGATGTCAGTTTCAGCCTTCAGTGCGGCGAACTGCTTGGATTCATCGGCCCCAACGGGGCGGGCAAATCGACAACCATCAAGATTCTTTCCGGCATCCTGCGCCCCACCGCCGGTAAGGTCCTGATCGAGGGGCGCGTGCCGTTCGACAATCGTATTGCTCATGTTGCCCGTATCGGTGCGGTATTTGGTCAACGCAGTCAATTGTGGTGGGACCTGCCCGTCATCGACGGCTTCGATCTGCTTCGCGATATCTATCGCGTGGAACCGGCAACCTACCTGCGTGTTCGCGATGAGCTGGTCGCCATGCTGCGACTCGAGCGCGTGCTCGATCAGCCCGTGCGTCAACTGTCGCTGGGGCAGAGGATGCGGGCCGAGATCGCTGCCGCGCTGCTGCACGCCCCGCCGATCCTCTTCCTGGACGAGCCGACCATTGGCCTCGATGCGCCGTCGAAGCTTGCTGTGCGCGAGTTCGTCAAGAAGCTGAACCGGGAGCGCGGCGTCACAGTGCTTCTGACCACCCACGACATGCACGACATCGAAGCGCTGGCTGAGCGGGTAATTGTCATCGGTCACGGCCGGGTGCTGGCCGATCAGTCGTTTGATGCGTTACGCTCGGACGTGCTGATCGATCGGCGCCTGCTGGTGGATTTCGCCGGCGCAGCGCCCGCTGTCGCCATTGATGGCGCGCAGTTGCTTCGGTGTGAAGGTCGTTCGGTGGAACTTGCCTTCGATCCTCGCGTCATCGGTGCTCCGGCACTTATCGCGCGCATTGCGGCTGAACATGCAGTCGAGGATATCCGAGTCGAGCAACCCGCGATCGAAGAGGTTATCGCCCGGTTCTACCACTTGCACGGCGCAGTCGAGGCTTGACCCGATGAACGTCCTTCGTCCCTACGTCGCGGCGTTTGTCGCCCGCTTCAAGACCATGCTGCAATACCGGGCCGCCGCTCTTGCCGGCTTCACCACGCAGTGCTGGTGGGGCGGACTCAAGGTCATGGTGTACGCAGCCTTCTATCGCCACTCAGCACATGCCCATGCGTCAATGACTCTGGCGCAGGTGATTACCTACACGTGGCTGGGGCAGGCGTTGCTCACGCTGCAGCCGTGGGGTGGCGACCCCGAGGTCGCTGGCGCTGTGCGCACCGGCGCCGTTGGCAACGACCGCCTGCGACCGGTCGACACCTATGCGTGGTGGTTTATTCGCGCAACGGCGTGGATGACCTCGCGCGCATTACCCCGAGCCGCGCTGATGTTCGCCGCCGCTGCGATCCTGCTACCGCTCACGGGCCTCGCCGAGTGGTCTTGGCGCGCGCCGGCCGGCGCCCTCCAGGCTGCGCTCTTTGCAATCTCGCTCGTGCTGATGATCCTGCTGGGCGCGGCTTTCACGATGCTGATCAATCTCTGTATCACCGCGACGCTGACAGACCGTGGAATCAACACGCTCGCGCCCGCCTTCGTGATCCTATTTTCGGGCAATCTGATTCCACTGGGCTTGTTTCCCGACCGGCTACAACCTGTTCTCGTCGCTCAACCGTTCGCGGGGATGCTCGATATTCCCACACGGATCTACATCGGCGCACTCACTGGCGGGGCGGCATGGGGCGGTTTGGCCCTGCAGGTTTTCTGGACGTTGGTATTTGTCATGCTCGGCCGTAAAGGGATTGACAGTGTGATGACCCGGCTCGAAGTGCAAGGGGGGTGACTCGATGAACGCTCTTTACCTGCTGCGACGTTACTTCGTCACTTCAATCCGTGCGCAATTGCAGTATCCAGCCTCAAGTCTGATGTTGGGCCTCGGTGCGTTCCTGACCAATGCGATCGAACTTGCGGGAATCTGGGCGCTATTTAACCGGTTCGGAGACGTCAAGGGCTGGCGGTTTGGCGATATCTGCATGTTCTTCGGCACGATCAGCATTAGCTTTTCGGTTGCCGATTTTATGAGTCGGGGCTTCGATGTGTTCGGCAACGAATTCGTGCGCACGGGGGACTTCGACAGATTGCTGCTGCGTCCCCGCAGCGCCACGCTACAGCTAATCGGGCATGATTTCCGGCTGCGGGTATTGGGGCGCCTGGCCCAAGGCCTCGCCGTTATCGCGGTTGCAACCAGCGCACTGGATTTTCACTGGAGTGTGCGTGCGGTTGCGTTGACGCTTTGGACGATCGCGGGTGGTGTGGCGTTGTTCTTCGGTTTGCTGGTCCTGCAGGCAACGCTTGCGTTCTGGACGGTCGAAAGCCTAGAGGTGGTCAACGTCGTGACCTATGGCGGTGTGCAGGCTGCGCAATATCCGCTCAATTTTTACACGAGCTGGTTTCGCAATTTTCTGATTTTTGTCGTGCCGATTGCCTGCGTCGCATACTTTCCAGTCCTAGCCATTCTGGGTAAGGTGGACCCGTTGGGTGCGCCTCGCGGGTTGCTACCCTTTGCGCCAGTTGTAGGATTCGCGTTCCTTGCGTTTAGCTTTGCAGTTTGGCGTTTAGGGGTACGCAAGTACACCTCGACTGGCACTTGAACATTGAATTCCATCGGATCGTCTCAAAGACGTCTGGCAACGGACGATCGGACAGCTTCGACGAAGGTCCGAAACGGGTCGATATGTGCCTGATGTTCCACACGTGTTTAGGATGCCAGGTTCTTGCAATGCAACATGTGTTGCGAGCGTCGACCGCTGAATCCGAATACCAGCTTAATCCCGGCGCAGATGCAACTTCCCGGAAGGAATGCTTGACGACCGAGGCGTCTTGCCCGCGTTATTTGTCGTCACGCGGCGGATTGATGCTGCGCGCCGGTACGTCGCTGACCCGCTCGGGCGCGCCAACAGACGTTTCCCCGGATGGCCGGGCTGCCCCAAAGTGCGCCATCTGGGGCGGCCCAGCCGGTGCCGTCCGGACAGCACGGGCTTCGCGGCCTGCTGCACGGAAGATCAGTGCCCGGTCCGACCGGTCGACGACCACGTAGGGCGGGTCCGGACGCCATCGCAGAAGAACGAGGCCGCCCGGCGTATCAGCAAATATGGCGGGTACGCGTTTCGGATCGTCAAACTGCAGATAGACCCGCTGGCCGTCATCGAATACCTGATATGGCTTTATTTCGGTTGCTCCGCTCATACGCCAGTCAAAATTGTAGACCGGTCCTGTCAGGGGCGGTGGTTCGGCGCAGGCGGACTGAAGCAGGCATCCGGCGATCACGATAGTTGCAGAAAGCAGGGTGGTGGCGTGTTTCATGGATGACAGCTCCCGTCAGTCATGTTGGGCGGCAGCATCATGTCCCGCTGCGTGATGAACGTGATGCGCTGGCCCGGTTCCAGCCGCAGCGTCGGCTGGATGTTCATGTTGCGTTGAAGGATCGTCTGCGTGGTCTGGGACAGGGACTGTGCCGCAGCTTCGGACAGATCGGTCGACATGCCGCCGTTGATGTTGATCGTCGTGCCACTCGACTGGCTCTGGTTGTGACCGACCCAGGCGGCGACCCCGGCGATCAGGAACGTCGATCCGAAGATTTTGAAAAAGTGATTGTTGACCTCGGCGGTCACGCCCGCTTCGCCATCGGGATCGTTGCCGGTCAGTCCGTCGAGCCGCATCGAGGCGTGGCGGAAGATCATCCGGGTCGCGGCCATCAGCATCAGGTCCTGACCGACTGCCACATCGTTGTTCGTGCGGCCCAGAATCCGTGTGCCCTTCGGGATCAGCCTGCAGCTCCCGTCGATGCTGTCGAAGATGTCCCGATCGACCATCGCGCGGAAGGTGCCTGGCATGTCGCTCTTCGCGCCCTGCAGGATCACGGCGGGAACTGGCGTGCCGCCCATCACCATGTAAGGAGAGCTGATCGGAACCGGGACCAGGGGTGCGTCGTCGTTGTTCGCTTCCCCCTGCTGCCTGATCCAATCGGCGTTGCGGCGGTCAGTTGTACTGGATACGCTCAGCGAGGAAGGCCCCGGCGGGGCGGTTCCAGGGACGCTGCCCGCCGATGAATTGTCCTGCGCAGTCTGCCGCGTTGACAGTTGCGAAAGGCCATCGGCGATGCGGTCGAGCGGCAGATCCTTCCCGGCGGAAGCGCTGGCGGAGCCACCGCCGGTATCCTCATACGCGACGAGCGACTGGCTCTGCATGGCCTCGATCTGCCGCTGCAGGGCCAGGCGATCAGCGTCGCCGGTCCCGGATTCGTGGCCGGCACCCCGATAGTTTCGCGGGAGGGGACCGCTATCGTCCCCGGGCGCGCCCTGGGGGACGCCGTCGAGCGGCGTGCCGCCCAGCGGGGCGCTGGCACCTGACGCTGCCTCCCCCGCGCGAGCGAGGGCCAGGTTGTGCTGCTCCTCGAGGCGCTTGCGGATCGCATCGGCAGACGCTTTCGGTTGCCGCGCATCCGCCTCGATCTGCTCGCGCTCACGCCGTTCGGCAGCGGTTTCGTGCGGATGGGAAAGCGCATGCACGAGGACGATCGCGAGCAGCGCCGAGCACAGGGCAACGAGCAGCGTCCTGGCGAGGTTGCGGCGGATCCGCGTGAGTTTCGCGGGTTCCTGTGTGAGCGGGGCGCCGCCGTTTTCTGGAGCGGCCATGATCACGACTTCCCGTAGATGTTCTTCATGTGGGCCGAATCACAGCCGAACAGGCTGCACCCATGCCCTCGACCGTTGAAGACCCGGACTTCCTCCTTGCCGCGTCTGAGTAGCAAACCGTACGTCGTGATCTGCTGCACCTCGAAGAAGTCGTTGCCCAGCGGAATGAAGCTCGCGATTTCGGCCTGTCCTTTTTCGTCCATCAGGAGGATGGCCGGCAGCTCGGCATGGTGAGGAAACTGCAGATAGGTGAAGCGCCCATCGTCGAATACGGTCACGGGCGCGAATGGCGCGCTCCCCTCGACCCGATAGTCGAAGTTCGCATGATCGAGCGTGATGCGGGGGCCAGCCGCGCGCACCTCGCCTGACGTGGACGATCCCGGCTGTCCAGTGACGTCTGTTTGCCCGTCTGAATTTGTGCCGGGAACGTTACCCGGGTACTCGATGCCGAAGGGCGAGACCTGTCCGGCTGTCATCTGCGCGTCGGTATCCAGATAATGCCAGGAGACGCGTTGGTAGGTGGCGTCACTATCCGATGACCGGAGGTCCAGTTCGTAGCGCCGGCGCGTCGTGATGACCGTGGCCGCATTGTCGAGTGCAGGCAAGCGCGCCTCGATGAATACGTCGCGCTTCGTGAGCGCGGTATGTTCGAGCCAGCGCTTGCCGGTGTCGGAAAGGTAGACGCCGACCACCTCTTCGTCGGAACCGAAGACCAGGTGGGTTTCCTCGTTCGTGCGCAAGAGCACCGGATACCGGTAATCCGGATCATAGTCATAGACGACGAGCGACGAATCGTCGGGTGCAGGGTATGGACCATTGGGCCCATTGACGTAGGTGCGGGATGTAGACGGACGGGAGATACGTGCGCGCGCCGCCGGGGTGTGCTGTGTATTCGCTGTCGACTGCGGCGCAATGGCGGTCAATGCGCTCGCGGGCAATGGCGCAGCAGAGGCGGCCTCCGACGCCGTGACTTGTGCCCAGGTGGTGGTCAGGCATACGGTGAACAGTGCCGCGCCCCACGCGGCAGAGACGACGAATTTCATTGCGTGGCTCCCGGGTTGACGCCCGCATAGGGCGTGAGGCTGAAGTGGGTGATGCGCAGCCCGATCGGGTTGTCCTTCTCTTCGTCGGGTCTCAGCGTTTCCGGCGCGAGCAGGAAGCTGACGGTGAGCAGCACCTGTTTTGGTCGGGACGGCTTCCCGTTCACACTCTCGATCAGCGTGAAGATCAGGTAGGCAACCTGACCGTCCGGCGAGAACGACGTTGAGTTCTCAACGAATTCACGGGTGAGTCCGGGCGTCTGCACGACGCGCTGCGCGACCGGGTCGGTCGCGGTGATGTACGTTTCGAGTTCCTGCGTCGCAGCGCCGGACGTCCAGCCGAACGCTGCCGGTATCTGGCGCGTGAGCGTGTCCTGGCTGTCGGCTTCGATCGTGAACACGCGCGAGGCCCACTTCACGAGGAAGTAGCGCCTGTTTGCGGCGGTGACCGAGTAGGTCTCCGCGTAGCGGTCGGAAACCCACACCGCGCCGCTTTTCTCGTCGTGCTCGACAAAATAGGGGCGGGGACCGCTGTGGGCAGCCTGGACAATCAGCGCCGCGCACTCCCCGGCCGCAAGCAGCGCGAAGGCGGCGGCGACCTTGATCGCGAGGCGTTTTTCCCAGAGGGGACGCTGGAACGCCGCAAACCAGGCTGAGACCGCCTCTCCGGTGTTCGGGGGAGGCGAGAGATCAGCACCCGATATTTCGGTGCCGGAAGAGGCGGGTGCGACCAGGCGTTTGCGCATGGCTACTCCGACCGGCAGGTGCCCGCCCGCGGTGCTACACTGGGATCCAGTTCATCTGCTGCGAGGGTGCAGCCATGGCCAGGCTCAAGATCATCCTGCTCTATTTCGTGCTGCCGATCCTGCTGTTTTCGGCATTCGTCCTGTATCAGGTCGGCGCGCAGCATTTCGGCGTCGCGATGATGCTTGCGGGCGCAATCGCATTCATCGCGTGGTCGTGGATCAGTACCACGCCGAAGGAGAGGGAAGAGTCGTGGCGCGCGGACGATTTGCAACGCCGTAGAACGACCGACGACTGGAACACGTTCTACTCGATTCAGCAAGCAAACAAGCATCGTCATCATCGCTGATCCCAAAATCACTTGAGCGCATTGGGCGTTACGCGGCGCCCAATCGCGCCTTTGCCAAAGTTTCCTAAGCCCGCACCCCCACCGCCGGTCACAAGTCCCTTGGCGATGTCAGGTACCTGCCACATCATGAAAGCCCCAACACCGCAGACCAGCGCGAGCGCGAGCATCGCGAGGTAGTTCGTCGCGTAGTAGGTGTCGCTGTTCGTACCGTTTTGTATCGCGGCCTGCTGCACGAGGCTCTGGATGCCAGGCAGCACACCACCGTTGACGATGGCCATCATCAGCCAGGCAACGACCTTGAAGAGCCCTGCGGAGATCGTGAATCGCAACCATCCGTCGAACAGGAACTCACCGGCTGGCAGCACATACCAGGGAATCAATACAGGCCCGAGGCAGAAGGCTATGTCGAGCAGGAACGAACCGAACTGCACGACCACGACGAAGATCATCGTCAACAGTGCGATTGCGATGACCGCGAGCGCCTTCGCGAGGAATGCGAGCAGGATCAAGGGCAGGTTCTTGACGAGCGTCCAGATCGAGTTCAGTCCTGCGGAATTGGCGCCGGCGTCGCTTGTGGTGCCGCACACCTGATGATCGGTGTTGGGAATCACCACGCCGTCAGGCGTGATATCCGGCACCTGTTCGCACACCTGGGCGGCTTCCGTGCGCACCCCCTGCATGATGGTCGACGCGGCATTGACGAGTGCACGCAGCAGGTCACCGGGATTGCCCTCGCCACCAGACACGCGCGAGGCCATCGTCTGCATGTTGTCGACGAAGTAGGCATGCACGGTGCCGGACCAGGCGGTGAGCATCACGAGAATCACGGCACAGCGGATCAGGTGCCGGAACAGGTTCGCGAAGAAACCCGGGAAATCGCCTTCGAGTAGCCACAGGAATGTGTGCCAGGTCGCCAGGATCAGGCCGAGTGCTGCCAGCAGGTCCAGGCCATCGGACACGAATAGCGTCTGCAGGCTCGTGCCTTTCGCCTGCATGGCAGTGAAGAGCGCGTTCAGCACGGAAATGACGTCGTTCATGGTGCTGCCCTGATCGTTTCCTGGTGGTGTTCTGGACGTGGAGTGGTTGCGCGGCCCGCTACCGCAGGGCGCCGCCGAGCCTTAGCAACGCGAGCAGCAGGGCGAGCGGCAGCGCGATCCAGGCCGCCGCAAAAATCTGCGGACTCTCGACATGCACAACCAGCAGTCCGACAAGCAGTGAAAGCCGCACGCTGCGGGTGATCCGCCGGTCGAATATCCAGTGGGGGTCGCGTTCGTCGGGCGGCACCCGGCTGCGCAGCCGGTATTGCTGTACGGCGTACAGCACGACGCGCAGCTCGGCGGGTGTCGTGCAGAGGCGGCAGATCAGCCAGCGCAGCAGCATCGGTCGTTCTCCTACTGGTCCTGCAGCAGATCGAAGTCGGGCGCACCCTGCGTCGTCTGCTGCTCCTGCTGGTTGGCCTGACCGAGCGCCGCGGCGCGCGCGGCAGCAAGTTGTGCCGCGTTGCCCTGGGCCTGTGACTGCGCGATACGATCCTGCATCTGCTGCGCGACCTGGCGCTGCATCAGTGCATGAAGGTCCACCATCTCGCCGGCCAGCACGTTTGACTGCTGGTTCAGCATCTGCAGCCCCTGTACGTTGCCGGTGACACCGGGAATCTGCGACTGGATCTGCTGCAGGTTCTGCGCGCGCTGCGCCAGCGTGTCCAGGTTCTGCATGTCCTGGGTGAGCTGCTGCTGGTAGAGGCCGCCACGCGTCGAGGCGAGCGAGGTGTAGGCGGACAGCCACTGTCCGGGCGACATGCCCGTCGTGTTCATCTCTGAGAGGCTGCGGCCAAAGAGCCCGTTCGTCGCACTGGCCGCCTGCTGCAATTGCGTGATGGCGGTCGACAGCGACTGGAAGTTCGTGATCTGCGTGCGGTAGGGGGCGATGGTCTGGTCGATCAGCGAGGTGGGAACCTGTTTCAGGTTCTGGACCATCGTGACGTACTGCTGCAGGCGGGTGATCTGCGCCTGGACGTTCTGCTCGACCATCTGCGCCTGCTGGGCCACCGACGAAGCCAGCTCGGCGTGGTTCAGCAACTGCGTGATTTCGGTGGCGCCACCGTCGAGGCCACCACCGGCGCAAGCCACGCCAGCATGCAGGGCCAGGGGAAGGACAGCGACGAGCGCGGAGTGGCGAATCGTGGACCTATGCATGGTGGACCTCCTGCTCGAACGCTGAAGTCGCAGCCGCACCCGACCGGCTCATCGCTTCCTCGATGTAGCGCGCCTTCCAGTCCGGTTCGCCGGAGTGCAGGTGCCGGTCGAATACAAGTTGCGCGCTCAGTTCCGATCGCAGGATGGCGATCGACGTAGGGTCGAGCGGCACCGAGATACGACGCGACGCACCCCCCTGTTCCGCGATGAAGTAGTCACGTTTGGCGACGAGTTGCTGGATCGTGCGGATCTGTCCGTCAGACAGGCCGAAATCGCGCTGGTAAGCGGCTTTCGCAGACGGGGTAAAGTTCTCGACGGGCACGAACACCCGCACGAGCACGTTGTCGCGGATCTGTGGCCAGATCTTCGAGGTCGACACCTGCTCAGGCGACTGCGCATCCATCCACACGCAGCCGAGCTTCTTGCGCATCGTGACGATCCAGTTGCCGATCTGGGTCGCGAACGCATCGTCGTCCAGCAGGTTCCAGATTTCCGGCAGCATCACGAGCGTGGGGCCGATGACACCGGTGGCGCGGCGTTGCTCGAGTGAGTCCTGGATGCGGTACGTTACGTACGAGAGAAACGGTCGGGCGATGGCCGGGCTTGCGAGAATCCGGTCCGTTGCCATTGAGACCCACCGGCCGGCGTTCGAATCATGGTCGAAGCTGTCGCTGACGTTGTCGAAGTAGTGTGCGTGGACGGCGGAGCCCACCCACAGTGCCAGTTCGTCGGCCAGCGGACCGGCGGGCAGGGACGCGTGGACGGTGCGCAGCCGCCACAGGCGCCGGTCGGTGCGGCTGCGCGTCGCAGCGAGCGCGGTTTCCAGCTCGCGACGGTCTCCTGCCGTCACGCGGTAAGTGCCGCGCTGCTGCGCGAGCATCACGATCCATTCGACGAGGAATTCCCGGTGCCGGATGTCCGCGAGCAGCACAAGCGGATTCATCTGCGCATGCTCGTCGGCGGAAGCGCCGGCCGCGCCATGATCGAACTGGAGGTAGCGTCCGCCCTGCAGGATCGTCGGGATGCGCATCGACAGGTCCTTGTCGAACCCGTACAGCCATGCATCGGGATACTTGCGGAACAGCGTCGCGCACAGCAGCATGAAGATCGTCTTGCCAAAGCCGGTGCGTCCGCAGACCAGCATGTGCCCGACGTCGGCGAGGAACGCGGTGAACCAGTAGGGCGTGCCGAATTCGGTCGGGAATGCGGCGAGTGCCGGACAGAGCCTGCCCGTTTCTTTCGTCAGGTGGGCATTGATCCGGTGCCCGTCCGACACACCGCGCAGCGGCAGCAGACGCGCCAGTGCGGCCGTGTCGATGAACGACCATCGCGCGCATTCGCGCCACATGCCGGGGATGCTGGTCGCAAAGGCCGAGAACGCGTGCAGGGTCTCGCGTACTGGTGTGAAGTGCGCCGCGCGCAGTGCTTCCTCGACAGCCCGGTGTGTGGTAACCGTCTGCGTCCACGCCGCTTCGACCGTGGTGTCGTCATCGAACGGCGTCGTCTCGAAAACCGGTGAAAAGGAAAGTACCGAGAGGTTGTAGTACCCGTACATCTCCTCGGCCATCTCGACCTTGCCGATGCGCCGGTTGGCGTCGTCGGCGGCAGTGGAACGGGACTGGTTCTGGCGCGCACCGGACGTGTCGCCGCCGCGCAGCGTGGCGGCCAGCAGCGAGCGCGTGTCGAGCCGCCGTCCTTCGTGGTAGCGGCGCACACTGTCGATGAAGCGCATCGCGGCAGTCGGGGTCGTGAGCCGGAAGCAGTGGCTGACCGTGAGCTCGCCCGGCACCTTCAGCAGGCCATCGAGACTCGTGGGCAGCACGCTGTCCGGCCAGAAGTCGCGGCGGCCCGGAATACCGGCCGCGATCGCGAAACGCTGGCGGCCGTGCGAGTAGAAATGCAGGTAGTCGTGGCCGGGACGGACCTCGGTATCGCACATCGCGAGGTCCAGGGTGGGAATGTCCGGAATCGGGACAGCGGCCAGATGATCGCTGGGCGGCGAGCAGCAGGCGTGCATGAACGCACCCAGCGCGGTACCCCGAAGCCGGTGGCAGGCCAGACGCGGGTTGCCTGCGACGAAGCCGAACAGGAGGGTTTCGAAAGTGTCCACGACGGCGGCCAGTTCGGAAGCCGTGTACGCGAACAGGTACTGGTCGGAGAAGGTGCCGCGTACGGCCTGCACCAGTGCCTGGATGATCGGGAGCCGGTCGTGCGTCATCCCGTGCGTGACCTTGCCGGCAAACCGGTCGATGCCGACGTCGGGCGCCAGCGCGAACGTGACGAAGTGACGGTTCGCGTAGTTCGCTCCTCGCTCGAAGGTGTCGCGCCGCGCGTCATCGACGCGTTGTGAAACCGGGTCCGGCATCGGCACGCTGAGGTATTGCGCACTGCGACGGCGGTGCACCGTCCACCACATCGTGACAGGCCGACGCGCGATGTCACGTAGCGACGTGATGAGGTTTTCCATCAGTTCGAGGACGTGGCCGGTCGAGAGCGCATCGGCATCGGGACCCGAGAACTCATACGTTGCCATGACCGAGGAGTCCTTGTTGACGATCAGGGACTCGCTGAAGCGGAAGAGCCACGGCACCATTTCGGCGGTAGAGCGACGATCGCCGTCGGTGCGCTGCGCGACACGCGCGAGAGGTTCGGCGTCGAACGGGGAGAGGGGGGATGGCGAGCGCGCGACAGATGGCTTCAGCATGGCATGCCCCGCGCGAAGCCCTTTGGACGGGCATTGATCTTCTGGCGCAGCAACGCCCGGGGCTCGTAGTAGTCGCCCTGACGGCTGTACTTCACATAGCAGCGGATCTGGTCCGGATCGCGCCGCACCGCGAGCCACAGCACGGGATGCGTGACCCCTACCGCGAGCAGTACCCAGCCGTTGCGCAGACCTGCAGCGAACGTAATGACGATGGCGAACTGGGCGATGCACCATTTGCGGTCGATGCCGAGCAGCAGGAACGGTTCGAGCATCGTCTTGCGGATGCGTGCCGGAAGTGGGTTCAGCGGGTCCGGCGGATCCTGCGGATTGAGCGGTTCGCCGGAGCCGTCAGCGGTAGCAGAACGAAGCGTTTCCATGCCGGCCTCTGTCAGATGCTGCCCGTGCACGCGGCGCCGTGATTGAACACCTGAGCCCAGAGAAGCGGCATGTTCAGGATCGCCAGTGTGCCGAGCACGCCGCGCAGCACGTGCGTCTTGATGTTGCTGCGCCCGTCGTCGAGCAGCCACAGCACGATCGAGCCGACGAGCGCCGAGAGCGATACGACCTCGAGAAGTTCGTTATCGAGCACGTCCTGATACACGGTACACAGTCCGCCGTTCCAGATGCCGGCGTGCGCGATGGCGGGAATCGTGCCGAACCAGATGGCTGCCAGGAGCAGACGGAGAGCGCGGTGATGGCGAATAACGATGGTTCGCCATGCGTTGCGCAGATCGGTATGGTGATCACGGAATGCGGTGATGGCGCGACTGATTGCGCGTGCCAGTCGACCACGTAGAAGTGACTCATGCATGGACCAGCTCCTCGTGGGAGGCAAAGCGGGAGAAGATGCACCGGGTCTGGTAACGTCCATCTTCGGCGCCGAGCACTTCGCGGATTTCGACGGGGCCACGCACTGCACCCTGACGCTCGGCGTGCACAAAAAACCGGAATGTGGCGCCGATCTTTTGACGGAGGTCTTCGATCGACAGGAGCCGGCCTTCGTCGCTCATGCGGATGAGGGATTCCAGCCGGGCAGGGGCGGTGTCGGACGAGTCGGCATGGAACGAGACGATGGAGCCGGGATGTCCGGTGTTCAGCGCTTCCATCAAATCGAAGGCTTCGGCGCCACGCACTTCGCCGACGATGATCCGGTCCGGGCGCACGCGCAGCGAGAAGCGCACCAGGTCCCGGACCGTGATGCCGAGATTGGTCTCGAACGCGACGTGGTTGGGGGTGTGCACCTGCAGTTCGGCCGTGTCCTCGATCGTGACGACGCGATCTTCCAGCGGCACGGCGTCAATCATCGCGTTGAGCAGCGTGGTCTTGCCTGATGAAGTCCCGCCGGAGAACGCGACGTTGATGCGCTCGCGCATGACCCATTCGAAGAACTCGCGCAGCGCGGCACCGCCCGAAGCCAGGCGCTCCAGGAGTGCGGCATTGCGGCGGCGCGCGGTGAGCGATGGCGTACCCCGGAGTACATCGAACGCGCCGCTGCGCTCGTAGTCGGCAAGTCCAATGCGGCGGCGCGAGTGTTTGCGGATCGACATCATGTCGCCGTGGACGGCAACGGGATGCCGGGCGGCGGCGATGCGCAGGCCGGGCAGGCGGGCGTCGAGCAGGGGTGTCTGCTCCTTTGCGTTCACGTTGGCGAGGATCGTGATGGCCCGGTCGAGTGCATCCGGGTCGAGGTCGCAATCCGCGACATACGCCATACGGCCGTTACGCTCGACAAAGATCGCGTCAGCGCGGTTGACCATGATTTCCTGCACGTCGGGATCCGCGAGCATCGGTTGCAACGGACGGAGATAGTCGTTCAGCACCTCGATCGCATATTCGTAGGTGAGGCGGCTCATCGATCGCCTCTCCATGTGGTATTCCACGTGAACGGCTGGAACAGCTTCGCGATCAGCCCGGAGGCCTGTTTCAGAGGCCGACCAGATGGACCCGTAGACACAGGCAGCAGGGGCGAGGCCGTCGTGTCGAGCGCGCGATACACACGGCGCGCATACGCGATGCGCTTCCCGTGCGTACCGGCGTTATAGGCGCCCACGGCATCCCAGTTCAGGCCCAGGCGCCGCAGGTTCTGCGACAGGATCCACGCGCCGACGTAAGCGTTGGTGCAACGGTCATGGAGTGCCGCGCGCGAGACGCCAAAACGCGAAAGCGTCGTGAGCCAGCGGCTGTTGATCTGCATCAGGCCGATATCGGTGCTGCCATCCGTGTTCACATGGATGACGTCCGCGTGCTGTCCAGATTCGACGGTGGCGATCGCACGGACGAGCCGCACGTTCACGTGATGAAAGCGTGCGGCGTCATCCATGCAGTCGGCCCGGCAACTGGCAGCCGCCACGCCTGTCACTGCACCTGCGAGAACGATCCACACACGTTTCACCTTTGCCTCATCGGTTGGTCAGTATCCCCACGCCGCGCCGGTGATCTGAAAAATCCGGAAAAAGAGCCTGCCGGAGGCGGGGTGCACACCGGCAGGCCAACAGCGCGCGTCGGCCCAGGGGGAGCGGACCGACGGGTTCACTGTAGGCAGCAACGGCTCACGCGAGGCCCGGATGCCTGCCCGCGCGTGTGGGATTTGAAGCAGGTTTTTCGCGAGTTCCATGTCAGTTGCTCCCGCGTGGGGCAGACCGTCCGGCGAGGGACAAAGGCGATTGCAGAAGGCCGGGAAGGCAAGGGGAATAAAGGACGGTTCAAAGGGAAGGGCCTTATCCAAAGGCCGCGGGTGAAGCTCGGGATGAGACGCTTCACCCGCTCAAAGGCGCAAAGGATGAAGGGCAAAAAAGGGCGCTGCCGCAAGGGCAAAAAACGCTGCGGCTCGCGCGGTGCAAGGCTGAAAAGGGATTGCCGCGCTGACCGACGGCGTTGGTGTGACGTCCGGAGAAATGACTGCGTGGGGTGAGCCGTTTCCACGCAGTCATTTCGGAGCGGCTACTGACATCGCTACGTACTGTGGAGCATGGACGTTACGTAGCAGTCCTCCTGACATGAATTTTCACCACAGCCGCGGCAAACCCGGATGGCATTCAGTACTGCGCTGACCTGGCTGGGCCTATCTCGCCCGGCTTTATCAAGACCATTGCAGGCCGCACCGCCTGAGCCCGTCGCGTTGCGACGCGCGCCGTCTGCGCAACACCTGCCCGTGCTCGGATACTTCGATCTGCTGGACCGGACGGGCATGCAGGGTGCAGCCCGCCGTATCGGCAGCAGCGTGGGTCTGTCAACGGAGAACGAGCAGCGTGACATCGAGCCGCTGGTCCAGCGGCTCGCCGAGTTCGTGCAGCTTCTGCCTGCGTCCGAATCGCATCATCATGCGCAGCCGGGCGGGCTGCTGATCCATCTGCTTGAGGTGGCACGGTATGCGCTGCATTTTCGCGAGGGATACCGTCTGCCGCTCGGTGCGAGCCCCGAGGACCAGATGCGGCACGGCGCACGTTGCAGCTATGCGGTGCTGGTCGCCGCATTGCTGCACGACATCGGCAAGCCCCTGGCCGACCTGAAGGTGGAGCTTGTCAGCGGTAACGACATGCGCCGGTGGGTTCCGCTGGCGGGCAGCATGAACGAGCAGGGTGGTCAGTGGTACCAGGTGGATTTCCCTGAACCCGCACAACGGGATTACGGTGCGCACGCGCGCCTGTCGATCGTGCTGCTCCAGCGCCTGGTTCCCTCTGCGTCATTAAGCTGGCTTGCACAGTATCCGCCCGTACTCGACGAGCTGGCCGCGTATCTGTCGGATGACGCCGCGGCAAAGGAAGGGGCACTTGCGAAGATCGTCGGCGAGGCGGACCGGCGCTCGGTCGCACAGAATCTGCTCATGGGGCCGCGCACACGGTTCGTGACCGCCCGCAACGTCCCGCTCATCGAGCGGCTGATGGAAGGGCTGCGCCGGCTGCTGGCGGATGGTGAAATGCCCCTCAACCGTGCTGGCGCCACCGGTTACTGCGACGGCGAATCGCTGTGGTGCGTCGCGAAGACGCTCGCCGAGGCAGTGCGTGCGTGTCTGGTCCGAAACGAACAACGGCAGCCTGACGCGGCCGGCATCCCGTCCGATAACAACCGGCTCTTCGATACCTGGCAGGAGTACGGCGCGCTCATGCCGACGCCGGAAGGCGGCGCGATCTGGACCGTCGAGATCGCGGTGGGTAGCTGGAAGCAGACGTTCACCGTCCTGCGTTTTCCGCTCGACCGGCTATACGCGGATCCGGTGCGGTATCCCCGAGCACTGCCGCCCGGCGCAGTCCGTGTGGTTGAGGCGGGCAAGGACGAAGAACCGGAATCGAAAGAGGGGGATTCGTCGGGTACGGGGGGCGCTGCAGACGTCCAGTCCGGTGCGCAGGACGAGGTCGATCCGGACCATTCGCGCATCGCGCCTGTGCCGTCGTCATCGAAGGAAGCACGAACGGTGGAACCCGTTGATGGCGCAGCGATACTGCTGGTGATGCCCGATCTCCCTGGTGCAGCGGTTGACGGACTCGGGGCGATGCCGGCGGCGGATTTGCAGGCGCCAGCTTCGCGCGAGAATCCCGCCGATTTCCTGCCTGACGCAGAGAGCGCGTCCGCATTGCAGCCTGAGGCATCTCGTGAGCGCGAGGTGCTCAAAACAGATGCGCCAGTTCCGGACGAGGTCACGTCACCGGTGCGCCCGAAACAGAAGTCGAAGGTCCCGGCGAAGTCAGTCACCTCGCGTGAAGGTGGCCGGCAGCCGCGCCCGAACGCGGAGCGATTCCTGGCCTGGGTCCAGGAGGGCGTGGCCACCGGCGCGCTGCCGTACAACGAATCGATGGCGCGCGTGCACTTCGTACCGGAGGGCATGCTGCTCGTCACGCCCGCCGTTTTCCGCGATTTTGCGCAGGCGCATCCCGAGGCGATCGAGCAGATACCCACGGATGACGGGAGAACGCCGGAAGCGTGGAAGCAGGTCCAGCGCGATTTCCAGAAGTCCGGTTACCCCGTGGCGGCCGATTCCGGCGGAGCCGGCCGGTCGTACCTCATCCACTACAACATCAAGGGAGCGGGTGGGCGGCAACTGTCGGTGATGCTGGTGCCGGAGCCCGAGCGCTTCTTCAATCCCGTCCCGCCGCCGAACGCGATGATCCAGTCGAAACAGAAGCCGGCTCCGGATGGGGACGGCCCCGCGCAGCCGTAAGGGTGGACGGGGAGCGCAGCGGCGATGGCCTATCCAGTCGAAAACCGCTTCCGCAGGCCGGTCGAGCTGTTGTCCTCCGTCGCCGCACTCGCGGCTACAGGCGTACTCTGGTCCCATCCCGCGCTATTCCTCATCACGCCCGCAACGGGAGCAGTAACGACCGTTGCACTGCTCGCGCTTGCCGGCACACGGGCGCGGCAGGCATGGCAACTGATCCGTTTCCAGCGCAACCTGCGGCGCCTGCCGCAGTACGTGATCCCGGCGGCTGCGATCCCCAGTTCGGAGCGGGAGGTGTTTCTCGGTCGTGGCTTCCGTTGGAGCACGGTCCACACGCAACGCCTGTATCAGGCCCGTCTTCCCGAGAACCGGCGATTGCTTGCCCGGAACGATCTGTATGACCATGCGCGGGACTATGAACGGCTGCGTCCCGACTCGCGCCTTGCGCACATCACACGTCGGCAGGCATGGTGGAACCCGGTCGCGCCGCTGCCGCCCGTCGGCGGCGATCCCGCACTGCACGGCGTAGAGCCCGAGGAGCGCGACATCTGGTTCGATCTGGGTGAGCGGGTCGGACATATGGCCGTGCTCGGCACGACGCGCGTCGGCAAGACCCGGCTATGCGAAGTACTGGTCGCCCAGGATATCCGCCGCGGCGACATCGTCATCGTGTTCGACCCGAAGGGCGACGTTGATCTGCTGCTGCGCATGTATGCGGAAGCGAAGCGCTGTGGTCGGGAGGGCGAGTTCACGTTCTTCCATCTCGGCTATCCCGACAAGTCCGCACGCTACAGCCCGATCGGTACGTATTCGAGAATCACCGAGGTGGCGACGCGCATCGCCGGCAATCTCCCGAAGGAGGGGCAGTCGGCCGCATTCCGCGATTTCGTCTGGCGCTTCGTCAACGTGATGGCGAGGGCCATGAGCGCGCTGGGCATCCGTCCGACCTACGAGATGATCTACCAGAACGCGGTGAACATCGACGGACTGGCCTTGCGGTATTTCCGCTTCTGGCTCGACCGCGATCACCCAGGCTGGGAGGACGGGCTGGAACCGCTGGAGAAGGAGGAAGCCAGACAGGCGATGCGCCTGCAGCGCAACCAGGAGGTGCTGCAGGTGGCGAACCTGATCCGTCAGCAGGGCTGGACTGACGCGATCGCGAACGGCCTGCTGTCGGTGATCAGCAATGAGCGCTCGTATTTCGACAAGCTGATCTCGTCGCTGTATCCGCTCCTGGAAAAGCTCACCACAGGACGCACGTCGGAGCTGCTGTCTCCCGATTACGGCGATCCGGACGATCCGCGCCCGGTATTCGACTGGAACCGGGTGATGGACCGCGGCGGAATCGTGTATGTCGGGCTCGACGCCCTGTCGGACTTCGAGGTCGCGGGCGTGGTCGGCAACGCGATGTTTGCGGACCTGACGTCGACTGCGGGCCGCATCTACAAGTATGGGCATGGTTACGGCCAGAGCGCCACCGGCGGAAAGCGCCGCGTGTCGATCCATGCGGACGAATTCAACGAACTGGTGGGCGACGAGTTCGTGCCGATGGTGAACAAGGCAGGCGGGGCGGGCTACCAGGTGACGGCCTATACGCAAACGAGCGCGGATGTGGAAGCGAAGATCGGCTCGCGGGCCAAGGCAGAACAGATTTTCGGGAACTTCAACACGCTCGTGATGCTGCGCGTGAAGTACGTGACAACGGCGAAGATCCTGACCGACCAGTTGCCGATGGTCGATGTGAAGACGGTAACACTCTCGTCGTCTGCGACCGACGCCGTGCGGCGCGGGGAGGGCGTCCATTTCACTGCCCAGACACACGACCAGATTTCGGTCCGGCAGGTGGAAACGCTGCAGGCTTCGGACCTGACGCAGTTGCCCAAGGGTCAGGCATTTGCGCTCATTGAAGGCGGCCAGCTCGTGAAAGTCCGGCTGCCGCTGCTGGACGCGAACGATCCCATCATGCTGCCGGGGCTCGACGACGTCGTCGTCGATATGCGGGCAAAGTACGCTTCCTATGTGCAGGTTGTCTCGCCGTTCGACGATACGGGCGGCGTGTCCCCTGACGCGATCGGTGGCGCAGTGGGCAGCTTCATGCCGGCAGGTGTTATCGTCGGCGAACCGGGCGAAGTCGGGCCATGGGCGGTGAAAGGCAAGGGCGCGGGGTTCTGATGATGCGAGCGGAGACGTGAGCCCGGTGAGACGTGACAGCAACGCCGACGGCGTCAAGTCGTTCTTCTGGGTCATTGATCTCGCGATTCACATCGTTCTGTGGTTGATGCTTGCCGTCTTCATTGCCGTACTCGCGGATCTCGCCGCGGCACATTTCCTGTGGGCGAATGATCCCGTCGGTGGGATCACGGCCCTGATCCGCTATTACATGAGCGAGACAAGTGATCCTGAGCTGGCCAGAACCGCAGCAGAATTGGCGTACTGGTGCTGCTTTGGCTGGACCGGTGTCGATGCGTCGGCGCGCGCGTGGCAGGCGGGTACGCTTCCGGCGCAGGGTCTGGGCGGTCTCATGCGACCTCTGTTCGCAGGGCCGGCCCGCGATGGAATGATCGTGGCGATGTACGGCGTGAAGCTCGTCGGTATTCGCGCCGCCATGCTCGCGATGACGATCCCGCAGTTTGTGCTGGCGATTTCCGTTGCACTCGTCGACGGGCTGGTTGCACGGTATGTGCGGCGAGCGGGCGGTGGGTACGAATCGGCCACCCGATATCATCACGCAAAGCACCTGCTGATGTTTGGTGTTGTGCCGCTTACGGCCATCGTCTGGCTGGTGGCGCCGGTGAAACTGCCTGTCTACCTGCTGTTCTGGCCGGTATCGTTCATGATCGTGCTCGCGATCTGGAACATGGCAAAGTACTTCAAGAAATACACGTAGGGTGCAGACGTGACGCGCGCTCGTTGCGATGCGGAGTTTGCCCAATCGACCTTTCTGATGGCGGTCTGGTAATCCTATACTTGCACCATGAGGTACCAGGAAAATCGGGCAACAGGAAAAGCAGGAATGAGGAAATATAGATCATGCGGCGTGTGACGGTTCGGCGTTCGCCGGTTCATGGGCGGGGAGTATTTGCGCTACGCGCGCTGGCGGCAGGGGAACGTATTTTCGAGTACAAGGGTGAGGTGATCCGGTGGCGGACGGCAATACGGCAATCCCGTCGGTGCACCGATCCGGGACACACGTATCTGTTTGGTCTCTCCGATGGGCGTGTGATTGACGGCGCGCGCGGCGGTAACAGCGCGCGGTGGTTGAACCACGCGTGTGAGGCGAACTGCGAAGCGATCGAGATTGGAGATCGCGTATTCATCCATGCTACTACGTCCGTTCCGGAGGGCGCGGAGTTGTTTCTCGATTACCAGCTTGCGGTAGACGCGTCAGACGACGCGGAGGTCAGGTTGCAGTACCGGTGCCGATGTGGATCGCGGCGCTGTCGCGGCACCATGCTCGGCGATACGTGATGGTGAACGGGAAAGCCGGTGCGAACCCAATGGAGCAGGTAGTGGAGGACCCGCTTTCCGGTGTCACACGGGATCTGGTTCGAATCAGCGCTGATGTCGTGTTCCATCGCGATGCGCTGCGGTCTGATACGCCGGGTGCAACGGCGGACGAAGTGCATGCGGAACGGAACATCAACGGTGCGTCAGGAAATGCACAACTGTCGCTGGAGCTTGACGAGGAATGACGGCTACGCCCGTGGTAAAGTTGTGGCGTGTACCCGTCCGGAAGGTATGTTGCATGAGACGGGGGTTGTGACCGGAGGTCACCCTCTTCAGCCTCTGGCCTGTTCGCGGTCGCTTGCGAAGGCAATCGGGTTGGGCTTGATCGAAGCCTTGTGAGGGTGAAAGCGATCCTGGATAGCAGCGCGAACCGCCTGCCCGCACGACCCGAGCATTCGGGTGCGGCGGACCGCCGCCTGCATCATTGTCCGGAACGCTTTCCCCGACTTGATGTGATCCGACCTCAAGCCTCTCCGGCAGAAATTGACGCTGGGAGAATCGCTGCGCAGCGGCCCGATTGCCTGGGGCGGAAAGAGTAACGCAATGGAAGGGCCGACGTATGAAATACGCCAACGGCGCTGTACTGGAAGCGCTTCATCTGGCACGGTATCGACAGATCCCCTGGCATAAACGACCACCGGTATTTACTTCGCTGCAGGCGCTTGGACTTGTTCGCACAGTCGCCCAGCAACCTCCGGTCGACACGAGACATTACACACCGATCCAGATTGCCGAGTTGACGGACAAGGGTAGGGAAGAAGCCGTGCGACTCGAAGCGCGCAGCCTGACGCCTGAGTGGGAACAGGAGCGGTATGCCGATTACGTCGCTGATGCGGTAACGTCGTTCTGACCTCTGGCCGCACGCGCGGCGATCCTGTCAATCACTGCACCAAGGACTTTCTCAAGGCTCGATCAGAAAACGGTCGCGTTTTTTGCCTTTGATCCATCGAGGCTCCCGACCCCGCCCACTCCACGTGGCACCCGTCTTTGAGTCGCGATATCTGGGTGGCAGAGGGGTCTTCCTGGCGCCGCCCTGTTTCCTCTGACGCCCGAAGATGTCTTCGGCGGTCAAGCTGTATTCGACGATTTTCGCGCGTACATCTTCGATGACTGTCTGTAGTTCCGCGAGCCTGGCAGTTTCCACTTCTTCGCCCAGCTTCCTGAGTTGCTCTCGCAGTTCCCGATAGCTTGCCATTGGTTTCTCCATTGCTGAAGCCGCCTGGATGATAAAGCGGTTGCTCCGCACAAAGATGTTGCGAGGGACACTCCGGATGAGCCGCGGGCGATTGGTCCCGCGGACCACGACGGATTGTATTGCTGGCGAATCAGGATTTTCGGGCGGCTGCACGCCGGGCGAGCCATGCCTCGAGTTCGGATTCACTCCAGCCGGTTGCCCGTTCACCGATGCGGATCGGCCGTGGAAATTCACCGCGATTGATCATTGAGTAGATCGTGGCCCGGCAAAGTCCGATTTTCTTTACGACTTCTTTCATGCGTATCACCTGGTCCATTTCCGGCTTCTCCAGAACGCTCTAGCTGACGGCGATTATCCGCAGTTCTGTTTCTATGACAACAGACGGCAAAGAGATATGTCGTGATCCGACGAGACGCCGCCGTGAGGTTGCTAGCCTTTCCAACTACTTCCGTGAGAGCCCGCGGTTACACGTCGTTACATTAGCGGCTCTGTGTAGGTCAACGTCTGAAAAATCCGTATCGCATTGGCAAACTCATTTGAGATCAGCTATGCCGCTGCGATAGATGTCGCTATCGTCGCTTGGCGCAGTCGACGACAAACGTCTGCGGCAAGAAAACAGTTCAACCGTTCTTCGACCTCCACAATCCGATGTGAGGGCATCGCAGGGGTATGTCCAGCGCTCAAGCTGATTCACAGCGGCCAGTTTTTGTCGGGCATTGACTAGATTGGTCTCGATGTGGAGCACAGGGACGTACAGCATCCGGCGTTCAGGACTATGAGTCATCGGTTCCTCCGGTGGGCTGCGGTTTGGCATGATCGACGCGCGTCGAGCATGGGGCGCGGCCAGTGCGTGATCTGGGCACGAGGTACTGTCAGGGGCTCATGCGTGCGGCGCTCACACGGCTTTCAAATGTCCTTTGCAACAGACAGTTCGCGAAATATCCGCGCCAGTTCCTCGTGAACACGTAATGGTTTATCCAGCGAGTGATCCGCCAGGTTAGTGTTCCGGCCGTTGAGATACCACTGCTCGACGACCTGTTCAACCTGTTTCAGGTACTGGAGCATGTTTTCCACTTCCCCGATATTTGTGTTTTTGAACAGCGCGTCTTTAGATCCAATCGTGGCGAGGTCTTTATGGGCGATGACCTTATGGCGGATGGGCTGGTAGCGCGCCCGGTAGGTGGCTTCATACGACTGCGTTGCCTGCGCCAACGCATCGAAATCAGACTCGGCTGGTTCGTACATCGCTGCGAGATAACCGTCGAGCCATTCAGGTCTCGCTCCACGTGCGTCCTTCAGTCTTCGGGCCTCCAGCGCGGATTTGCTGAATTGCCCGATCTCAGCGCGGCACTTTTCAATGAAGCTGAGCGCTGTCAGTGACTTCTGATTCCTGTCAAAGATTCTTCCTAACGCCACAAAAAACGTAACCTGAAGGGAGTGCGCGATGATGTTCCACACCAGTGCGTTCGCATTCAATGTGCGAAGGATTTCATCGTTTGCTGCCGCGAGGTCATTGATACTCTTCCAGGTGTAGAAACTCGAAGTTGCGACGTTGACTTCGTCCCGGTACGCCTCGATCAGATCATCGACGGGGTTCATGGATGGTGGGTCTCCGGGCATTGAGCCGCTATAGCTTCGCCAAGGATGGTAATTCATTCCCTTACCCTCGTTGCCTGCTCCGGCGGATGCCCGGAACATCGCGTCTGGCTGAGTCGGGCAGATCTGGATGACTGGGATGCTGCCGGATGACCAGACCATCGGGCGTCGAGTCGTCCGGGCGATGCGCAGGCGGCCCGATTCGGTTCGGCCGCGCCGTGCTATGCAGAAGCTTTGCTGGACACTCGAGTTTGGGTCACCCGATTCAGAATTCATTTGACCGGAGTTCGTCCTTCCCCGCTAGGGGAGTCCTGCACGCCGTCGCGGAGGGATGGACGTGACTCTGTTGGTGTTGGTCTGGCAGAATAACCATAATAACCTTGATAACAAGGATAATAGCTGCTAATCTGGAACTTGCATTCGCGGGCTTGTGCCTATCTGCCGCGGACTCCGGTGGAGCGCCCGTGAGATGGATTGTGTAGGAGGTTGTTGTGTCCCTGTTAAGCTACGTGGAAATTGCCGAGGCTGACAGCCAGCCGGTGGTGACGTTGGGGAAGGTCAATGCGAGGGAGCTCGCGACTGGCCATCACCATGAGGGTGTACGCCTGCGTCTCTATGTGCAGGATGATCGTGTTCCCGGCAAGTCGACATTTGCCGTTCTTCATGCCATACACGAGCGCCTGACCGGCCTCGCGAACCCTGGATCGGCGATCCGGAACAGCCTGATCCGATATCTTGGGCAGGCTGACGAGCGGCTCCTGTTTACCATCGCGCTGCCGGATTTCACCGAAGTGAGGCCGGTTTCGTCCTTGACACCATGGTGGCTGGATTTCGAAAAGGAGGGGGGCGGCATGCGGCTCCTGCTTCTGGAAGCGGACGGCCCTCAAGCGAACATCGAAAAACTGCTGGACGGCGTGAGCTACGATCTCGGCGAGAGCGAAGCGAAGGTCGTATCGGCGCCTGCAGCGCCGGTCGACGCGTCGCAACAGGCGGCGATCGATTTTCGGGATCGGTTGCTCGATCTGGACTGGCCTGACGGAAAACGTGTAGCCCAGATGGCCGGTACGCAGTCCGCCACCAATCCGAATCAGTATGCGGCCCGGTTGCGGAGCCTGAGCCGTCTCCTTGGCGTATGGGTTGCCCAGCGCAAGACATTTGTTCACCCGGCGTTCCAGTTCGACCGCCTTGGGCAACTCCGGCCTGAGGTGGGAGAACTACTCGGCATCCTCCCGGATAAGGGGGACCGAGGTGGCTGGGAGCGCGCATTCTGGCTGTACTCGCCGCATGCGCTGCTGGAAGGAAAAACGCCGGCAGACGTTTTCACAGACGATCCCCAACGCGTGATCGCGGTGGCGAAGCGGGAGTTCGCAGGGGATCAGGATGCCAACTGGTAATGTGCTGCACCGGGTGGCGCCCACCGAGGCATTGCCCGGGCGCTACTGGCACGTCTATCCCCACCAGTATGACGCCCGTTCGTCGAACCCGAACTCTAAGGCACGTCTCGCGTGGCGCGATGGCGCGCACGGGATGTTTTACACGGGCGCATCGCCGGCGGCGGCGCTATGGGAAACGGTTCTGCGCTATGCCGAGGTCAACGGGGGTGTCGTCTCGACGTCCCGAACGCATCTGGAAGGCATGGCGCTGGCCCAATTGACCTTAAGTCATACTGTGCCGGCACTGGATCTTCGCCCCCCCTTTCGACGCCAGTTGGTGGATGCGGGCAGCGCACTGGACGGCTATTGGGATCAGATGCTCAAGGAGCCTGACCATGACAAGACCCATGCGGTGACTGATGCCGTGATGCGGGAGTTGCAACTGGCGGGACATCCTGCGGGGGCCGCACTGATCTGGCATTCGCGGCAGGCCGGGTCGGAGACGGCGACGCTCTTTTTTGAGCCTCCCATGCAGGCTGCGTGGTGGACGGTCGACGCGATCCATCATCTGGACACCCACGTCGGTGACGATGTGATCGCTAGCGCGTTGGATGCGCAGGGCCTCGTCTGGCGGGGGGCGGCAGTCGGACCGGGCTTCGATCCGCCATTGGGGATCGTCTGACGTGTCAGGGGCAATCATGCGCGAGAGGACCGCTCATCCCAACGTGAACCGCAGTGCGACTGCCAGGCGGGCCACGTGATGTTCCAAGCGTTTCTTCCTTACCTCGGCGCAGTGCTGACGACGGTGATCGGCCTTGGCATGTGGCAATACCAACTGATCAGCAAACGTCGTTACGAGGTCGTCGAACACGCCTTGACCATTGCCGGTGAGGCCACGCACGCGCTTCACTACATCCGGCAGGCTGAGGCTGGCGTGCGCACATTGACCCAGATGAATCCGCAGGGCCCCCACCCCGAATTGTGGTTGACCAGTCAGAGCCGCATTCAGGAAAGCGCTCTGACCTTTCAGGAACTGGACGCCGTTGCAAAATCGATTACGATGCATTTTGGAGAGGACGCCGTGCAGTCTTTTATCGAGCTGTCGGCGTTTTATACGAAGATAGGTGAGGCGCAAACCGGCCTGTATTTTCGCAGCGATCCAGGAAAAGTGTACCCGACAGACGAACAGACAGAGCAGCTCGGCATGTGGAAGAAGATCCTGAACGCGCAGGGGCAGGACGACACCATGACGCGAGAGATCAACGAAACCGAAAAGCGGATCAAGGCCGGATTCACAAAATATCTCCGACCGAGCCTATGGCGGTTGTTCGTCCCCTTCTGGGGGTGGAAGAATTGATACGCCCGGATTGCCAGATAAATAACAGATGAAGATAAAGTCCCGCTGTGGGTGAACAGCAAGGTTGTCGGCGCCTTTTCTATTCGGACGATGACGCAGTCGACGCAGTCAAAAGATGCGGCCGAGCGTCAGTTTCCGGTTTCCGAATAGGCCGGCCCACGCTGTTTCCGCGGTGGGGCGGTATCTGTTCAACGGTTGACGACTTATCCGACGGGGGAAGCAAGAGACGACATCAGAGCGTAGGGACAGACGGTTTCAGCCTTATCTTCGAGCTGGTGTCATGGCGCAGCATACGGTCTGCTTTCTCATGTTGCCCGCGTTATTCTTGGAATCCAGCGGTTCGAGGCTTCATGCCCGTGTTTTCCGAGTCGACAGAGCGGATTATGATTATGCTACGTGAACATGGGATAGCGTCATGGCAGCCATAAAGGTCAAAGATGAATCGGAGTTCCGTTCCCTGCTGGACGGCCTTTCGCGCGACATTGTAGACGCTCACATCTACTGGAAATTGTGGAAGGATATCGATGAACTTCTCAAGGCTTCCCCCGAGGTTTATAACGAATCCTCGACCTTCTGGTACTACACGCTAAATGCCTATCTTCGAACCGCATTGGCAAGCTTGGCGCGGGCGTTCGACCAAGAGGAAAGCTCTCTGCATCTTAAGAGTTGGCTCATCACTATCCGTGAGCACCAATACCTCTTTACCAAGAGCGCGTTTGCGCGTCGATGCTCCGGCGACCCGTTCGCTAAATGGTTGTTAAAAGACGCGAAGGAACCGGATATCGCTGTGCTCGCGGCTGACATTGGTTCCTGCTCGATGACTGATCCAGATGTCAGTGCGCTGTACAAATATCGAAGCACCGTCGTCGCTCATCGAGGCGCAAAGCTTACTAAGCAAGGGGCGAATGCTCAATTTCCTAACATTGACGTTGAACTGATCGAGCGGCTACTTGAACGTGCTAGCGCCATTCTCAACCGGTATAGCATGCTGTTTAACGCCACGGCCTATGGCATGACGCCGGTGGGACATGATGATGTCAAGCGCGTCGTCCGCAGCGTGCAGCGTGATCTTACCGACGCAAGAGAGCGTGTCGAAGCACAGGTGGCTGCTCTCGTAGGCAAGCAACAGTAAATACCTGGGCTCTGGCCCATAGGTGGGAATGACGGCGGTATCGGCGGTAGCGCTCTGACTAATTACCCCGGTGGCACTCGTCGAAGTCGTCTGGGTGCTTGGCCGGGCCGATGGCGTCGAGCGGGGGATAAGGGGTGAAGATGGAGACCTATATGGAAAATTCTTTTAAGCCGTGAAAACCCCATACGTTCCTCATTTGTTTGGTTCCAACGCTTTCGAGCGCGTCAAGGACCGTCGAGGGTGGCTATCTGTGGGGGTGGTTTCGTCAATCGCCTGGTCACAGGAGGATGTCTGGATTGAGTACGATGGACATGAGTATTTCCTGCAAGGTGTGAAGCTCGAGCACCAGGGCGAGGTGCGCAGCGCGCCTGGCATCGGCACGCCGGCCGAGCAAGGCAATGTCGACGAGGCGATGGCACGGCTGTACCGCTTCACATCCATCCTTGGCTTTTACAAGCGCGGTTATGTCGACATCACGAGTCGCACGTGGGGAAGCTCCATCGTTCGTCACGGCCGCGTCCGTGATGTCTACACCGAACTTACGCAGGGGGGTGCGCACGGCTTCGATTGCAACCACATGCCCATCATTGATGATGACCAAGTGCGCAAGGCGCTAGCGTTTCTGCGCGAGGGACGTCGGTTGAGCCGTGTCCATGACGCGTACAGCTTTCTGAGCTTCTTCAAGGTCATCGAAAGCCAAATGGATGGCAAGCAGCGCGATGAGTGGGTCGGGAAGAACCTGGACCAGCTGACCGAGGCGCAAGCCGTCAAGCGCATCAAAGATCTGCGCGAACTGGGGATCGATGTGAACAAGCATTTGTATGATTCAGGACGTTGTGCAGTAGCACATGCGAGTGTTGGCAAGGTCATTGTGGACCCCGATATTCCGGCTGACCGCCAACGCATCGCATCTGACTTGTGCATCATGGAGGCATTGGCCAGCCGCTACATTAAAGTTGACGCTGGGGTACCCGACGAGATGGATGTGTACTCGAACCGAGACCGGCTTGCTCCGTGGTATCCGCTCATGACGCCTGAAGCGGTGGAGGCGCTCAAAGCCGGTGGCAGCGTTGAGGATGTAGCGCAACTCGGACAGCTTGAAGGGGCTTCCGTTTCCGTGAGCCTCTGGCCTCACCCGCCTGTCGACCAGTTTAGAGAGATGACGCTGCTGCCCATCGACAGCGGCGATGGTGTCGTGCGGTTCGTCACGTTAAGCTGTCGAGGCACCATCGTGCTTGCATTCGCTATGGACGTGGCGAATGGGCGACTCCATGCGCTACTCAAAGAATGCGGCTTTCGACAGGGAGCCGAAATAACCGAGCGGGACGTCGAGGACTTCACTCGCTATTTCCATAGTGTAATCGGTAACGGCACTGTAGAACTGCGCGTCAAGGGCGGCGCGGATCCAGTCGATTGCGAGGTCGTCATACCCGTCAACATCATTCCTCAAGTACCGGAAGAGGCGGTGCAGCGAGCGCTGGAGCAGTTCAGGCGCAGCCGACAGCATGCAGGAGCGTCCGCGCCCGCCGACGCGCAGGCTCAAGCTGACAATCAAGTACACGGTGGCAGCCCCAATCAGGGTGGGGCTGTGAAAAATGGCCCGACATCATGAGGATGGACTGGGTAACGAAAATAGGCCTCCGGGACACGACACTATGGAAGACGATTATCTTATAGAAAGGTTACTGTACAGCGGCGAGGGGGATACGCTTGACTTCAAGCTCCAACAGTATCCATTCGAAGGAGCAGATGACGATAGCAAGTCTTCCTTGCTGAAGGACATCCTCGCGTTTGCAAATGCATGGAGAACAACAACCGCATATATCTTGATCGGTGTACGTGACGGTTCAAAGGAGATTGTCGGCCTGGACAATGACATTGACGATTCCCGACTTCAACAGTTCGTGAACGGCAAGGTTAACCGCCCGATACAATTTGGATATCGCACACTAGAGTTCAGAGGCCAGAAGCTTGGGCTCTTTACGATTCCACCCCAGGACCGGCCCTTTTATTCAGTGAAAAGCTTCGGCAAGGTAAAGGCGGGGACAGTATACCTACGACGGGGGTCTTCTACCGCTGAAGCAAATCCGGACGAAATTGCGAAAATGGGTGAGTTCGCTTCCGCTCCGGCCCGTTCAGACAAAGTGCATAAGCTTTCCATCTTGATTGGCAAGGATGGCCACTATGTCGAAACACAGAGACATAACGACGTAAACATTACGAAGACGGTATTGGTCGGCATAAAAAACACCGGAAACACGTATTTAACGAATTGCAAGGTGTTTTTCGAGACCATAGGCACTAATGCGAAAAGCCCCGAAAGGTGGCTTCGTGAGGGTGCGTTCAGCCTTAACCCCGGGGAGGAAAGGCTCGTCAGCTTAGCGATGTATGGAGAGCCAATATCACCGATGCAGCCCGGACTGGATTGGATAAGCTTGCCTGCACCTCCTAGTGGCAATTTTTGGCGACCACCGACACTTTCCAAGGATGGCGGGGCCGTCACCATAACGGCCACGTCCCTGGAAAGTGCGCCATGCGCGGCGATATGCAAATTATGGATCCGCGAAAACAAGCTGCACTGGGAAAGCAGTTGAGTTCAGGAAAATCTGTTTGATCGATCTGGCAGTTCAGCCTGGCTAGCCCTCAGTGAAGCGTCCATTTTGAGGTGACATGAGTTACGAATATTCCGCCGGACCGCGCCTGACCGATGACCCGGCGGGAGACCCAAGGCGACAGGCGATCGCTTCGCTCCGCGGATATGTTTACCAGCTCTATGCGAGCGCGCTGGCCTGGGTGGATTTGCGGCAGGGGCAACAGCTATACCTTGAAGTGGCGGAGGACTATGCGACTCTCGCTAACCAGGTCCTCCATGGCGTCCAGGTCAAGGACACTGCGCAGTCCGGGTCCGTCACGATCAACAGTCAGGACGTGCTTGATGCGATAGATGCATTTGTGGACCTTATCGAACGCAATCCCAGTCTTGAAGTCGTGTTCAGGTTTCTGTCCACGTCCGAGATAGGACGCGAGCGGAGTGTGGAAGATCGAATAGAGGGCGAAAGTGTATTACTGTACTGGCGCCGAGCGGCAGCGGGTGCTGACGTCGCCCCGTTGCGAGGGACCTTGACGAGGGCGAAGCTCTCTGACCGCGTCAAAAAATTCATTGATGCGCGCGACGACGACAAACTGCGCGAAGAACTATTGAAGAAAATCTACTGGGACTGTGGGCGCCCGGAACTGGCAGAAATCAAGGATGACCTTGAAGCGGTGCTTGTCGAATTTGGCTCGGAACGGTTCCAGCTCGTACCAAGTGAGTCTCGGGCACTTTCTGCGGTGGTTATCGCGAAGATTCTCGATACAGTAGTCGGTCCGATGCCGCGCCGTCTGACTAGCGCGGACCTGCTGGAACTTTGCGAGCAACGCGCAAGAGTATCCATACCTAAGGCCGCTTTCAATACGGTGATGCAACGACTGTCAGCTGCGTCGTCCGGGACTTTCTTTTCTGGGCAGCAGGCGCCAGGATTACTTGAGGCTGAGGCCGACCTTGCGATGCCAACCGGGCTGGCCGCGCGTCAACAACTCGTCGATGCGGTGCGCACAAAACTTCAGGATGAGAAACTGCTTTTTCTTACCGGAGGCACCGGGGTCGGAAAGACTATGGTGGCGAGGCACATCGCTCGTTCAACGGGCAAAACGTGGTATGTGCTCGACCTTCGTGACACCTCCGCGAGCGAATGCGCACGCCGCTTGCAAAACGCGCTTGGCCAACTATCAGATTTACTTCCAGCCGGGCTGATACTCGACGACCTTAATGAAGCGGAGAATCATACCGTCGCGCAGGCGCTCGAGCGACTGATTCGCTTGCTCGAATGTTGCCCGATTGGTTCAGAGTGCTCAAGCGTTTTGACCACCTGAACCAGACATCGCCGGAGTGGCGAGCGGTCGTCGCAGCGGCAGAAGCGTCGGCACCACTATTGAACGGGCACAAAGCGTCGCTGCTCGGCAGTCTTTTTGTCACGCATGCGACGAATGTGAAGACAGTCAAAGATCAGGTTCACCTGTTTGCGGCACTCGACGCACTGGACTCGTCGGACCGAGCGCGATACCTCGAGGAAGCGTCGAAAATGCCGAGCGACTACGCGTTGCTGGTTAACGCTTCGTGGCTGGCCGAAGCAAAGAACGATACGCTGGATTGGGCCCGCGCGGCTGAGGCCTACTCGGAAATGGCGTCTCAAGCGCTTCGTTGGGGCTACCGTGAACTGGCTCTGCGTTGTTATGTAGCTCAGGCAATCATGCTTGATGACTACGGATCGCAGGAAAACGCGGCAATCGAAGTGCTGGCCCACGCCGAGACCGCACTCGGGAGCGACGCGGTCATATCACGCGCGAGGGCCAAGATTCATTTCCGGCATAAACGGCATTTAAGCGCTCTCGAGTCATTTGCCGAAGGAGCGGCGGGGTTCGCTTTGGGTGACCCGGTCGAACGTGCCTATATGTGCCGCGAGATGGGTATCAGTGCAGCCGAAACCGGAGAGTGGCTTGTGGCGAGCGAGTGGCTCGGTCGGGCTCGCCAAGCTGCGTTTTCGGCGCGCAGTAAAGCCATGCGGCCAATGGCGATCGGCCTTCGCGCAGACGAGGCGCTAGCTATCTATCGGGCGGGAGAACCTTCGCGCGCAGTAACGATCTATGGCGAGGTACTTCAATCGCTAGCGTCGCTGGATGGAGACGGGTCGACAAAGGCCGCATATTGCCAGAGAGTCGTACGCCACGGTTTGCTGTGGATGTTTGGGCAGGTCACCGGGCGCACGCTCGAGGTCGACGGCGAGCCACCTGTGATGGTCCCCGGAATGTGCAGTAACCCCGAACCGCCTGAATCCATCAGGGATCAACCTTGCGCGAGCATCGATGTAGCGTGGTACATGCAGGCGGTGACCGAAGCACAGCATCTGAGCGCGGCGGCGGCGGATACAAATCTTGCTCAACGACTGAATGGGAAGACCATGCCGGGCATGGAGGTTATTGCACGGGAGGAATTCGTCGCGAGCACGTCGTCACGACTCGATGTCGACGGTTTCGCAATACAGTTCGGCCCCTGGACGGACTCGTTGGTCTATCTGGCAGAGCATCTTGAGGAGTTTCGCAAAAGCGACGTCACTGAACCTCGCTATGGTTTTATACCGTCTGCCAGTGCGTCGCAACTTGGCGCTTCACTGGTTCAGCAGCGCATCGAAGATGCAATCATCGCGTTTGGGATGTTTGCTGCAATGAACAGGCAGCACGATAGAGTGGCAGCGTTAGCTGCGGCCCTCGAGGACCGTCTCGGGGCAGAGGTAGGTAGGCAACTCCTTACTTTCATGTTAAACGGCGATAGCACGGCCGAGAATCTGAGGGCGTTCATTTGCACCGCAATTCACACCACCTTCGCGCAGGAGACTCTCACGACGGAGCAGCTCTTTGTCGTTACCCTGCGCTTTGTTCAGGCCACCCGGCGTTCTGCATTTTTAAGCCATCTCCTGCGACGGTTTGTTCCTTGGGCACGTGAGGCCTGGCAAAGGGCTCTTGAAAATCGATTCGCCCTTGTTAACCCAAGGACAACCGTACCCGCAATCCAGGCTACCTTGGCCGGTGACCGTGACGACCTTTCAGCCGTCGCTGCGCTGTTGCTGGTTGCTGAAGATGCTGTTTCCGTACGGTTGGACCCGAGCCTTCGTGACATGCTTCGTGCTCTTGCTAAAGGCGAGCAGGGGAAGATGAGCGAACTGGGATGAAAGATGCCGTGATGGGGTTTGACGAGGGAAAGGACGTCGCGTATCCAACCTGCCAGTTCGACTTTCTGGGCTATACGTTCCGGCCGCGGAGCGTGATGAATCGGATGGGCAAACTGTCTGTCGGCTTTACTCCGGCGGTGAGCAACAAAGCAGCCAAGGCGATGCGCCAGGAGTTGCGTCGCGAGTGGCTGTGGCGTCGTTCCGATCTGACGCTGGATGACCTGGCGGACTACACGCGTCCGATTCTGCGGGGCTGGATTCAGTACTACGGGCGGTTCTCACGTTCGGTCCTCGCGCAGGTGCTGCGATATGTCGATGCGGCACTCGTGCGTTGGGCACGGCGGAAATACAAGTCTCTCTTCAGACGCCCGGCGCGAGCTTGGGCTTGGTTGACGGGGATTCGATCCCGGCAGCCTGGGTTGTTTGCCCACTGGAGCGGGGAGGCTACGGTTGGACGATAAGAGCCGGATGAATCGAGAGATTCACGTCCGGATCTGTGAGAGCGTGAGGGTGCGATTCCCTCGCGCTACTCGACGATAAACGCCTCGCCGCACAGGAGGCCGGTCGCGTCGCGAAGCCCGATCAGTTCCCGAACCTGGTTGGCGCTCATGGCGATAGGCTTCTCGCACAGCACGTGCTTGCCGGCGAGCAGCGCCTTCCTGCACCACTCGAAGTGACTGGCCGTCGGCAACGGGATATACACGGCATCGACCGTATCGCTTTCGATGACTTCGTTGTAAGTCGCACAGGCTGCGGGTATGTCGTGCTTCGCCGCGAACGTCGCGGCGCGCTCGTGATCGCGGGCCGCGACACAGGCGACCCGGCCGTTGCCCGATCGCTGAATGGCTGGCACCACGAAATTGTCGGCGATTCGTGCCGCGCCGAGTACACCCCATCGAATCATGTCCCCCATCGTCGTTTCCCCGATATGTTCTTCAACACACTGTCTGAAGCCGTTGTGCGCAGGTGCGGAGCACCTCGTCCGGGTCGCGGCGCCACCAGTTCTCTTTCGAAAATATTTCGACTTCAACCAGCCCTTCGTAACCGGCGCGCTCGACGTTTTCACGCATCGCGGGGAGATCGACAACCCCATCGCCCATCATGCCGCGGTCGAGGAGCAGGTCGCGCGTCTCACGCAGCCAGTCGCACACGTGATACGCGAGCATCCGGCCAGCACGGCCCGCGGCCTCGATCGACGCATACAGCTCAGGATCCCACCAGCAGTGGTAGGCGTCGATCGCGACCCCGAGAAAGCCGCTGCATTCGGGGTCGACCGCCTCGCAGAACTCCAGCGCTTGCGCCAGCGTGTTGAGTACGGCGCGGTCGGCCGCGTACATCGGGTGCAACGGTTCGAGCGCGAGCGGGACGCCGCAATCGCGCGCCGTCTCCAGCAGTTCCGCCACACCATCGGCCACCTGCGCGCGTGCGGCGGGCAAATCGCGGCTTCCTTCGGGCAGACCACCCACCACCATCACGAAGCAGCGCGCCCCGAGCGTTGCAGCGTCGCGCAACGCGGCCTTGTTCGCCTCGACGTTCACCACGAATTGTTGCTGCGTCGCGGCCGGCAGATACGTGGACCGGCAATAGCCGGAGACCGTCAGGCCAAGCGCCTTGATCTGCCTGGCGATCTGCGCGATGTCCGTGCTTTCTACTTCGTGACGCCACGGAGCAATGCCGCCGAACCCGGCCTTCGCAATACGGTCAATCGTGCGGCTGAGCGGCTCGCGGTGCCCGAGCGTTGCAGTGTTGATGGAGCACAGATCGAGTCGTCCCTGAAGATTTCTCATGATTGTCCAGATTGATATCGATAACGAGCAGTCCGTGCATGCCGCCGTCCAGGGCTTCGATGAGCCGTGCGACGATCGCCTGATGGGTCTGATGTGCGAGATACATAAAGCATGCATCGCGGCTCGCGAAGTCCATCATGAAACCGTCCCCAAACTGCATGCCGTAACCTTCGGGCGATACGTTGGGCCCGCACTGAAAGTTCGTGAACACGATGCCGGGAATTTCCGCGAGCCGTCGAATCTGCTCGAAGAAGGCGAGCCGCTGCTGCGGCGTCACTTCCTCGCGGAATCGGCAAAACACCATGTGCCGCACCGGCTCCGATGAGCGCGACATGGTCAGCCTCCGCAGCCCAGCGGTGCCATGACCTTGCGCACGCGCTCGATGGCGTCGGCGGGGTCGCGCAGCAGACGCGCCTGATCGGCCAGCCGGAAGACGTCCGCGAGATACACGGGCGGCCGCATGCCGTGGTGGCCGCCGGGCATGAAGAAATGATCCTGGAAACCGTTCAGATAGGCGAGGAACACCACGCCGGTCTTGTAGTACTGCGTCGGCGCGCGGAAGATGTGGCGCGACAACGGTACCGTCGGCGCAAGCAGGGCGTTGAAGGTCTCCGGGTCGTCGCCGGCGAGCGCGGCCAGCGCCTGCGACGCGGCGGGTGCGATTGCATCGAAGATGCCGAGCAGCGCATGCGAATAGCCCACCTCGTCGCCCGCGATCAGGGCGGGGTAGTTGAAGTCGTCGCCGGTGTACATTTTTACGCCGGGCGGCAGCCTGCGCCGGAAGGCGATTTCCTTCGCGTCGTCGAGCAGCGAAATCTTGATTCCGTCGATGCGGTCGGCACTGGCGCCGATCACCTCGAGGCAGACCTGTGCCGCGCTCTGGTAGTCCGTTGCGCCCCAGTAGCCCTCGAGTTCGGGATCGAACATCTCGCCGAGCCAGTGCAGGATCACCGGCTGATCGCACATGGCCAGCACCTCACGGTAGACACGCCGGTAATCGTCCGGGGAGCGCGCCACCCGGGCGAGCGCGCGGCTCGCCATCAGGATGACGCGTCCGCCCACGCGTTGAACGGCTTCGAGTTGTTCAGCGTAGGCGCGGATCATCTGATCGCAGTTCGTGACCGAAGCAGGCGCCACGTGATCGGTGCCGACGCCGGATGCGATCAGCGCGCCGGGAATATCGCGCGTTCCTTCTACCGTGCGCGTAATCAGTTCGAGCGCACTGCTCCAGGGCAGGCCCATGCCGCGCTGCGCGGTGTCCATGGCTTCGGCAATGCCGAGGCCTTGCTGTAACAGATAGCGGCGGTATTCGAGCGTGCGTTCCCAGTCGATGGCGGGCACCGCGTTCAGCTCGCCTGCGCGCAGCGGATCGGCTACCACGTGGGCAGCCGAGTAGGCGATGCGGTTGAACGGTCGCGCGGGCGCACGCGCGTCGAGGGGCGTGCCTTGCACGCGATACGTTTCGAGCGTGCCGGCCGCGGTCGGGAGTTTGATTGTGAGGTTCATATGCGGATCAGTATTTGGTCACGAGCAGACCGCCGTCGACGCGGACGGCCTGGCCGACGCTGTAGGGCAGCCCGCCCGTCGCGAGCGTGCGCACGGTGGTTGCCACTTCCTGAGGGGTGCCCCAGCGCTTGATGGCGGTGAGGCCTTGCTCCATCTGCGCGTCATAACGCGCGCGCGACGGCGCCGTCATCTCGGTTTCGATGAAACCCGGCTGCACCTCATACACGCTGATGCCGTGCCCGGCGAGGCGTAGCGAGAACAGCGTGTTTGCCATCGACAGTCCCGCCTTTGATACGCAGTACTCACCGCGCAGCGGTGAAGCGGCGACCGCATTCGACGAGGTAATCGTAATGACGCTCGGATGGGGCGCCACGCTGGCTTGAGTGCGGGCCAACTGGTGCTTGGCGAACGTCTGGGTCAGAAAGAAGGTACCGCGCGTATTCACGGCGATGCAGCGATCGAAGCTCTCGGGCGTGACGTCGAGCAGGTCGCCGCGCGACATCACCGATACGCCAGCGTTGTTCACGAGGCAGTCGATCGGGCCCGCGAGCCGCGCCTCGATATCGAGCAGCATGGCCTGATGCGAGTCGATGTCGGCGAGATCGGACACCACCGCGATCGCGCGGGCGCCGGTTTCCTCGACCTGGGCGACGGCCTGGTCGAGTTCCTTGGACGCCACCACATCGGTGAGCGCCACGTCGAATCCGGCGCGGCCAAGCTCGACCGCAATCGCCCGGCCAATGCCGCGCCGGCTGCCCGTGACCAGTGCAACGGGGCGCGCGCTCATACCTGGGCTCCATTGGCGATCAGATCGCGGGCGATGATGGTGCGCTGGATCTGGTTCGTGCCTTCGTAGATCTGCGTGATCTTTGCGTCGCGATAGAGCCGCTCGACTTCATAGCCGCGGATGTAGCCGCTGCCGCCAAAAATCTGCACGGCGTTGGCGCTGTGCCTGACCGCCGTGTCGCCGGCAAAGCACTTGGCCATCGAGCAGGCGATGCTCGCCCGGTCGCCGGTTTCGAGCCGCTCTGCTGCGTCGTGCACCAGCAGGCGCGCGGCCTGAATATCCTTCGCCATGTCGGCGAGCATCCACTGGATCCCCTGAAAATCGGCAATGTGGCTGCCGAACTGCTTGCGGGTCTGTGCGTATTCGAGCGCGGCTTCCAGTCCCGCCTGAGCGATGCCGACCGCGAGCGCGGCAATGCCCACGCGGCCCTTGTCGAGCACGCTCATCATGATGTGAAAGCCGCGGCCTTCCGGCCCGAGCAAGGCATCGTGCGGCAGCTTCACCTGCTCGAAATGCAGTTCGCCGACCTGCGACGCGCGTTGGCCCATCTTGTGTTCCTTCGGCCCCTTCGAGACGCCCTGCAGATGGCAGTCGACAATAAAGATGCTCATGCCGCGCTTGCCGGCAGCTGGATCGGTGCGCGCCAGCACGAAGGCCAGATCCGCGACTGGCGCGTTGTGAATCCACAGCTTGGCGCCGCTGAGTTCCCAACCATCGGCCGTGCGCGTGGCGGTGGTGCGGATGCCCGATACGTCGGTGCCCGCGTCGGATTCGGTGATGCAGTACGCGGGCCGAAGCCGCGCACGCAGCAACGGCTCCATGTACTTTGCGCGCTGCGCATCGCTGCCATGCACGGAGAGGAGCGTGCCGACCAGCTCGAGCAGGCCGCACTGGTCGGCAACCGACGCATAACCGCGCGAGAGCTCTTCCATCACGAGTGCGTAAGCGGTCACGTCGAGCCCGGCGCCGCCGAACGCCTCGGGCACCGTGATGCCGAACAGGCCCAGTTCGCCCATCTGCTGGTAGATTTCGGCCGGGAAGCGCTCTTCGCGATCGAGTGCCTCGGCCGCTGGGCGGATCACCTCCTGCGCAAAACGTCGCGTGGTTTCGCGGATCTGCTCGTGCGTTTCTGAGAGTTTCATGCTGTCTCCATTCGTCATGGCTTTACCTGTTCTGGCGCTGTGTCGAGCCCATGCAGGTAAACCCGAGCTCTGCGCAACACTTCTTGAATTACCGGGGACCCTGTGCCAATATTGGCAGCAAGTAACCATCTGGATGGTTATTTAAGACCAACGAAGGGCCGCTGTCAATGGGCTTTTCGGCCGATCTGAATGGAGGATGTGTTGAACAAGTGGATGGAGGCTGCGGACGCGGTCGAGCAGATTTTCGACGGTGCGACGATCGCGCTGGCCAGTAACGGTGGCGGTGTGCTCGAGCCGGACGCCGTGCTCGCGAAGCTCGAACAGCGTTTTCTCGAGAGCGGGCATCCGCGCGAGCTGACGGTGGTGCACGCGCTCGGCATCGGGGACGGCAAGGGCAGTGGACTTGGACGCCTGGCTCACCCTGGCATGGTCAGGCGCGTGATCGGCGGGCACTGGAGCTGGGCGCCCGGGATGCAGCGGCTGGCGAAGGACGAGGCCATCGAAGCCTACAGTTTCCCGGCGGGTGTGATTTCCACGTTGCTGCGGGAAATCGGCGCTGGGCGCCCGGGGCTCGTTACGCATGTGGGACTGCGCACCTTCGTCGACCCGCGGATCGATGGCGGAAAGATCAACGGGCGTGCAACCGAAGATCTGGTCGAACTGATCGAACTGGATGGGCGCGAATATCTTCGCTACAAGCCGTTCAAGGTGGATTTCGCGATCGTGCGCGGCTCATCGGCCGACGAGCGCGGCAATGTCACGCTGCGCCATGAACCTGCGGATCTCGATGTCTACTCCGCGGCGCTTGCTGCACACAACAGCGGTGGCCGGGTGATCGTGCAGGTGAAAGAGCGCGCACCCGACGGTTATGTCCCGGCCCGGCTCGTGCGCATTCCCGGCATCCTCGTCAATACACTGGTCGAGACGCCGGGGCAGGTGCAATGCGTCGTGGCGGATGACGACCCGGCGCTCAGCGGCGAAGCGCTGAGCGCCATCGGCGAGGGCTTCTACGAGATTCCAACGGGGATTCGCCACATCGTCGCGGCGCGCGCCGCGCAGGAGTTGCACGAGGGGCAGTCGGCGAATTTCGGCTTCGGCATTCCGGGTGGCATTCCCGCCATTCTCGCGGAGCAGGGGCGGCTGGGCACCTTCTGGGGATCGGTGGAGCAGGGCATTCACAACGGCGCCATGCTCGACGGCCCGATGTTCGGCACGGCGCGCAACGCCGATGCGATCCTCTCGAGTGTCGATCAGTTCGACTTCTACAGCGGTGGCGGAGTGGACGTCACGTTCCTCGGTATGGGCGAGATGGACGGCGACGGCAACATCAATGTGTCGAAGCTTGGCGCAAGCGTGGTCGGTCCCGGCGGCTTCATCGACATCACGCAGGGTGCGAGAAAGATTGTGTTCTGTGGCACCTTCGAAGCAAAGGGCTTGCAGGTCGAGCAGGTGGGGGCGCGCGTGAGCATCGTGAGCCCGGGGAGCGTGCCCAAGCTTGTCGGGCGGGTCCAGCACATCACGTTCAGCGGCGAGCAGGCACGTATTGCCGGCCAGGAAGTGCTCTATGTGACCGAGCGTGCTGTATTCCGTCTGGAGCCGGACGGCGTGCGGCTGATTGAAGTGGCGCCCGGGATCGATGTCGAGCGGGACGTGCTCGCACGGATGACGTTTCGCCCGCTGGTGGATGAGGCTCTGCTTATGCAGGCGAAGCAGGAAAAGGTGGCTTGATGCCAGATGCGGAAAGCGGGAGCGCCGCTGTGCGGTGCTCCCGCCGGATGGCGTGAATGTAGTGGATCAGGGGCGTAGCAGCCTGAGCACCGTCTCGATGTTGAAGTCGAGCCTTGCTTTCAGTGCGTCCTTGCTCATGAAGTCGATGTCGAAGATCAGGCCGCTCGTGTAGCGGTTGGTCAGGTAGTAGTAGCCGATCGCGGCCATCGTGATGTGCAGTTGCCGGGCATCGACACCGCTGCGGAACACGCCCGCTTCGACGCCGCGATCGATTATGCGTTGCAACATCGAGATGAAATCATGATGCAGTTCCCTGAACCGTTCGGACTTCTTCAGATGGGTCGCCTTGTGAAGGTTCTCGCTGTTCACGAGCGTCATGAACTCCGGGTGCTTGAGGTAGTAGTTCCACGTATGCGTGGCGAGCGCAACGATTGCTTCTTCAGGGGAAAGATGATCGAGGTCGAGTTTCAGTTCGGCGGTGCGGATGTCGGCATAGGCGCTTTCGAGTACCGCCACGAACAGCTCCTCCTTGCTGCCGAAGTAGTGATAGATCATCCGCTTGTTGGCCTTCGAGCGCGTCGCGATGGCTTCCACGCGGGCGCCGGCCAGGCCGAGCTTCGCGAACTCCATTTTCGCGGCTTCGAGAATGCGTGCCCGGGTCACTTCGGGGTCGCGTTGCCTCGGTGGTTTCGCTGCGCCGGATTTGGCCGTTCTGGAGGCCCGATCCAGGGCCGTCGTCGCAAGAGTCATGGTGGATATCACTCGAAAAGTATCAAGGGGACAGCGTCAGTTGGTTCGCATCATGCCAGCGACTATAGACCAAAAAAGCATTGCGAGGAAGTAACCGGATGGTGCAGAATGGGCGTAAATAAATGCGCGGCACATCGCATCTCACACGCAATGTCCGGCACGCGCGGCGCACTTTCGATGCCCGCGTGAAGAGCAAACTCTGGAGGCAGGAATGAGCAATCTGAATGAACTTGCGGCGGCGCTTCGTCTTCCGTCGGAACCCGTGCGGACCTCGATGTTCGTCGACGGCAAGGACTACGCCGGACGCACCGGCGAATTCGTGACGCGCAAGAGCCCCGGCCACGGTGTGCCGGTGACGTCCACCGCGCGAGCCACCGTTGACGACCTGAACGTGGCGGTCGCGTCGGCACGCCGCGCCTTCGACGACGGCCGCTGGTCGCGTCTGTCTGGCGAGCAGCGCGCGACGGTGCTGCTCAATGCAGCGCGGCTCATCCGCGCGAATGTGGAGACGCTCGCGTATCTAGAGACGCTCGAAAGCGGCAAGCCGATTGGTCAGTCTCGCGGCGAAATCGGTGCGGCGGCAGGCATCTGGGAATACGCGGCAGGTCTCGCGCGCGTCGTGCACGGCGATACGCACGATACGCTTGGTGGCGATCTGTTCGGGCTCGTCGTGCGGCAGCCGATTGGCGTGGTCGGCATCGTCACACCGTGGAATTTCCCGTTCTTCATTCTTTCCGAGCGTCTGCCGTTCGTACTGGCGGCGGGTTGCACGGCCGTCGTCAAGCCGGCCGAACTGACCTCGAGCACGACCCTCAAGCTCGCCGCGCTGCTCACCGAAGCGGGCCTGCCCGACGGCGTCGTGAATGTGGTGACGGGGCTCGGGTCGGTGGTCGGCCAGGCGCTCGCGGAGCACATGGACGTAGACATGATTTCGTTTACGGGCTCGACGCCGGTGGGCCGCTCGGTCCTCGCCGCGGCGGGTGGCAACATGAAAAAGACCGGGCTCGAACTGGGCGGCAAGAATCCGCAGATCGTCTTCGCCGATGCCGATCTCGACGACGCCGCCGACGCCATCGCCTTCGGGATTTCGTTCAACGCGGGCCAGTGCTGCGTGTCGGGTAGCCGCCTCGTCGTGCATCGGTCGGTCGAGCAGGAACTCGTCGAGCGCGTGAAGGCCGTGCTCGAAAAGGTGCGCGTGGGCGATCCGCTCGATGCGTCGAATCATGTGGGTGCCATTGTCGAAGCGCGCCAGTTCGACAAGATCCGCGGCTTCATCGATGCGGGCCGGCACGGCGATGTGCAACTCGTCTGTGGCGGGACCAGCAGCAACGAGGGCGAGCGGTTCTTCATCCAGCCGACGGTGTTCCGCAACGTGCAGCCGCAAAGCGCGCTCGCACAGGAAGAGATTTTCGGACCTGTGCTGGCGGTCACGCCGTTCGATACCTTCGAAGAGGCCATCGAGATCGCGAATGGCGTGCCCTACGGCCTCGCGGCCAGCATCTGGACGCGCGACCTGCAAGGCGCGATCAAGAGCTTCCGTGCAGTGCGGGCTGGCCGGATCTGGGTGAACTGCACGATCACGGGCGGCCCGGAAATGCCGATCGGCGGCGTCAAGCAATCGGGCATCGGTCGCGAGACGGGCCGTTATGGCCTCGAGGAATACACGGAGCTGAAGTCAGTGCACATCCAGGTCGGCAATCGGCCGCGCTGGATCGCCTGACGCGCGCGGCGCGTGGGAAGAAGCGGTCGTCACGTGCTGCGTGTGGCCGCAGAAAACAGTATTGGAGACAGCAATGTATGACTATGTGATCGTGGGTGGCGGCGCGGCGGGTTGCGCACTGGCAGCGCGTCTGAGCGAAGACGCCAGTATCCGGGTGCTGCTGCTCGAAGCTGGACCCGCCGATACCGACCCCTACATCCATATGCCCGTGGGATTCTTCAAGATGACGGGCGGCCCGTTGACATGGGGTTATCGCACCGTGGCGGCAGCGGAAACGCAACGGCGCGAGATTCCCTTCGCGCAGGGCCGCGTGCTGGGCGGCGGCGGTTCGATCAATGCGATGGTCTATACGCGCGGCCAGGCCGCCGACTACGACGGCTGGGAACGCGACGGTTGCACCGGCTGGGGCTTTCGCGACGGCGTGCTGCCCTACCTGCGACGCATGGAAGACAACGAGCGCCTGTGTAACGAATATCACGGCGTGGGCGGACCGCTCGGCGTGTCCGATCTCATCAGCGTCAACGAAGTCACCAAGGCCTTCGTGATCGCCGGTCAGGAAGCGGGCCTGCCCTACAACAGCGACTTCAATGGCGCGCGGCAGGAAGGCGTCGGGGTGTATCAGGTGACCCAGCGCCATGGCAAGCGCTGCAGCGCGGCGGTTGGCTATCTGCGCGATGCGCGCTCGCGGCCCAATCTCACGATCCGCACCGATTGCCTCGTGTCGCGCATCGTGATCGAAAAGGGGCGCGCAACGGGTGTCGAATTCGCGCCACGCGGCGAGCGCGCTAACGTGACGATCGCGCGTGCCGAACGCGAAGTGATCGTGACCGCCGGCGCCATCGGTTCGCCGAAGCTCCTGATGCTTTCCGGCATCGGCCGTCCCGAGGATCTGGAGCGCGCGGGCGTGAAGCCCGTGCATGCCTTGAGCGGCGTTGGCCAGAATCTGCAGGATCACTTCGATATCGATATCGTCTACGAGCTCAACGGTCCCTACAGCCTCGACAAGTACGCGAAGAAGCACATGATGCTGCTCGCGGGACTCGAGTACAAACTGTTCAACAAAGGGCCGGTGACGTCGAATATCGCCGAAGGCGGCGCGTTCTGGTATTCCGATAGCAGCGTGCCGACGCCGGACCTGCAGTTCCACTTTTTGCCGGGCGCGGGTGTCGAGGCCGGCGTGCCGCCGGTGCCGTCGGGTTCGGGCTGCACGCTCAATTCGTATTTCCTGCGACCGCGCAGCCGGGGCAGCGTCGCGCTGCACAGCGCAGACCCGGCCGACGCACCCATCATCGACCCGGCTTACATTCGCGATCCTTACGACCTGAAGGTGGCCGTCGAGGGTATCCGCCAGAGCCGCGAAATCATGAGCCAGAACGCGTTGCGCAAGTACATCAGGTGCGAGCACTTCCCGGGCGGCCAGGTTCGTTCCCAGCCCGAGTATGAGGCCTACGCGCAGCAGTACGGGCGCACGGGTTATCACCCGGTCGGGACTTGCAAGATGGGCGTCGACGAACAGTCAGTGGTCGATCCGCAATTGCGCGTGTATGGCATCGAAGGCCTGCGTGTGGCGGATTCGTCGGTGATGCCGCGCATCGTCAGTTCGAACACGAATGCCCCCACCCTGATGATCGCGGAAAAGGCCGCAGACCTGATTCGCGGGCTGGCAGCGCAACCGGTGCGCGTGTCGGGGCGTCTCGCCGGCATGTCGGGCCGGGCGGCGACACACGAAGCTGCCGCAGCCTGACGGCGGCGCGCGCGTCTGGGAATGGGAAGATCCCCGACGACGTATTCCCGGTTCTTGGTAAATATCCAGTTATTTATAAATTGCCTTGATCGCAGGGTTCTTTCACTCGGAGGAGACATCATGTCCAGACAGCATCAGCGCGCAGGCGTTTCACGCCGCGATTTCATCAAGCTCGGTGCAGGCGCGGCTTTCGCCGTGGCGGGCGGCGGCATGTCGGGCCTGTCGTTCGGCGCGGGACAGACCACGCTGGCCTGCTCGTTCCGCTCGTTGACGAATCCGTACTACACCGCGTTCAACAAGGGCGCGCAGGACTTCGCCAGGAGCGTCGGTTTGCCCTATGTGCCGCTGACGACCGAAGGCAGTTCAGAGAAGGGGATCGCGGACATTCGGGCGCTGCTGCAGAAGACCGGCGGCAACCTCGTGCTGAATGTCGACCCCAACGATTCGGCCGACGCTCGCGTGATCGTTGAAGCCTGCTCGAAAGCCGGTGCGTACGTCACGACGATCTGGAACAAACCCAAGGATCTGCATCCGTGGGATTTCAACCCGAACTACGTCGCTCATCTGTCGTTTGATGGCGTGGCCTATGGCGAAGCCACTGCGACCGAGTTGTTCAAGGCGATGGGTGGCAAGGGCGGCATCGTCGCGATTGGCGGCATTTTCAGCAACGTACCCGCTATCGAGCGCAAGGCGGGTCTGATGGCCGCGCTGAAGAAGTTCCCCGACATCCAGTTGCTGGACTTCCAGGTGGCGGACTGGGATTCGCAGAAGGCCTTCCCGATCATGCAGGCATGGTTGACCCGCTTCAATTCGAAGATCAAGGGTGTGTGGTCGGCCAACGACGACATGGCACTCGGTGCGATCGAAGCACTGCGCGCGGAAGGCCTTGCCGGGCAACTGCCGGTCTCCGGCATGGACGGCACACAACCGGGACTCGCCGCGATCAAGGTGGGTGAACTGGTGACGACGGTCGACTGGGATCCTTTCTGGCTCGGCGGCATTGGCCTCTCGATGGGTCTTCATGCGCAGCAGAAGAAGCTGGACGTGGCATCGCTGCCGAAGGACCAGCGCGAATCGTTCTGCAAGGCGACCCTTGTCACGAAGTCAAATGTGCAGACGGTCATGGCGCACGAATCGGCTCCCAGTGCGGACTGGAACAGTCTTTACGCCCGCGTTGCGGGCCCCGTGGTGTATCGATGAGCAAGCTAACCGCAGCGCCCACCCGGCAGGCCGTACGCACAACAACAACCGGGATCAGGTTCATGTCGATGCATACCCTGCTGCAGCGCTTTGCGCCGCTGCTGGTCCTGCTGGCGCTTGGCCTTTGCATCGGCGCGTTCAATCACGACTTCTTTGATCCGATGAATCTGGCGCGAATCGCGATCTCCGCGGCGATTCCGCTCACCATCGCGCTCGGCGGCACGTTCGTGATTCAGCTTGGCAGTATCGACCTGTCGGCGGAAGGGATTGTCGCAGTCTCCGCGATCACGGTGTCGATGCTGGTCGAGAACTCGTACAACGGCAATCACTTCGGCCTATGGGTGCTGGCAGTTGCGATTGCCGCTGGCGCGGCGCTGGGGCTCGCCAACGGCATGCTGCATGTGTTCCTGCGAATTCCTTCTTTCATTGCCACGCTCGCAGTCGGTTTTGTGGCAACCGGAATCGGGACAGCATGGTTATCGGGCAACACGATCCGCGTGAGCGACATGGCTCTGCGTTCGATTGCGATTAGGCGGTATCTGGGGTTGCCGTTGTCGGTATGGATCGGCCTGCTCGCGCTCGCTGTCGCCTGGTTTATCTACAGGCATACGTTGCTTGGACGGCACACGCTGGCGATTGGCGGTGGTGAGGATCTCGCGCGCCTGAACGGCGTGCGGGTGCGGCGCGTGAGGATTGCCGTCTTTGCACTGGCAGGCGCCTTCTACGGCGTGGCCGGCATTCTTGCGGTCGCCCAATATGGGCAAGGTCACGCACTGATTGCCGACGGCCAGTTGTTCGTTGCAATCACGGCCATCGTGGTGGGCGGAACATCGCTTGCCGGCGGCAACGGCAGCCCGCTGAATACGTTGATCGGTACGTTGATCGTAGTCGTGCTTGCCAACGGTATGGTGCTGCTCGGCGTACCGCCGTATGTGCAACAGGGCATTCAGGGTGTACTGATTATCGTTGCTGTGACGCTTGCGCTGAATCGCTCGCGCCGGCGCATAGTCAAGTGAGCCCGGGAGATTCGATATGCTGAAACTCAAGAACATTACGAAACGCTTCCCAGGTGTGCTCGCTCTGGATGACGTATCGGTCGAAGTCCGGCCCAACGAAATCGTCGGCCTGATTGGCGAGAACGGCGCAGGAAAATCGACACTGATGAAGCTGCTGACGGGCGCCTACCGCCAGGACACCGGTGAAATTACGCTCAATGGCCAGCCGCTGATGATTCGCAATCCGCGTGACGCCACCGCGAAGGGCATTGCGATGGTGTATCAGGAGCAGTCGATCCTGCCGAATCTGACGATCGCCGAGAACCTGTTTCTGGGTCGTGAGGAATCCTTTACGACATTTGGACGCATGAACTGGTCGAAACTCAAGCGCGCAGCGCAGGCCGAACTCGCAACGGTGCATCTCGATGTCGATCCGCTGACCGTTTGCGAGGATTTGTCGTTCGGACAACGACAGATGGTGGAACTGGCGCGAGCGCTATCGCTGGCAAGCCGCACTGGCGGAACACCGATCATTCTGCTCGATGAGCCGACCTCGGTTCTCGAAGCCGCGGAGATCGAGATTCTGTTCAGACTCGTGCGCGAACTCAAAGCGCGTGCATCGTTTGTATTCGTCTCGCACCGTCTGGACGAACTGCTTTCGCTCAGCGATCGCGTGTACGTCATGAAAGACGGCAAGGTGGTGGCAGAGATGGCTTCAACTGATGCATCCGTGAAGCAGTTGCATGAACTGATGGTGGGCCGCTCGATGCACGGCGAGTACTACCGCGAGAACCTGCAAAAGCCGTGTAGCGACGAGGTGGCGCTTTCGGTCGGGCATGCGTCGCTGGGGCATGCGTTGAACGACGTGTCGTTTGAAGTGCGGCGCGGCGAGGTATTTGGCGTGGCCGGGGTGGTGGGCTCAGGGCGCGAGGAACTGTGCCGTGTGATCGCCGGCCTGGAGAGGCTCGATTCCGGCGAGGTGCGGATTGGCGGCACGGTGCTGAAGCCGCAGGCCAATCACGCGGTCGCGTTGGGCGTCGGCTACGTGCCGCGCGAGCGCAAGGTGGAAGGGCTCGTCACGCAGATGAGCGTCGCGGAAAACCTCACGTTGCCGCGACTGAGGGCGGTGAGCCGAGGTGGCGTGGTGCGCAAGGGGAACGAGCGCACGATTGCCAACGGGTGGATCCAGCGTCTGCATATCAAGACGCCAGGGCCGGATGCTTCCTGCCGCAATCTTTCTGGCGGCAACCAGCAAAAGGTGGTGCTGGCGAAATGGCGTTTTGCCGGCAGCCAGATTCTCGTGCTCGACCACCCGACCCGCGGGCTCGACGTCGGCGCAAAAGAAGAGGTGTACCAACTGATTCGCGAACTGACGGCCGAAGGTGTGGCGGTTGTGCTGACAGGCGACACGCTCGAAGAGATTCTCGGCCTGAGCCATCGCATCATGGTGATGCGCGATGGCCGCGCGCAAAAGGTTCTGCCGTGCGAAGTGGGCTCGAAGCCTTCGCAGGTTGAAATCGTCGAACATATGGTGTGAGGCTGCTATGTCATTACTGAAATCACCGTTGCGCGCGACGCTTCGCGACAACGCGCCGTTTGCTGCGTTAGTGGCGTTGTACGTGCTGATCGAGATTGCCCAGCCGGACTTTCTCGCGCTATCGACGCAACTCGGACTGCTGGCGGACAGTTCCACGCTATTCATCATGGCTGCTGGAACGACCTTCGTGGTGCTGCTGGGAAGTATCGATTTGTCGCTGCAGTCGGTTGCATCGCTGGCAAGCGTGGTGGTCGCGCTGTGCTTGCCGCGATTTGGCGCGTGGGCAGCGGTTATCGCGCTCGCGGCGTCGTTTGCGATTGGCCTTCTGAGCGGCGTGATCCAGACCGTGCTGCGCATTCCGTCATTCATTGCGACGCTTGCAATCAGCGGTATTGCATCGGCAGCGGCGCTTACGCTGTCCGGGACGCGTTCCATTGCGATCAGCGACGATATGCGCAACGCTTCGCTGGGCTGGACGACGGGGACCTCTTTCGGCATCCCCCATGAGATCCTGTTGGCCGTGATTGTGTTTGCGTTCTGCTGGTTTCTGCATCGCTCGACGGTGTTTGGCCGCCACACTGACGCGATCGGCGCAGGCGAGCCCGCTGCTATTGCATCGGGCGTGCGCGTTTCCGTGACGAAGTGCCTGGTGTTCGCGACGTCGTCGTTCTTTGCGGGGCTCGCCGGTGTCGTGATGGCGGGACGTCTTGGCAGCGGCTCGCCTACCCTGGCCAATCAATTTCTGTTGCCGGCGATCGCGGCGGTGATCGTGGGCGGAACGGCGTTGACGGGCGGTTCTGGCGGCATCGTGCGCACGCTGATTGGTGCATTGCTGGTTTCGGTGGCGCGCGTGGGCATGACCTTTGTGGGCATCAGCGTGTTTGCACAGCAGATCGTATTTGGCGTCATTCTGATCGTCGCCGTGACGGTGGCGTTCGATCGGTCGAAGGTGCTGGTGATCAAGTGAGTTTGCGCGCAGCCGATTTCGGCTGACACGATAAATCTGGCGGAGAAAGGTGGTTGCGAATGAAAGTGCTGGTAGCAGTCAAGAGAGTGGTCGATTACAACGTGAAGGTCCGTGTGAAGTCGGATAACACGGGTGTCGACATTGCGAACGTAAAGATGTCGATGAACCCGTTCGATGAAATCGCCGTGGAAGAGGCGGTGCGCCTGAAGGAAGCGGGCGTGGCGACGGAAGTGATCGCCGTGTCGGCCGGTGTGACGCAGTCGCAGGAAACGCTGCGCACGGCGCTGGCGATTGGCGCGGACCGCGCGATCCTGATCGAATCGAACGAAGAGTTGCAGCCGCTGGCTGTCGCCAAGCTGCTGAAGGCGCTGGTCGACAAGGAACAGCCCTCGCTGGTCATTCTGGGCAAGCAGGCTATTGACGACGATTCGAACCAGACCGGCCAGATGCTGGCTGCGCTGGCTAACCTGCCGCAAGCGACATTTGCATCGAAGGTAGTCGTGGCGGATGGCAAGGCCACCGTGTCGCGCGAAGTGGACGGCGGTGCGGAAACGCTGTCGCTCAAATTGCCCGCCGTGGTCACCACCGACCTGCGCCTGAATGAGCCGCGCTATGTGACGCTGCCGAACATCATGAAGGCGAAGAAGAAGCCGCTGGAAACGCTCAAGCCGGAAGACCTCGGCGTAGATGTGACGCTGCGCCTGAAGACGCTGAAAGTCGTCGAGCCGCCGAAGCGCTCCGCCGGTGTGAAGGTGCCGGATGTGAAGACGCTGGTCGAGAAGCTGAAGACCGAAGCCAAGGTGCTGTAAAGGGAGCGCAAATAAATGACGATTCTGGTTATTGCCGAGCATGACAATGCGTCCGTCAAGGCCGCGACGTTGAATACGGTAGCGGCGGCTGCTGTAATCGCAACGTTCCTTGACACTGAGATTCACGTGCTGATCGCGGGCCACCATGTACGAAACGCGGCGGAAGAGGCCGCGGAGATTTCGGGTGTTTCGAGGGTACTGCTGGCCGATGCGGAACAACTCGAAGAGGGCCTCGCGGAGAATGTCGAAGCGACGGTACTCGCACTTGTGCGAGATGCGGCGAAGAACTACACACACATTCTCGCGTCGGCCACCGTGGCGGGCAAGAACGTCGCACCGCGCATCGCCGCGAAGCTGGACGTGGCGCAGATCAGCGACATCACCGCCATCAACAGCGCCGATACGTTCGAACGTCCAATCTACGCAGGCAACGCGATCGCAACGGTTCAATCCCAGGACCCGATCAAGGTCATTACGGTCCGCACGACCGGTTTCGATGCAGTCGCCGCAGAACGCGGCAGCGCAACGTTCGAGAAGATCGAAGCGGCGGCTGACACTGGCCTCTCGCGATTCGTGAGCCGTGAAGTCACGAAGCTGGACCGTCCGGGACTCACGAGCGCGAAGATCATCGTCTCGGGTGGCCGCGGTCTGGGCAATGGCGAGAACTACGCCAAAGTACTGGGACCGCTCGCCGACAGGCTGAACGCGGCACTCGGTGCATCGCGTGCAGCCGTTGATGCGGGCTACGTCCCGAACGACTACCAGGTCGGCCAGACCGGCAAGATCGTGGCGCCGCAACTGTACATCGCAGTGGGCATCTCGGGCGCGATTCAGCATCTGGCTGGCATGAAGGACTCGAAGGTGATCGTGGCGATCAACAAGGACGAAGAAGCGCCGATCTTCAGCATCGCGGATTTTGGTCTGACCCAGGATCTCTTCCAGGCCGTTCCGGAACTGACTGCATTGCTTTGAACAAACCTCGCTTTGGACATACGATGCGCAAAATCCGAATCGCGATTGCAGGTGCTGGGCTGGCCGCCACGCCTCATGCGCTTGCGCTGAACGAGTTGCATGACGAAGTGCAGGTCGTCGGCGTCGTCGGCCGTTCGCGCGAACGATTGGAGCGGTTCGCCCGCACGCATGGCTTTCCAGTCGGCGAGTCGTTCGACGCGGTGCTGAAGGACCCAGGTGTCGATGCCGTTCTGGTGCTCACGCCACCGCATACGCATCTCGACTTCGTCGAGCAAGCGGCTGCCGCACGCAAGCATGTGATGCTTGAAAAGCCGCTCGACATATCGACGTCGCGCGCAGAACGCGCGGTGGGGGTTTGCAGGGACGCCGGGGTGCAACTTGGCGTAGTGTTCCAGAACCGCTTTCGCCCAGCAGTACAGCGGCTCGCAACACTGGTGAAGAGCGGCGTGCTCGGTCCGCTTGCCTATGCTGGCGCGGAAATGCGATGGTGGCGTCCGCAGTCTTACTACGACGAGCCCGGCCGCGGCACGTATGTCCGGGACGGCGGCGGTGTGCTGATGACGCAGGCCATTCACTCGCTCGACATCCTGATATGGCTGGCAGGAGAGGTGGGGTCGGTGGCGGCCGCCACCGCGACGACGGCACTGCATTCGATGGAGTCGGAAGATTTCGCGAGTGCCGCGCTTACCTTCGAAAGCGGGGCGGCCGGCCACGTGTTTGCCACGACGGCTGTTTTCCCAGGCTTTCCAGAGCGGATCGAAGTGGTCGGCAAGCATGGCACGGCAGTACTCGAAGGCGGCCATCTGCGTGTGTTCTTCCACGATGGCCGCATTGACGAATTCCGCGACCCATCGTCCTCGGGTTTCGGCGCAAAGCCGATGGACTTCTCCCATACCGCGCATCGTGAGCTGCTCAAGGATTTTGTCGCAGCCATCCGCGAGGATCGTGCGCCCCTGGTCACTGGCGACGACGCGTTGCGTGTGCAGCGCCTGATCGAACGCATTACCACACATACGGCAGGCCTAAAGTGACACACGTCGATGGTGAAACACGGGTTGTCGCGATTCTGGGCGATCCCATCGCGCAGGCAAAATCGCCGGAACTCTTCAATGCGCTTTTCGAGCGGCACGGGGTCAACGCGGTGCTCGTGCCGTTTCATGTGCCGACTGCAAACCTCGGCACGGTCCTTGAGGGGCTGCGCGGCGTGGCGAACCTGGCCGGCGTGGTCGTCACGGTGCCGCACAAGCTGCTGGCGTGTGCCTATGCAGCGCATCTATCGGATTCGGCGAGGCAGACCGGCGCGGTCAACTGTCTGCGCCGGGAGGAGGACGGCACGTGGACGGGGGCGATGTTTGATGGCGCTGGCTTCGTGGCGGGCCTGCATGGCCGCAAGCATGACGTGTGTGGCAAGTCGGCGTTGATTGTAGGCGCCGGCGGTGCTGGCGTCGCGGTCGCGCATGCCCTGCTAGATGCTGGAGTAGTCTCGCTTGATCTTTTCGACAGCAATACGGCGTCGCTGCAGCGGCTTGCCGGCGCTTTGCGGGCGCGCAATGGCAGAACGACCATTCGTGAAAGCACGGCGTGCGCGGCAGCTACGCATGACCTTGTCGTCAATGCGACGCCATGCGGGATGCGCGACGGCGATGCTTTACCGATCGACCTGACCGACGCCGGCCCACAGACCGTCGTCGCGGACCTGATCATGAAACCGGCAGAAACGGGTCTCCTGGCGGCCGCGAAAGCAAGGGGCCTTGCCACTCATCCGGGCCGCTATCTGCTCGAAAATTCGATCGAAGCGATGGCCGTGTTTCTGCGTCTTATCCCCTTTTTGTCGACACGCCCGGCCGCTGCGGACAAGACGGACAGCGCTGCTGCATAGGGTAGGGAGAATCCCTGGCGAAACGTGCTTGATTGATCATCGTACCGGGATTAATATTCCCAAAACGTAACCATCTGGATGGTTACTTAATAGATAAAAAAGAGATGGCTTAATTCATCGCAGGAGACGAAATGGATCCGGTAGCAAAGCGCAAATGGTGGCGTTCGGGACTTGAAACGACGGTGATGGGCTTCGGCGCCGCGCCGATCGGCAATATTTTCAGACCGATCACGGAAGAGGAATCGGCTGCCTTGATCAAGGCAGCATGGGACGCCGGCGTGCGTTACTTCGACACCGCGCCCATGTACGGCCACGGCCTGAGCGAGGCGCGCTGCGGGCAGGGGCTGCGCTGGTATCCGCGCGATCAGTATGTGCTGTCGACGAAAGTGGGACGCCTTTTGAAGCCCCGCAAGCGCGCAGAGATCGACTTCACGCCATGGGTCGACGGGCTGCCGTTCGAGATGCAGTTCGACTACAGCTACGACGGCGCGATGCGCTCGATTGAAGACAGCCTGCAGCGCACGGCGCTGGAGCATATCGATATTGCACTGATTCACGACATCGACGCCTATACGCATGGGGATCGTCAGCCGGAAATGTTCGAGGCGGCAATGTCAGGCGCGGCGAAAGCACTGCTGAAGCTGCGCGACGAGGGCGTTGTGAAAGCGGTAGGCGTCGGCGTCAACGAGTGGCAGGTCGCGCATGAAGCGATCCAGCGCAACGACTTCGACTGCCTGTTGCTGGCCGGGCGCTATACGCTGCTCGAACAGGATGCGCTCGACGGCTTTCTTCCGCTGTGCGAAAAGCAGCAGGTATCGGTGATCCTGGGCGGCGGCTACAACAGCGGCATTCTCGCGACCGGGGCTGTACCCGGTGCGAAATACAACTATGCGCCTGCCCCGGAAGCCATCCTCGAGCGCGTGCGCCAGATCGAGCAGGTATGCCGTGAATACTCGGTGCCGCTCAAAGCGGCGTCACTGCAGTTCGTTCTCGGCCATCCGGCGATTCCGACCAATATTCCCGGCGTGCGCTCCGTCGCGCAACTCGAAGACAATCTGCAGACCTTCCGGGCCGAGATTCCGGCGGCGTTCTGGGATGAACTGAAGCGCCGCGCGTTGATCCGGCAGGACGCACCCACGCCTCAATAGCCGGGGTACTGCCGCAGCCCGCAACCCGGGCAGCAGGGAATTCCACCGCAGGGGGCACACCTGCCAGGCCGGCCGCCATGGTTCGCCATGGCGGATGGATCAGGTCGACCGCGTTTTAGTCAGGGAGAAAGTCATGAAGGCTGCTGTACTCGTTGCACCGATGGAGTTCGAGTTGCGCGATGTGCCCATTCCCGAATGTGGCTCAACCGATGTGCTGATCAAGGTCGAGCGATGCGGCATCTGTGGCACCGACCTGCACATCTATCACGGCAACTATTCGCGCGACCGGTTGCCGTTGATTCCGGGGCACGAGTTCTCCGGAACGATTGCCGAAATGGGCGCGGCGGTGAAAGGGCTGAGCATTGGCCAGCCAGTCACCGCCGACATCAATCTCGGCTGCCGCAGCTGTTTTTATTGCCGCAAGAACGAAATCCTCAATTGTGCGCAGATGGTTCAGCTCGGTATTCACGTGAACGGCGGGATGGCCGAATACGTGCGCGTGCCCGCCTATGCGGTGGTGCCTTTGCCCGCAGCGATGCCTGTGGAGGAAGGTGCGATGGTCGAGCCGCTGTCGTGCATCGTTCGCGCGTTTCGCAAGAGTCATCTGCGGCTCGGCGAGAGCGTGCTGGTGATCGGCGCCGGCCCAATCGGCCAGCTGCACCTGCAGCTTGCCTTGCGCGCGGGTGCGGCACCCATCATCGTCGCCGAGCCGAATGCCGAGCGCGCCCGACTCGCGAAAGAGCTGGGAGCCGACGTTGTCGTGTCCGATCCAGCGCAGGTGGAAGCCGCCGTGCGGGCGGCAACCGACGGTCGCGGTGTCGACGTCGCGATCGAGAGCGTGGGTTTGCCCGAGCTTTACGAGCAGGCGTTCACGCTGATCCGGCCAGGCGGGCGCGTGATTGCGTTTGGACTTGCCAAACCGGGCCATTCGTTCAGGATCTCTGCGCTCGATTTCGTGCTGCGGGAGCAGGGGGTACAAGGCACTGTGGCCGGCATGGGTGACGACATGCATGAGGCAGCAACCTTGCTTGGCTACCGGCGCGTGAACGTTGCGCCATTTCTCACCACGATCTACCGGCTCGACGACGTACAGGCGGCATTCAGGCGTCTGGCGGAAGACAGAAGTGTCCTCAAGATCCAGCTGCAGGTCGCGTGAGCCGTTCGGGTCGATTCGCATAGCGTGAAGCCGCATCAGCCAATCGTTGTATCGCGTCACAGAGGCAGTCCATGAATGCGCTGGAAGTGAAGGGAATCAGTAAAGCCTATCCCGGCGTGCGAGCGCTGGATCGCATCGCGTTCTCATGCAGCAAAGGGTCGGTGCATGCGCTCGTTGGCGAGAACGGTGCGGGCAAGTCGACGTTGATCAAGATTCTGAGCGGCGCGACCGCACCCGACGAAGGCGAGCTGCTGCTCGACGGGGCGCCTTACTCGCCGGGTTCCCCAAGCGAAGCGGTGACGGCAGGCGTATCGACGATCTATCAGGAGTTCAATCTGATTCCCGGTCTGAGCGTCGCCGAGAATATTTTTCTGGGCCGCGAGCGGATCACCCGCGGGTTGCTCGATAGCGCGTCGATGCGCAAGGAAGCGCAGGCGCTGCTCGTGCGCATCGGTGCGCCGATCGACGTGCGCCGGCGCGTGAGCACGCTCTCGGTCGCAGAGCAGCAACTCGTCGAGATCGCGAAGGCACTCGCCGTTTCAGCACGTGTGCTGATTATGGACGAGCCGTCCGCCACGTTGTCAGATCACGAGTTGGCATTGCTCTACAACGTTGTGCGAACGCTTTCCCGTGACGGTGTAACGATTCTCTACGTGTCGCACCGCATGGATGAAATATTCGACCTTTGCGACACCTGCACGATCATGAAAGATGGGCGGTCAGTTTGCACGCGCAAGGTGGGCGAACTTGATCGCGCGTCGATGATCCAGCTAATGGTCGGCCGCGAGGTCGATACGCGCTTTCCCGACCGGCGCGACAGCAGCAAGAAAGCCGACATCGTGCTCGACGTGAAAGGGCTGCGTCTCGAGCAGCGCGTCAGGGAGGTCTCATTCAATGTGCGGGCCGGCGAGATCGTGGGACTCGCGGGACTCGTCGGCGCGGGCCGCACAGAAGTGGCCCGCGCGATTTTTGGGCTCGACCCGATCGTGGCGGGCGAGATATCGTTCGCCGGTCGCGCGCATCGGCCCGCGACGCCAGCGCAAGCGATCGACGCGGGCGTCGCGCTCGTTCCCGAGGACCGCAAGGCGCAGGGGCTTGTGCTCGGCCTCAGCATCCGCGAGAACGCGATGCTGCCCACGCTCGGCAGCATTTGCCGTCTGGGCTTCATCAACCGCCGGCAGGAGCAGTTGCGGGTAGCGTCCGTGTGCCGGCAACTGGCGGTGTCGGCGTCGAGCACGGAGGTGCCCGTCGGCACGTTGTCCGGCGGCAATCAGCAGAAGGTCGTGTTCGGCAAGTGGATGGCACACGACTACATGCTGCTGATTCTCGACGAGCCGACGCGTGGCGTCGATGTTGGCGCGAAGGTCGAGTTCTACCGGCTGATTGACGAGATTGCGCGCTCCGGCAAGGCGGTGCTGCTGATCTCGTCGGAGCTACCGGAACTCCTCGGCATGGTCGATCGCATCGTCGCGCTGCGTGACGGGGTAGTCACCGGAGAGGTACCCGCGCACGGCGCAACAGAAGAGTCGGTCCTTCAGATGATAGCGAGATAAATCATGGCATTGGCAAAATCCATTTCCGGTGCGGAGACGAACGGGCGATTTTCAAGTCGCGCGTATCGGCGCATTGAACTCATCCAGCGTTTCGGCATTTTCACGATTTTCCTGCTGCTGTGTATGACGGCAGCCGTGTCGTCGCCGTACTTTCTTACTGCGGAAAACCTGTTCAATGTCGTGCGTCAGGTATCAGTGGTAGGGCTGGCATCGATCGGTATGACGTTTGTCATCCTGACAGCGGGTATTGATCTGTCAGTGGGCTCGATTCTCGCGCTGACGACCCTTGCGATTGCAGGACTCAAACCCTATGGTCCGATGGTGTCGCTGGTCGGCGGACTTGCGGTAGCGATGGTCTGTGGCTGGGTGAATGGGGTCATTACGACCCGGGGCCGCGTGCAACCGTTTATCGTCACGCTCGGGATGATGACCGCCCTGGTTGGCGTAGGGCTCGCCTATTCCGGCGGCGAGCCTGTCATCGGCGTGCCGAGGTCGCTTGCGTGGATAGGGCGCGGCCGTGTCGCGGGCGTGCCGGTGCAGGCGCTGCTGTTCGTTGTGATGGCAGCGGTCTCGACGGTGGTTTTGCGGATGACGCGCTTCGGGCGGCACGTGTACGCGGTGGGCGGCAACGTCGAAGCGGCGCGTCTGTCCGGTGTACCCGTCGACAAGGTCCGTGTGATCGCCTATTGCCTGTCTGGCCTCTTTGCTGGCCTGGGCGGCCTTGTGATGTCGACGCAGCTCAATATCGGCGAAGCAAATCTCGGCAAAGGGCTTGAACTCGATGCGATTGCCGCCGTCGTGGTCGGTGGCACCAGTCTCTCCGGCGGAGTGGGTGGCATCGGCGGCACGATCGTCGGTGTGTTGCTGATCGGGGTGCTGAACAACCTGCTTAACCTGCTCAACATTCCGGCCTACACGCAGTTGATCGTCAAGGGCGCAATCATCGTAGGCGCGGTGCTGATCCACGCGCAACTCAGTCGTTCAAAAGGCCGCTAGTGCGGACCGACAATCAAGGAGACAACCATGTTCAAGTTGAAACTGATGCACGCCACCGTGGTGGTTTTGATGCTCGGCAGCGTCGCGAGCGCATTCGCTGCCGACACGATCGGCCTCTCGCAGGAGAGTCTCGATCATCCGTGGCTCGCCGCGCAGCGCAAGCAGATCGAGGCGGTCGCTGAGAAGGCGGGCGTGCGTGTGCTGGCAACGGACGGGCAGGGCAACGTAGCCACGCAGATCTCCGGCATCGAAGATCTCGAATCCAAAGGGATCAAGCTTTTGCTGGTCCAGGCGGGTAAGGCCGAAGGATTGCGCCAGGAGCTTGCGTCACTGAAGGAGCAGGGTATTCCGTACATGTTCGTCGGCAAGCCGATCGAAAACGCGGGTGCGATCACGATGGTGTCCGGCGACAATCGCGCGCTCGGTGCGGACGCGGGTCGGTTCATCGTCGAGATGCTGACACAGAAGAATGGCAAGCCTGCCGGCAACATCGTGATTCTAGAAGGTATCCCGGGTGACGAGACTTCGGTGAACCGGATCGGAGGTTTGACCTCGGTGACCGACAGGTATCCCGGTATCAAGGTTGTGGCGCGGCAACCCGGAGACTACCGCCGGCCGAAGGCATATTCGGTTATGCAGAATGTCCTGCAGGCGCACCCGTCCGGTACGGTCGACCTGGTGTTCGCGGCGAATGGCGAGATGGCGCTGGGCGCGATCCAGGCGATCAAGGAAAGCGGCCGCTCGAAGGAGATCAAGGTGCTGGGTATCGACGGCCAGAAGGAGGAGTTCGACGCGATCCGGGCGGGTGACGAAACGGCGACGTGGCTGTATCCTCCTGCTGGTACGGAGGGTATGGATGTTGCGCTCAAGATCCTGAAGGGGGAGAAGGTCCCCCCCAAGGTCGTGTTGCCGACGGTGCGCGTAACGAAGGACAACGTCAATACGGTCAACCCGGCATTCTAGCCTTAAGCCGCGCACGGGAAATTTTCCAGTACTGAAGTGTTTGTTTTCTGTTCATCGGCAGGAAATCGACTGGACCGGGTTTGATTATCTGGAGAGGCAGCCGGTGGAACGATCAGGTTACAGGTGGCGTATTTGTGCGCTGCTTTTTTTTGCGACGACAATCAACTACCTCGACCGACAGGTTCTCGGACTGCTGAAGCCCGAACTCGCGTTGCGATTCCATTGGACCGAAACCGAATATAGCTACATGGTGGCCGTGTTCACCGCATGTTACGCATTCGGGCTGATCCTCTCCGGGAAAATGGTCGACAGGTTCGGCGTCAAGCTCGGCTATGGCATCTGCGTGCTGGTCTGGAGTATCGCGGCGTGCGGCCATTCCCTGGTGCGCAACACGCTGGGGTTTGTTTTCATGCGCGGTCTGCTTGGCGTTGCGGAGTCAGGTAATTTTCCGTCGGCGGTCAAGGCGGTTTCCGAATGGTTTCCGCGCCGGGAACAGGCACTGGCCGTCGGTATCCTGACTTCGGGCACCAGCATCGGTGCGGTGGCAGCACCTGCGGTCGTGCCGTGGCTCGCCGCTTCTTATGGCTGGCAGGCGGCATTCCTTGTCACGGGTTTGATCGGCGTCGTCTGGCTGGGCTTTTGGTACCTGATGTACTTTGCGCCGCAGAAGCACAACCGCGTTTCCGTCGCCGAACTGAACTACATCGCGGAAGAACGTGTCGACTCCGAAGAGCGAGGTGCGTCGGTGAGCTGGCTTTCGTTGCTGCGAGTCCGGGCCACCTATGTGTTTATTGTGGGCAAGCTGCTCACTGATCCGATCTGGTGGTTCATGTTGTTCTGGCTTCCTTCGTATTTCTCGTCACGCTACCAACTCGATCTCAAGAATCTCGGGTTGCCGCTCGTGGTGGTCTATGTGGCGACGTCGATCGGGAGCATTGCGGGCGGATGGCTGTCGTCGTGGCTGATTGCCCGGGGTTGGAGCGTCAGTCGGGCCCGTCAGACGGCGATGCTCGGACTGGCTTTCCTGGTCGTGCCGATCGCATTCTCGCCCTGGGTCGAGAATATGTGGGCGATGGTCGGGCTGCTGAGCCTCGCAGCTGCAGCGCATCAAGGTTGGTCCGCGAATCTGTTTACGACGGCATCAGACATGTTTCCGAAACGGCTTGTTGGCTCGGTCGTCGGTGTAGGCGGTATGGCTGGAGCTATCGGGGGGACGCTCTTTCCGCTGTTTGTCGGTGTTCTGCTTGACCACTTCAAAGCGCTCGGAAACATCAATACGGGTTACAACATATTGTTTATCGTGTGTGGCTCGGCATATCTCGTCGCATGGGCTGCCATGCGCCTGATTCGGTCTTCGAAGACCGATGCGGACCTTGGTGTTCTGTCAGTCGACTGTTCATTCTGAACGCAGATTGCTGGCAGCTTATTCGAGTTTGGTGAGCGAGGAAGAGTTAAGTGCGCGAGGTCGAACTGCGGAATAATTTCGGCTTCGCATTTGTACCAACTTGGAGGCAGCGACTGCTCCTCTCGCTCCGGAGTAACTACCGTAGGCATAGAGAGGGTTGGGACACGTTCTGAGTCCCGCTTACCCACATGTTAACTGAGCCAGTCTTGGAAAGAACTAAAAGTGTTCGCGCTGCCATACGCACGAGATTCTCTGCCTCTCACGCGGCGATGATGCCGCCACCGGGTGGTTGACCGGCTCCGGTATCTCGACTTTCGCCGCCGGATAGCTGCGCAATCGATTGGTGACGATCTTGCATCGTACCAGGTTCGGGCGCAGCACACGTTTGAAGAAACGTTTGGCTTAGATTTTGTCGCGTGGCGTTTACCGGATGAGTATTACGGTCGGCAGAATCGCGGCCGCGATGATCCGTTAGACGGCGGCAATTTTCACAGGCGTGCGTCCGACCAATTTTCTTCAGTGGATCTCGGAAAATGGAACTACCGAGAACGAAGAGTGGAAGACAAGAAGATAGGGCAGTAACGATTCATTCCTGCGCGTGTTCCTTGCCACCGATAATCACAGGGGACCCATCGCGTTAGAATCACGCCGATAAGGCTCGTACGTGGCGATCGATGCTTCACGCTGCTATTTCGTCAGATTCGTTACTGTGCGGAAGGGCCGGTGCGAACTGAGGATGCATGGCATTGACCCGGTGGGCAAAGCTTGCCTGCCGGGTCGGAGACATCCCGGTTTTCAGTGCGTCGAGATAGTCCGCATACCACTGCATCATCGAGCGACGTTGCCGGAGATATTTTGCGTGGTTATAGTCGCCCGCGGTGCCCCCCTCAAGGTGCGACAGCTGTGTTTCGACATGGTCTTTTTGCCAGCCGTGATCGCGAAGGAGGGTGCTCGCAGTATGGCGGGTGCCGTGGCCGACCATGCGGCTCTTGTAGCCGATCTTTGAGAACACGAGATTGATCGTGTTTTCGCTGATGACCTCGTTCTTCGTTCCGATGCCAGGAAAAAGATAGCGGTGGCGTCCGGTCAGCTTCCTGAGTTCGCGCAGCGCGCTGACGAGTTGCGACGGCAGCGGCGCAACATACAGACGCCGCATCTTCATCTTCTCCGCCGATATCGTCCACAGGGCGCCATCCAGGTCCACCTCGGTCCATTCCGCGTAGCGCACCATGCCGGGCCGACTGGCCGTCCAGATCGTCATCCAGGCGGCAGTGAAGGCGATGAGACGACTCGTCGATTTCCCGAGCGCGCGAAGGAAATCGGGCAGTTCGGGTTCGAGAAGGTGAGGGTACGGTCTGGACTTCGGCGCAGCCTTCGCGATGGTCTTGAGTTCGGAGGCGGGGTTGAATTCACAGCGTCCCTCCGCGATGGCCTGGCTAAAGATCTCACGCAGCCAGCCCCGCGCTTTCTTCGATACGTTCAGGGCATCCCGTTTCTCGAAGCGCTCCTGGACGCGGGCGCAGTCTGCCCGGGTGATACCCTGCAGCATCATCGAACCGATCTCCGGCAGGATATCCTTGTCGAGGTAGGTGCGCATCTTGCCAAGCGTTGAGCTGGCACGGCCAGCGACTTCCTTCCGCTTGTACCATCGCTCGGCGGCCGAACGAAAGCGCTTCTCCTCAGTTTCCTTCGAAAGCTTTCTGGCGGTGCGCCGGTGATGACCGGGATCCGTGCCGTGTGCCAGCTGGGTCCGGGCCGTAGACGTGAGTTCACGGGCGTCCTGAAGGGAAAGCGCGGGGTAGGTGCCGAACGAGATGCGCCGCTGTTTGCCGGTGAAGCTATACCGGAAATGCCAGCATTTGGGGCCGTCGGCGGGCACGAAAAGGAACAGGCCGCGGCCGTCCTTCATGGTGTAGTCGCGGCTGGCGGACCTGGCCAGCTGGACCTGTCGGGCAGTCAGAAGCATGGTAGTACATCCAGTCAGCTCGAACTTTCGATGTACTGTCTAGTGTACTACTTTGACACACGCTTCAGCTGATCAAAGATGGACCCTAAAAAACACAAAACCCCGCTGCGACAAGGCTTTGCGGGGTCCTGCTGGACTGCGTTGTACGACCTTGAACAGCTTTATGGTGCCCAAGAGAGGACTCGAACCTCCACAGTGTTGCCACCGCCAGGACCTGAACCTGGTGCGTCTACCAATTCCGCCACCTGGGCAAGGTGTCGTTTGCTGTTCAAACTGCGCTGAGCAGCAAAGACCGCAATTATAGCGAGCCGGATCGGCCTGTCAAGCGCTTTCTGCTGCTTTGCGCCAAACGGAGGAATTGCGCGGGCGGTGAGCGTAAAGCGGGCGGCGAGGCCGCGCGGCGCCGCGGGCGGCCGGGCACGCGCGAGGCACAGGCGGGGCACAAGCAAGGCATAAGCGGGGCGCTTGCCGCGTGGTCATGCGGGGTACGAATGTTAGAATGCCTCACAGCAGTCCCGCCGGTGCGCGCCCGCCAGAAGCGGCGGTGCGAGCGGTCCAGCAGTCCTCGCGGCCGGCAGGTTGCCGCACTCGAAGACCGGGGCGCCTCCCGCCTGCATGCCTGTCATGCCGGTTCGGGCCGCGCGACAATCCGACGTCCACGCAACGAGAACCACCATCGACAAGCCCTTGAGCAAATATCCGTACCCGATTCCGAGCCGCGAAGAGATCCTGGGCGTGCTGCGGACCAGCGACTCGCCCTGCACCGCGAACGATATCGCCGAAGCGCTTTCGATCAAGCGTCAGGAGCGCGAAGGGTTCTTCCGGCGGCTCGCCGCGATGGAGCGCGACGGGCAGATCCGGCTCGACTCCCGTGGCCATTATCAACTCGCCCATCCGTCGAACTTCGTCGCGGGCCGCGTGCAGGGACATCGCGACGGCTACGGCTTCCTGATTCGCGACGACGGCCAGGACGATCTGTTCCTGCCGCAAGGCGAGATGCAGAAAGTCATGCACAACGACCGCGTGCTGGCGCGCATTGTCGGCTATGACCGGCGCGGGCGTCCCGAAGGTCACATCGTGGAGGTCACGGACCGCGCGAATCGCAGCGTGATCGGGCGTTTGCTCAACGAGAACGGCGCGCTCATCGCCGTGCCCGAAGACAAGCGCATCGGCCACGACATTCTCGTCACGCAAAACCCGAAGAAGGCGAAGGTCGGCCAGGTGGTGGTGGTCGAACTCACCGACTTCCCGAGCCGCCATTCGCAGCCGCTCGGCCGCGTGGTGGAAGTGCTCGGCGACATCGACGATCCCGGCATGGAGATCGAGATCGCCGTGCGCAAATACGGCGTGCCGCACGAGTTCAGCAAGCCCGCGCTCGACGAAGCCGCGAAGCTGCCCGACGCCGTGCGCCCGGCCGACATCCGCTATCGCGTGGATCTGCGCGACGTGCCGCTCGTCACCATCGACGGCGAGGACGCGCGCGACTTCGACGACGCCGTCTATTGCGAGCCGATGCAAGTGGGCAAGGGCGAGGGCTTCCGCCTGATCGTCGCGATCGCCGACGTTTCGCATTACGTACTGCCCGGCACCGGCCTCGACGTCGACGCCATCAAGCGTAGCACCTCGGTCTATTTCCCGCGCCGCGTGATTCCGATGCTGCCCGAGAAGCTCTCGAACGGCCTGTGCTCGCTCAATCCGCATGTCGACCGTTGCGTGCTCGTGTGCGACATGGTGATCACCGCGCGCGGCGAGATCAAGGCGTATCAGTTCTATCCGGGCGTGATGCACTCGGCGGCGCGGCTCACGTACACCGAAGTCGCCGCCGTGCTCACCAATACGAAGGGGCCGGAGGCCACGCGCCGCGCCGCGCTGCTGCCGCAACTGCAAAACCTCTACGGCGTGTACAAGTCGCTGTTCGCCGCGCGGCAGAAACGCGGCGCGATCGACTTCGACACGACCGAGACGTATATCGTCTGCAACGCGCAGGGCAAGATCGAGCAGATCGTGCCGCGTCAGCGCAACGACGCGCACAAGCTGATCGAGGAGTGCATGCTCGCGGCCAACGTGTGCGCCGCCGACTTCATGAAGCGCCACAAGCATCCTGGCCTCTACCGCGTTCACGCCGGCCCGAGCGCCGAAAAGCTCGAAAACCTGCGCACTTTCCTGCGCGGCATGGGGCTTTCGCTCGGCGGCGGTGAAACGCCTCATGCGAGCGACTACGCGGCGCTCATGGCGCACATTCGCGACCGGCCCGACGCGCAAATGCTGCAAACCATGCTGTTGCGCTCGATGCAGCAGGCCGTCTACAGCCCGGACAATATCGGCCACTTCGGGCTTGCCTACGAGGCGTACGCGCATTTCACGAGTCCGATCCGCCGTTATCCCGACTTGCTCACGCATCGCGCGATCTACGCGATCCTGCAAGGCAAGAAGTATCAGCCGGCCGCGCCCGAAGGCGTCGAACTCAACACCGCGCTTTCGCCGCGCGCCCGCGCGATGCAGGCCGAGGACGAGCAGAAGCACGGCCCGCGCCGCAACCGTGGCGGCAACACGGCGATCTGGGAAGAACTGGGCCTGCACTGCTCGGCCAACGAGCGCCGCGCCGACGAAGCGTCGCGCGACGTCGAAGCCTGGCTCAAGTGCTATTTCATGCGCGACAAGCTCGGTGAGGAATACGGCGGCATGGTGAGCGGCGTGACCTCGTTCGGCATTTTCGTGCAGCTCGACGCGCTGTTCATCGAAGGGCTCGTGCATGTGACCGAACTGGGTTCCGACTATTTCCAGTACGACGACATCAAGAACGAGCTGCGCGGCGAGCGCACCGGCATTCGTTATCGGCTTTCGGATCGCGTGCGCGTGCAAGTGAGCCGCGTCGACCTCGATGCGCGCAAAATCGACTTCCGCCTCGTGCGCGACACGCCCGTGAAGCCGGGCGGCGGCCGTCCGATGCCGGCTGTCGACAAGAGCGGCGGCGAAGGCGGCCCGCGTCTGCGTCCGCTGCCGGGCGGCGAAGATCCGCGCCGCAAGAAAGCGCCGAGCGCGCCGAGCGCGGCGGTGAAGGAAGCGCGCGCGGCACGCGGCGCGGCCAAGACCGCGAAGAAGCGTCCGGCCGCGAAGGCGCCGGCCAAGAAACCGGCGCCGCGCAAGAAGCGCTGAGTTGCCGTAAGCCGCGGTAGGTTTTTGACCTGCCGCGGCGGTTAATTCATGCGGGCGGCGCCAGGGTGCGCGCGCCCGTTTTTTCACGTGCGCGAGCGCGCGGGGCACACAGTGTGCCTGCGGCGCGCGCATGCGCCGGACCGCGAGGCGGCCGGCGGCATCATCGTTGGAGGCGGCGCGAGCTATGCGCCGCGAACCATTCATCAGGGGTTGTCTCAGTCATGTCACGTCTCAAGGTTCTTTACGGGTTTCATGCGGTGACCGCGCGCATGCGGCACGACGCGTCCACGGTCGAAGATGTCTATTACGACACGACGCGGCGCGACCGCCGCATGCAGGAATTCCTGCACGCCGCGAAAGAAGCCGGCGTGCGCATCATTGCCGCCGACGAGACGCGCCTCTGGGGTCTCGCGCACACGGAGCGCCATCAAGGCGTGGTGGCGCGCGTGCACGACGTGCCGCTCGCGCAGAACCTCGCGGAACTGCTCGACGGCATTCAGGGCTCGCCGCTTCTGCTCGTGCTCGACGGCGTGACCGATCCGCACAATCTGGGCGCATGCCTGCGCGTCGCCGACGCCGCCGGCGCGCACGCCGTGATCGCGCCGCGCGACCGGGCCGTGGGCCTGAACGCCACGGCCGCCAAGGTCGCGAGCGGCGCCGCCGACACGGTGCCGTACATCACCGTCACCAACCTCGCGCGCGCGCTGCGCGAGCTGAAGGACGCGGGTGTATGGGTCGTGGGCACGGCGGGCGACGCCACGGCGAGCCTCTACGAGACCAGGCTCGACGGTCCGGTGGCGCTCGTGATGGGCGCGGAAGGCGAGGGGATGCGCCGCCTCACGCGCGAAACTTGCGACGAAGTCATGAACATTCCGATGGCGGGCACGGTGGAAAGCCTCAACGTTTCGGTGGCCTCGGGCGTATGCCTGTTCGAGGCGGTGCGGCAGCGCGCGGTGAAGCGCTGACCGGTCACACGTTTTTTCGCGCGGCGCGTTCTTTCCGGCGCCCGCGCGGGGCGTAGCGGCAACTCCGGTAAACTGGCGCCTTTCCCAATTTTTTCCGCGTTTCTCCTCCTCGGGCAGTACTCCCATGACTCAAGACGAACTCAAGCAACTGGTCGGCCGGGCCGCCGCCGACTACGTCAACGCCAACGTGCCGGAAGGCGCCGTGATCGGCGTCGGCACGGGCTCCACCGCGAATTGTTTCATCGACGCGCTCGCGGCGAGCAAGCATCGTTATCGCGGCGCCGTGTCCAGCTCGGTGGCCACCACGGCGCGGCTCGAGTCGCAGGGCTTCCGTATTTTCGATCTGAACGAGATCGAGTCGCTGCCCGTGTACGTCGACGGCGCCGATGAAATCGACGGCGAAGGCGCGATGATCAAGGGCGGCGGCGGCGCGCTCACGCGCGAGAAGATCGTTGCTTCGGTGTCCGATGTATTTGTCTGCATCGCCGATGCGAGCAAGCGCGTGGACGTGCTCGGCAATTTCCCGCTGCCGATCGAAGTCGTGCCGATGGCGCGCACGGCCATCGGCCGCCGCGTCACGGCGCTCGGCGGCGTGCCCGTGCTGCGCGTGCAGAAGGACGGCTCGCCGTTCATCACCGACAACGGCAACGAGATCCTCGACGTGAAGGGCTTGCGCATCAGCGACCCGCGCACGCTCGAAGCGCACGTCAACGCGTGGCCGGGCGTGGTCACGGTGGGCCTGTTCGCCACGCGCGGCGCGGACCTTTGCCTGCTCGGCGGCGAGTCGGGCGTCGAGCGCATCGAATACCGCAAGGCGTAAGCGCGGCGAGTTCCTCGTTCACCATCGTTCGCCGCCGCTTACCGTAGTTCACCGCGCGCGCGAACGCCGATCCGAACCGGCAGCGTCACACTTCTCGTGTGCGCTGCCGTTTTTTTTCATATCCGCGCGACGAAGCCTGCGCTCATTGCACCGCTTCGGCCTGACGCAGACGCGGCAGCAGGCGCTCGAACTCGCTGCGCACGAGCCCGTAGCATTCGCACGCGCGCGCTTCGAGGCCCGCGCGGTCGAGCACGCGAATGCGGCCGCGGCTGTGGTGAATGAGGCCGTCGTTATGCAGCTTGCCGGCCGCTTCGGTGACGCCTTCGCGGCGCACGCCCAGCATGTCGGCGATGAGTTGCTGCGTGACGGCGAGATCGTTCGACGCCACGCGGTCCACTTCGATCAACAGCCAGCGGCAAAGCTGCTTGTTGAGCGAATGATGACGATTGCACGCGGCGGTCTGCGCGACCTGCGTGAGCAGCGCGTGCATGTAGAGCATCATCAGACGACGCAGGAAATCCGAGCGCGCGAACTGCTGGCGCAGACTCTGCGCGCTCATGCGATAAGCGAAGCCCGCGCACTGCACTTGCACGCGGTTCGGCATGGTTTCGCCGCCCGTGATGACGGGCACGCCCGTCATGCCTTCGCGGCCCACCGCGGCGATCTCGACCGAGCCGCCGTCTTCCATCGTCGAAAGCAGCGAAATGATGGCCGTCGTCGGAAAGTAGACGTGATGAATGCGCTGGCCGGAATCGCAGATCAACTGTTCGGTGCGCAAGTGGACGAGTTCGAGGTGCGGCGCGAGCGCCTGCCATTCGTGCGAAGGCAATGCGCCGAGCAGATGGTTGCCGTGCAGGTCCGATTGAAGCGTAAGCATGACAGGTCCTCGGTGGAAGCGGCGCGCGCCGCTCCTTGTTTTGATTCCGGCCGCCCGACTGTTGTTGTTTGCCGTTTCCCGTACGGCTTGTCGTCGGCTGCGCCGGCCCCATGGTCGCGATGCGTTCGCGTCGTTAGGTGCGCGTTCACGCAGGTGTGGCAGCGTTTATTTAGCAGGGTGTGTGCCAACGCACATGGATCAAGCATGCGTGCGCCTTCGCGCGCGACTCGCATGACGCAGTGCGGCGTAAATCGGCTTTTTTGTTTCAGTTTTGTACGCCTGCGCGGCCGCCGTTGCGCAAAGCGTTTCAGTTCCCAACGGGCAGCGCCTTGTATTGGCGGGTGTTTTCTCGCCGTGAAAGCGTAATGTAAAGGATGAATCTGCTCTGAAACATCGGCGCGACGGCGCTTTGCCGCTGGCGCGCGCGCAGCGCTCGGGCGGCGCATTTTGATTCACTTTTGTTGCGGTGCGGCCCGCGCCAGCGAAAAAGCGTTCGGCGATGAAACATGCGTCGCGCCGGGCGCGATCCGATCCGGCGTGCCGTGGACGCGACGGACATCAATGTGGGGGCGCGTACAGAGCGGCGCGGTCAGGTTTGCTCCAATGGGGTTCAAGCGAAACGTTCGGACGAATGGCCGAGCGGCGATCACGCGCCGCGGCCGCGCCGGGCGTCATCACAACGAACCACACGGATATCCATCGGGGAGCTACCTGCATGAACGAGGTCGTGACGCCTGCGAGCCGGAGCGCCGCAGCCAACGAAGGCGAAGTCGCGCTTGTCGTCCAGCCTGTCGTGCTGGGGCACGGCACGAGCGTGCGCAAGGCCGCGCCGATCGTGGTGAGCAGTGCGGAACGGCATCTCATGAGCGCGGACTGGCTGGTGCGCAGCGGCGCGGCCGCGCGCGTCGTCGTGAAGCCGGGCGGGCGGCTTTCGTTGCAGATGCATCTTCACCACGCGGAACACTGGATCGTCGTGCGCGGCGCCGACACCTTCCCGCTCTGCGAAAACGAATCGACCTACATCCCGCCTGGCGTGACGCACCGTATCGAGAATCCGGGCATGACCGCTCGCGAGATCGTCGAGGTGCAGTCGGGCGCTTACCTTGGCGAAGACGACATCGTGCGCTTCGACGATCAATACGGCCGAGCCCAATCATGAGCCATACGGACTCTTTCGACAGCATGCCGACGCCCAACGTGACCACCGTGCCCAACGTGACCAACGTCCCCAACGTGACTAGCACGCTCGATGCGCCCAACGCGGTGAACGCCGCGGGCATGTCCGCAAGCGGCGCCTCCCTTCAGTCGACTTACAGAAACGCCGGCGATGCCTCGCCGCCGGAAAGCACCGGCGCAAATCCGCAAGGAGCGCAAGGAGCGGGCGGGAACGGTTCGCTTGCCACGCAAAGATCAGGTCAGGAGATATCCTGGCTGGCGAGTTATGCAAACCGCATGGCAACGTACGATATTAATTCGACGACGCACGAAGGCCCAGGCAGCAACCGGCAAACAGGGGCGATTTCGCCGCATCGGGGGAGTAGGGTCATGGAACTGGGTAACAAGGAACGCTCGCTCGTCAGCAAGGTCATGGACGGGTTGATCTCGGGCATCGTCGAAGAACGTTATGGCGCGATTCTGCCGCCGCAAGACGTGTTGTCGAAGGAGTTCGACGTGAGCCGCACGGTGATGCGCGAAGCGCTCTCCATGCTGCTCGCGCGCCACATGCTGGACGTGCGCCCGAAGATCGGCACGCGCATCCGGCCCATGCGCGACTGGCGCATGATCGACGAGGACGTGGTGAACTGGCGCTTTCGCGCGAAGCCCGACAACCAGTTTCTGCGCGACGTGATCGAGTTTCGCGCGCTGATCGAACCGGCCGCGTGCGCGCTCGCGGCCGTGCGCGCGAACGCGGCCGACGTCGCCGGCATTCGCGATGCCTTCGACGCGCTGCGCCAGCTCGGCACGCAAGATCCGGGCTTCCAGGCCGCGGACGCGCTGCTGCACACGCGCATTCTCGCGGCGAGCGGCAACCAGTTTTATCAGCAGATGGCGGCGATCATGCGCGGCGCGCTCTCGCTCGTGAATCCCGTCATCAACCAGCGCGACGGCGGCTGGGCGAACGTGTTGGCGGCGCACGAGCGCGTCGTCCAGGCGATCGAGCGGCGCGCGCCGGACGAAGCCGAGGCCGCTTCGCGCGCGATGATCGAATTCACCGCCGACGAACTGAACCGCGCCTTCGCGACCGATGCGCTCGCGCGGCACGAGCAGCCGCTCGAACAACGTTAGCCATGTTGACGGGGCGCGCGGTCGGCGTGCGCCGATCGCGCTCGGCCGCGCGCATTGCGGCGCGGCGCGCGCACCGGTATCGTGCGTGTCTTTGGGCGCGCGGCGGCGCGCGGTCCCGGCGGCATCGAAACGATCTCGCCGGCGCCGTGCGCCGCGGCGGCCCCGGACCTTCACGCCGGAGCACGCATTCATGAGTCTTTCTTCCCCCGACGCGCACGCCGCTCACAACGAACTCGCCACGATCCGCTGGGGCATCGTCGGCGCGGGGCGCATCGCGCATCGCTTCGCGCAGGGCGTGGCCCACGTGCCGGGCGCGCGCGTCGAAGCCGTGTGGTCGCGGCGTGCCGAGCCCGCGCGGGCGCTCGCGCAAAGCTGCGGCGCCCGGACCTGCGAGAGCGTCGAGGCGCTGTTCGCGAGCGGCATCGACGCCGTCTATATCGCGACGATGCAGGACAGCCACGCGCACTACGCCATTGCCGCGCTCGAAGCCGGTTTGCCCGTGCTCTGCGAGAAACCCGCCACCGTGAACGGCGCGCAGCTCGAACGCGTGCTGGACGCGGCGCAGCGCGCGCAACGCCTGTTCATGGAGGCGATGAAGCCGCCGTTCTATCCGCTTTATCGCGCGTTGCGCGCGCATCTGGCCGCCGACCCGATCGGTCCGGTCGGGCTTGTGCGCGCGGGCTGCTCGGTGGCGAGCGTGCCCGCCGATCACCCGTCGCTTTCGTTCGGGCAGGCGGGCGGGGCGCTGCTCGACATCGGCGTGTACGAGATGTTTCTGGCGGTGGACTGGCTCGGCGCGCCGCGCGAAGTGCAGACGTTCGGGCGGCTCGGCACGACCGGCGTGGACACGTTCGCGAGCCTGAACTGCGAGCACGAGCGCGGCATCGCGCAGCTATTTTGCGGGCTCGATCTGCACGGTTTCGGCGACGCGCTGCTCGCCGGGCCGCTCGGCAACGTGACGATTCACGCGAACTGGTGGAATCCCGCGCGCGCGACGGTGCGCTATGTGGATGGCCGCGTCGTGGAACTCGACGAGCCGTTCGAGGGCGGCGGCCTCAACTACGAAACCGCGCACTTCTGCGAGCTGTTGCGCGCGGGCGCGCTGGAAAGCCCGCTGATGACGCACGACACGTCGCGTCACATGCTGGAAATGGCCGACGCCGCGCGCGCGGCGCTCGGTTTGCGCTTTCCCTGCGAGTGACCGGCGCGGGCGCGGCGCGCTCAGGCGGTGCCGGTCCGGCGCCGCCGGTTCAGTGGCGCGAAGGCAGCGCGAGCTTCTTTTCGTACCAGTGCTGCACCCATTCGAGCACCTGGCACAGCACCCAGTAGATGGCCGCCGCGGCGAGATAGAGCGGCAGCGGCTGATACGTCGACGCGATGATCTCCTGCGCGCTGCGCAGCAGCTCCGTCACCGTGATGACCGAGACGAGCGAAGTGTCCTTGATGAGGCTGATGAGACTGTTCGACAGGCTCGGCACGGCAATGCGCAGCGCTTGCGGCGCGATCACGTAGCGCAGCGTCTGGCGGCGCGAAAGGCCGAGGCTGTAGGCCGCGAGCCACTGGCCGCCGTGAATGCCGAGAATCGCGCCGCGCATGCTCTCCGAAAGATACGCCGCCACGTTCGCGGAAAGCGCGATCACGCCCGCCGGCGTGGGATCGAGCGAAATGCCGATGCTCGGCAGACCGTAGTAAATCACGAAGATCTGCACGAGCAGCGGCGTGCCGCGCATGAGGCTCACGTACACGCGTGCGATGGCCACGAGCAGGCGGTTCGCGCTGATGCCCATGAGCGCGAGCACGGCGCCGCCGATCAGCCCGAAGATCATCGAAAGCACGGCGAACTTGACGGTTAGCACCGCGCCCTGCGCGAGCACCGGCAGCGACTGGATGATGAGCGTATGGATGGGCATGGGCTTGGGGCGTGGTTATCGCGGCGAGGGTCGCGGCGGTTATGGAATAGCGCGGATTATCGGTCGAGCCTGCGCGTGCATGGCGGTTCGCGCGGGCCGCATGTGCGAAGGGCGGCATCGTGCGATGCCGCCCTGTGCGTCAAACGTGCGCGCGTGAAGTCATGGGGCGATCATTGCGCGATCGGTTTGGTCACGTCGATGCCGAACCATTTGTCCGAGATCTTCGTGAAGGTGCCGTCGGCTTCGAGCTGCGCCATGGCGTCGTCGATCGCCTTGGCGAACTTCGGATTGCCCTTCTTGAACGGAATGCCCGACGGATTGCCCGCGCCGACGTTCGCGCCCGTGCGCAGCGGCAATTGCGAGTTCTTGAGCAGATACGCGAGCATCAGGCGGTCGTTGAGCGCGGCGTCCAGACGGCCGGCGGCGAGATCGCGCAGATATTCGGGGGCACCCGGATACGTCTTCACGTCGATGCCCGGCACCGACTTCGCCATGTCCATGTAGTTCGTGCCGAGACCGACGCCGAGCTTCTTGCCCTTGAGGTCGTCGAGCGACTTGAACTGGCGCGTGTCGTCCTTACGCTGGATCAGTTGCGCCGCCGAGTACGTGTACGCCGGCGAGAAGTCGAGCACGGCCTTGCGCTGATCGGTGATGCCGACCTGGTTGACGATCACGTCGAACTTGCCCGCTTGCAGACCGGCGATGATGCCGCTCCACTCGGTCGTGACGAATTCGGGTTTCAGGCCCATTTTCGCGGCCACGGCCTTCGCGATGTCGACGTCGTAGCCGACCAGTTCGCCGTTGGGCGCCTTCGAGTTGAACGGCGGGAAAGTGCCTTCCAGACCGATGCGCAGCGTGCCGCGCGCCTTGGCCTGATCCAGCAGATCTTCCGCGTGCGCGCTGGCCGCGACGAACGATGCGCCGACGAGCGCGAGGGCAAACAGTTTTTTCAGCAAGCCGGATTTCATGTATTCCTCTTGTTTTGCTGCGATTTTCAGCGCGTATCAGCGCGATTTTCAACCCGATTTTCGGCGCGCCTGGCGCGACGGGTACGGTGGCACATAGTGCGCGACGCCTCCGACGCGCCGCGACCAGCCTGTGACTATAGCTTTACGCGCGGCCCGAAGCCAGCGCCCGCGCGCATTCGGCGACTAGCGCCGGGCCGCGGTAGATGAAGCCGGTGTAGACCTGCACGAGCGCGGCGCCCGCGGCAATCTTCGCGCGCGCGTCCTCGCCCGAGAAAATGCCGCCCACGCCGATGATCGGCACTTGTTCGCCGAGTTCGGCGCGCAGCTTGCGGATCACCTCGTTCGACGCGTCGAACACGGGGCGCCCCGAGAGGCCGCCCGTTTCGTTCGCGTTCGGCAAGCCTTCCACGGCCGCGCGCGAAAGCGTGGTGTTGGTCGCGATCACGCCTTCGATCTTGTGACGCAGGAGCGTGTCGGCGATCTCCTTGATCTGCTCGTCGTCGAGATCGGGCGCGATCTTGAGCGCGAGCGGCACGAGCTTGCCGTGCAGATCGGCGAGACGCTGCTGCTTGTCCTTGAGCGCCGCGAGCAGCGCGTCGAGTTCGCCGCCGCCTTGCAACTGGCGCAGGTTCTTCGTGTTCGGCGACGAAATGTTGATCGTCACGTAGCTCGCGAACGGATAGACGCGTTCGAGGCAGAAGAGATAGTCGTCGGCGGCGCGCTCGATCGGCGTATCGGCGTTCTTGCCGATGTTCAGGCCGAGAATGCCGCGATAGCGCGCGGCCTGCACGTTCTGCACGAACTGCTCGACGCCGTGGTTGTTGAAGCCCATGCGATTGATGATGCCGCCCGCCTGCGGCAGCCGGAAAATGCGCGGGCGCGGATTGCCGGGCTGCGGGCGCGGCGTGACCGTGCCCACTTCGATAAAGCCGAAGCCGAGCGCGGCGAAACCGTCGATCGCGGCGCCTTCCTTGTCCAGACCCGCGGCGAGCCCCACCGGATTGCGGAACGTGAGGCCCATGACCGTGCGCGGCGACTCGGGCACGCGCGGCGCGAAGAGGCCGGCCATGCCGGTGCGGCCGGCGGCGCCGATCATGCGCAGGGAAAGATGGTGGGCGTCTTCGGCGTCCATGCGAAAAAGCTGGTCGCGGACGAACGGATAAAGGGTGCTGAACACGGGAGGAAGGCGCGGGCGCCGGGAAATGAGAACCCGCTATTTTAGCGGCAACGCGCGCGGCGGGTGACGCGCGGCCAGCCGGCGGGCGCGCCGAAACGGCGCAAACGCCGGCTGCGGGCGTTCAGGCTTCGGTTTCCAGCGCGGCCCACGCGCCGTCGTGCAGGCCTTCGAGCGGCTGGAAACGCGCCTTGTACGCCATTTTCGGGCTCTCGCGTATCCAGTAGCCGAGGTACACGTACGGCAGATGCAGGCTGCGCGCCTGTTCGATCTGCCAGAGGATGTTGTAGGTGCCGTAGCTCGTGCGCGGCGCGTCCGGCTCGAAGAACGTGTACACCGACGAAAGCCCGTCGCCGAGAATGTCGATCATGCTCACCATGCGCAGCGCGCCCGGCGCGCCGGCGTGATCGGCGGGTTCGCGAAACTCGACGAGCCGCGAGTTGATCCGGCTTTGCAGCAGGAATTGCTCGTACTGGTCGCGGCTGTCGCGGTCCATGCCGCCGCCCGCGTGACGCGCCGACTGGTAGCGCATATAGAGCGCGTAGTGCGTTTCGTCGTAATGAAGCGGCGCGACCGTCGCCACCAGATCGCCGTGATGCTTCCAGGCGCGGCGCTGCGTGCGGTTCGGCGCGAAGCGCTCGACCGGCACGCGCACGGGCACGCAGGCGCGGCAGCCGTCGCAGTACGGGCGATAGGTGAACACGCCCGAGCGGCGGAAGCCGGCTTTCACGAGATCGGTGTAGACGTCGGAGTTGATGAGGTGGCTGGGCGTGGCCACCTGCGAGCGCGCGATGCGCCCCTCCAGATAGCTACAGGGGTAGGGCGCCGTTGCATAGAATTGCAGCGCGGAAAGCGGTGAAAGCGGCAGCTCGTTGGGATGCGTCACGTTGGCAGCTCTCTAGCAGTTCGGTTCGTCGCGAGGCGCGCGCGGGCGCGTTGCGCGCCGCGGCCGGTCATTGCCGCACACCGGTGTGCATGCGCCGTGCCAGCGCGAGGCACGACGGGTTGACTTGAGTCTAACATCGACGCCGAAACCGCATCCACCGAATTGCGCGCGCGGTGTGCGCCCCGCTCACGCGGCGGGCGGCGCGGCGCCGGGCGCGCCGGCTTTGTCGTGGCCGCCGGTCCAGTCGGCGAGCACCTGCCTGTCGAAGCGCCACGGAATGGGCGTGCCGCGCGCGTGCGCCTGAACATGCGCGATGAAGGCCTTGCGCGCGATTTCGCGCCCGCCGAGCGAGGCGAGATGCGCCGTGTTCTGCTGACAGTCGATCAATTCGACGCCGTGGCGGCGCAGATGCGCGGCGAGCGCCGCCAGTGCGATTTTCGAGGCGTCGGTGACGGTGGCGAACATTGATTCGCCGAAGAACATGGTGCCGAGCGACACGCCGTAGAGGCCGCCCACGCGCTGGCCGTCGTGCCAGGTTTCGACGCTGTGCGCGTTGCCGAGGCGATGCAGCGCCGAATAGGCGTCGATCACGTCCGGGGTGATCCAGGTGCCGCGCTGGCCGTGACGCGGCGCGCCCGCGCAAGCGCGCATGACCGCGGGGAAATCGTCATCGACGCGAATTTCCCACGCGTCGTCGCGCAGCACGCGCTTGAGCGTTTTTTTCAGCGACGCAGAGACCTTGAACTCGTCGGGGCGCAGGATCATGCGCGGGTCGGGGCTCCACCAGAGCACCGGCTGACCGTCGGAATACCAGGGAAAAATGCCGTGCCGGTAGGCGTCGATCAAGCGCGAGGGCAGCAGGTCGGCGCTCGCCGCAAGCAGGCCCGGCGCGCCGCTCGCGACGCCAAGGGCGCGTTCGACGGGCGGGAACGGATCGTCGGGCGCAAGCCAGGGAACCATCGTGCTTTGGATTCCCGGTCAGCCGTCGCGCAGCGGGCGCAGCACGTCGCCCGTGTGCAGCCCGTAGCTGCCCGACTGACGATCGGCGAAGAAAAAGCGCAGCGTCTGTCCGACCGTGGGGAAGGCGATGTCGTCCCAGGGAATTTCGTGTTCTTCGAACAGCCGCACTTCGAGACTTTCCTCGCCCGCTTCGACGTCGATATCGAGCAGCCGAGCGAGATAGAACAGATGCACCTGATGCACGCGCGGCACATTGAGAAGCGAGAAAAGGTTCTGCACTTCGACGCGTGCGCCGGCTTCTTCCAGTGTTTCGCGCGAGGCGGCTTCCGCCGTAGTTTCGCCCATTTCCATGAAGCCCGCCGGCAGCGTCCAGTAGCCGTAGCGCGGCTCGATCGCGCGTCGGCAGAGCAGCACCTTGTCTTCCCAGACGGGAACGGTGCCGACCACATTACGTGGATTCTGATAATGGATGGTGCCGCAACTGCCGCAGACATAGCGTTCGCGGTTGTCGCCGGGCGGAACGAGCAGGCTGACCGCCTGACCGCAAGTCGAGCAGAATTTCATGGGCACGCCAGGAAAATGGGTGATGCGAGTTTATCACTGGACGGGCGGCTTTCGACGCGTGCCGTAGGGCGGCGATGCTCGTTCCCTGGTTCGGCGCAATAGGATCATTCTTAACGTAAGCCTCAATGCCGGATCGCGCAAACGGTGCGCGGGTCGCGCTGGTGTCCGTTCCCCATTTCCCGTTAGCCTCGTCCTTTTGTCGGGGCTCAGTGATGTTGTCTGGTGAGTATGACGAAGCGGCAATCATCGGCGACGTGACCGGGCAGGGCAGGCTAAAGGCCGCGCGAGCGGGCGCCGGTGCGTCGTTCCGCGTGGCTTCCGCGCGCGCGTAAGGGAAGCGTCGCGCATGGACCCGAAGCTTCTCGATACTTATATTCGCGAACTGCGGTATATCGAGTTGGTGGCGGTCAGCGGGGCGCATGAGCATGCAACTCATGCGCCCCGCGGGTCGTTTGCCGATGCGTTTCTTCTTTTCGTCGCTCTCTTTACGCTTTCTGCGCACGGCCTGTTTCTCACTGTTTCTCACTCTCACTCACGCGCCATTGCGCCCGCGACTTGATTCTTGAGGATCGATGCAGTCCGAATCGCAGGGTCTGTGACGCAGACAGGCAACGATTCTTCGCCCGCGAGTTGAGCGTAAGGGGGGACAGCGAATTTCAGAGCGAATTGCGTCTGAAACGGCCTTCAAAACAGCGAAACGATGTACGCGGAATCGCGCAGCTCACTCGAACAACTCCTTGCGCACGATGGCATGCACGCCCCAGTTGCCGTCCACCACCTGCGTGACGCCGAAGTCGATGGCCACCGAAATCAGGGAGATCGCTTCGTCTTCGGTAAGGCCTCTGGTGGTCATCAGGAAGCGACGCGTCTTGATGAACGCGTCGCGCATCGCCTGATCGAGCGTCGACTTTTCGTACACCTTGCTTTGCGCCTGTGAACCGAACTCCGCCAGGTAATTCGCGTGGCTGAATCCGTGCAGCACCCACTCGTCGGCGGTTTCGACAAGCGGGTATGAGAGATCCGCATATGGCTTGCCTTCAAGGGCATCCTTCTTATGGAGAATCAACTGGAAGTCGCCGGTCAACGAACATTCGATGGCGGTTCCGCACAACTCCGAATCGCCTTGCGACGCGTGCGGGTCGCCGACCGACAGCAGCGCGCCCGTCACGCCCACCGGCAGAAACACGCTCGCCCCACGCGCCACGCGCCAGTTGTCCAGGTTGCCGCCGAACGCGGAGGGCGGAATAGAATCGATTAGTCCATTCTGTTGCGGCGCGACCGCAATCAGCCCGAAATGCGGGCGCACAGGAATACGTACGTCCTTCAGGATGCCGAACTGTTTATCCACCGTCGCGTGATCGACGGGCACGCCCGGATAGTCGATCGTCTCGTGTACGACACCGAACGGATCGCGCTGCGGCGTCCAGCGGTAGTTGTAGACCGCGCGCGCGAAGGTGCGTGAACGGTCCTCCTCGTCGAGTTCATAGATCGTCACGACCTCGCGCGGCTTCGGTTCCGTCAACAGCTCGCGGTAGTGAAAGCCCCACCATGCGGCGGCGTTACTGCCGAACACTTTGCCGGTGAAATGCGGATTGGCGCAGCGGCGCGGATGCACGTCGAGAATACGGACTTCGAGCACGTCGCCTGGCTCCGCACCACGCACGGCTACCGGCCCGGTGCAGATATGCACGCCGAAGCCTTCACCCGCGCCGCGCCCGTAGATCGACGCGTCAATCGGTCCGGCGCCGCGGCGATTGACGTTCTTGCGCTCAGTGGTCCAGTGGAACACGCTCTCCGCACCGGGATCGCCGGCGATCATGCGCGACCAGTCGTCCGCTGCATGTTGCGTGAGTGTTTCGATCGTCACCGTGTCGCCGCTGTCCACTTCGAGCACGGGTTTCAGATCGTGCGAAAAGTAGCCCCAGTGCACGGTATTCGCGTTCACACGCAGGATGTGATGACGGGGCCGTCCACCCGTCGATGCGCGACGCGGACGTGGCCGCGCAGCTTCGGGCGCGCCGGCATCGTCGTCGGCATACAGCGCGCCGGACGTCACCGCTTCGGGTAGAACCGCTGCGCCAGGCGCATGGCGCATCAGCGTGCTTTGCGCATTGAGCGGCAACCCGCGCGACACCGTGCGTACGAGATTGCGTGCGCGTTCGAGGCTTGCTTCGTGGCGGAACGCGCGCGGCGTCGTCTGATATTGCTCGCGAAATGCGCGGCTGAAATGCGCGGGATCGTTGAATCCCCAGCGAAAGCAGATATCGGAAATCGACATTTTTTCGTATAGCGGGTCCACCAGTTCCGCCCGGCAGCGTTCGAGCCGCCGCAGTCGGAGATAGGAGGAAAAGCTTTGCCCTACCGTCTCGAACAGCTTTTGTAAATAGCGCGCGGACACGCGTTCTTCGCGCGCGATCGTCGCAAGACTGAGATCGGATGCGCCGAGGCGCGCGTCGATCTGCCGGCAGATTCGCACGAAGATTGCCGATTGCGCCGGCGTCAGCGCGCTTAAACTCGCATCGCCCTGATGCGACGATTGACTCGCCACCAGAAACTCCGCGAGCGCGAGTTCGAGCGGCCGCAATTCACTGACGGTGAGCGTGTCGAGACTGCCGGCGATCGACGCGAGAAAGCCGGCAAAGACTTGGCCGATTCCGCTGTCGCCCGCAATGCGCCCGAATTGCAAGGACGCGGGCGCAAGCAGGCGCGCGCCGGCCGCCGCACGAGGCACCCGCACAATGAACGCACGAAAATCCGTCTCGAAGGTCAGCGAAGCACGTTCGCGCGACGGCAGATAGACGAGATCGTGAACGGCAAGCGGCAGTGCGCCACGATCCGTCTGCAATGCAACGGCACCTTCGAGATTCAGCAGCACGAAGAGACTGTCACACCCCAGCGCGTTCAGTTCGACGGTTTGCGCCACGGAGGTCACGAGCGTCAGTTCGTAGCCGCCGATGGAGGTTTGCGTTTTCAGCGTGCCACGCAGACCATGCCGGTCGCGAATGGCCGCCGTCGCGAGCCCGAGGCGCGCTAAAGCCTCGCGCCACGCGCGATGTCGCTCGGCTTCTGGATACGACTCGGTCGTAAAACGTAGCTGGTCCAACGCGGTCCCCGCGACATCGCACGCGCCTGTGCGCACGCGTTCCGTGTCGTCGGGGCAAGTCTCAAGCAAGCTTGGTGCCACCATCGTCTCATGGCGCTTTCACCGGCGCGGCGGCGCGTCGGCATGCACCGCGCACTGCACGGCGGGCGACCGCCCTGCACATCGTCGAGGCACGCGCGCACCATCGCGGCGTGCCGCGCCCGCGCCGCGCGCCGCCGGATTCCAAGGCGCTTATCCGCCGAACATTGCCTTGCGGATCGAACCATGCACGCCCCAGTTGCCGTCCACGACCTGCGTCACGCCGAAGTCCGCGGCGACCGACATCAGCGCAATTGCCTCGTCCTCGCTCATCTTGTGGACCGTCATCAGGAACCGGCGCAGTTTGCGAAAGGCATCGCGCATCGCTTTGTCGAGACTTGCATGCTGCGCGACCTCGAGTTGCGCGTTCGGTCCCAGTTCGGCGAGATAGTTGGGGAACGTGAAGCCGTACATCGACCATTGCTCGTCAGTTTCGAGCATCGGATGCGTGAGGCCTTCGAGAATCGTGCCGCCCAGATCGGCGGCTTTGTGCAGCACGAATTCGAAATCGCCGGTCAGCGAGGTTTCGATCGCCGTGCCGCCCAGTTCGCTGTCGCCCTGCGCGGCATGCGGATCGCCGACCGAAAAATAGGCGCCTTCCACGGCCACGGGGTAATACATGCGCGCGCCTTTGCCGACGCGCCAGTCGTCGATATTGCCGCCCGTATAGCTCGGCGGAATCGAGCTGACGTATTCGGACTCGGCCGGCGCGACGCCCATGGTGCCGAAGTGCAGGCGCGCCGGCACCTTCACGTTGGGCAAGATCGATTCGCGCTTTTTCACGAGCGCATGATCGACGCGCACGCCGGGATAGTCGATGGTCGGATGCACGACGCCGTCCGGATCGGTCTGCGGCGTCCAGACATAGTTGTACACCGCGCGCGCATACGGCTCGCCGCTCGTGTCCAGTTCGAAAATCGTCACGACTTCGCGCGGCTTTGGTTCCTCGATCAGATCGTGATACTGGAAGCCCCACGACGCCGCCACGTTCGAGCCGAAGCAACGGCCCCGGTAGCACGCGTTGCAACTCGGGCGAGGGCGCACGTCGAGAATCCGCACTTCAAGCACGTCGCCGGGTTCCGCGTTTTCGATCACGATCGGCCCGGTCAGCAGATGCACGCCCACGCCTTCGCCCGAACCAAGTTTGAACGGACCGGCGTCCGGTCCCGCGCCGCGGCGGGGCACCGCCTTGTGTTCGCGCGTCCAGTGGAACACGCTCTGCGCGCCGGGGTCGCCCTCGATCATCCGCTCGTGGTCGTCGTTGGCATGGTGCGTGAGCGTTTCGATGGTCGCGCGGTCGCCCGAACGCAGCGTCAGCGCCGGTGCGACGGCCTTGCTGAAGTAGCCCCAATGCACCGTGTCCGGCGATACGGCAAGCGTGTGATGCTTCATGAGATGTGGACCTTTCAAGTGATGAGTTCGTGCTACGACGCGAGTTCGAGACGACTGTCGGCGCCCATCACCGACAGGAATCGCCGCGTCAAAGGGTGCCGCGGCGCGGTGAGCATGGCGTGCGCGGGCCCTTCTTCAACGACCTTGCCGCCGCTCATGAACACGACGCGATCCGCCACCTGATCGGCGAAACGCAACTGATGCGTGGATATGATCATCGTCAAGCCGTCTTCGATCGCGAGCCGCTGGATCACATCGAGCACTTCGCCGATCAGTTCGGGATCGAGCGCGGACGTGGGTTCGTCGAGCAGCAGCACGCGCGGATTCGGCGCGAGTGCGCGCGCAATTGCGACGCGCTGCTGCTGCCCGCCCGACAAATGGCGCGGTAACGCGTCCGCGCGATGGCTCAGACCGACGCGCGTCAGCAACTCGCGGGCGCGGCGTTCCGCTTCGGCGCGCTCGACGCCATGCACCCAGCGCAGCGGCCCCGCGACGTTTTCCAGCGCGCTCAAATGCGCGAAGAGGTTGAAGTGCTGAAACACCATGCCGACGCCGGCGCTCGCGCGTTCGGCGGCCAGTTCGCCCGGGGTCGTCGGATTGCCGTCGACGCGATAGCCGATGCGCTTGTCGTCGATGCGGATGCTGCCTTCGTCCCACGACTCGAGATGATTGATACACCGCAGCAGTGTGCTCTTGCCCGAGCCGCTCGGACCCAGCACGACGACGACTTCTCCCGCGCGCACCGATAGATCGAAACCGGCGAGCACGGGTTGCGTGCCGTAGCGCTTCACAAGTCCGCTCACTTGCACTGCCGCGCGCTGCATCGCGAACGACGCGTAGCGCGCCGCGCGATCTTCTTCGCTGCGCACGAGACGACGTGACGGCGGATCAGGCGTGTCGAGCGCCGCGGCGATATCGGCCTGGGTAGCCGCCGGCTCGGGCGCGCCGCTGAGCGGCACGACTGCGCCGCGCCGCCACGGCAGCCAGCGCGGGCGCCCGCTGAGCGCCCTGGCCGCCGCCGTGCCGCGATCGAGGTCGAGCGCCCGCTCGGCGGCGAGCTGGAGCGCTGCGATCAGGCCCGTCAGCACCAGATACATCAGCCCGGACGAAAAGAAGATCGAGAAGAAGTCGAAAGTCGACGACGCGAGCTGCGTGCTGCGCAGCGTCAGTTCGTCGACCGCGATCACCGACGCCAGCGACGAGTTCTTCAGCGCGCTGACCGACTCGTTGCCGAGCGCGGGCACGATCGAACGGATCGCCTGCGGTGCGATGATCCGGCGCATCAACACGAGCGGGCCCATGCCGAGCGCCTGACCCGCGAGCACCTGGCCACGCTCCACGCCGAGCACGCCGGCGCGCAGGATTTCGGCGATGAACGGTCCTTCGTTCGCGGCCAGCGCGAGTCCGGCCGCGCCGATCGCCGACAGCTTCAGCCCGATGTGCGGCAGCGCGTCGTACGCGAATACGAGTTGCAGGATCAGTGGCGTGCCGCGAAAGATCACCGTATAGGCACGCGCGACGGCGGCGAGCGGACCGACGCGCGACAACTGCATCGCCGCGAGCACCAGCCCGACGACAAGGCCGCCCGCGAGGCCCAGTAACGTGACCGCAATCGTGAAGCCGATGCCCTTCAGCAGGTAGGGCAGCGTCAGGTAATGCAGGAAGAGTTCCATCGCGAGCGCGCGTCCAGTCGATACCGCTTACTTCGAGACGATGAGCTGCGGCGTCGCTTCGTTCTCGACGCCAAGCGACCACTTCTTCAGCAATGCCTTCTCGGTACCGGCTTTCTGGATCGCGACCAGCGCCGCCATCACGGCGGTGCGGAACTCGGGCTTGTCCTTCGGCACACCGATGCCGACGAAGTACGGCAGCGTCACCGCGGTCGCCTTTTCGAGCTTGTCCGGATACGCTTTCACCGCTTGATCGACCGTGTTCACGTCGTTGATATAGGTGTCGGCGCGGCCCGCGAGAATCGCCTGAATGCAGTTCGCGTTGTTGTCGTACAACTGCACGGCCGCTTCGGGCTTGCTCTGCGCCTTGCAGGTCGGCGCGAGCGCCTGGATCAACGGCACCTCCACGTAGCCGGTGTTTTCCGCCGCCGTCGTGCCGCACAGCGATGCATTGATGCCGCTGATCTTCTTGGGATTGCCCTTCGCGACGAGCACGCCGTCGAACACTTTCGAGTAGGTGATGAAGTCGGCCGCCTTCGCGCGGTCTTCCGTTGCGTAGATATCGGAGATAACGATATCGGCCTGGCCGCTTTGCAGCGTCGTGAGCAGCGCGGCGAACGTCACAGGCTTGTAGGCCATCGTAAAGCCAAGGCACGAGCCGATCGTTTCACCGAGGTCGATATCGAAGCCGACGTACTTGCTCGGATCGTTCGGGTCCAGCGCTTCGTAGCCCGGCGTGTGCGGGTTGATCGCGTTGGTCAGCGTCTTGCCCTTGAACTGCGGATATTTCGCCTGCAATGCCTGACATTCGGCGGGTACGGCAGCCGAGGCCGCATGCGCGTATCCCGGCAAGACGATTGCCGTCAGACACGCCGCAGCGGCGGCCAGTGCGCGCCACCGGCGCAGGGTTGCGATGATAGAGGTCAGCATCCGGAAGCTCCTGTCCAGTGCGGCGCGCGTGGACGGCGACCCCATGTACGCCGTGCTGCACCGCTCGACACGAAGCGTACGAAGACGAAATTCCCGGGACTTGGACGATTGCGTACAAAGACTTGCATGGCGCCGAAATGGCGAGGAGTTTCGGTCCGCCGCGGGGGACGCAGAACGCGGGTTGACGGGCTGCGCTCGCGGGAGAGGTGGAGCGTCGCCCGGAACTGCCGTTGCCGATCGCAGAGGCATTGCGCCTTCGCGCCCGGCATCCTGCTGAACCGAGCGCTGAGTCGCACAGCGCGATCTGGCTGTAGCGAGCCATCATAAAAGTTGTCCGAGGTGCGAAATGTCCGAACGCATCAACGCGGCAATCGCGAGAGCGGAACGGCAAATACCTGGAAGGAATTCAACGGGCCAAAAAATTTCGCCATCTTGTTTTCGGACGTATCTGATTGCTGGCGGCAAACCCACTTGCCAGCATGAAAATTCGGCCGATTAAGGAGACGCATCAGAATGGCGGAAATTGATCCGGTTTCAAACCTGCTCACTGGCAGGCAGGCGTACCGCCTCGACGTGCGAGGAACGCCCGCCGCCGCCGCGCTCTCGGTGGTGTCGTTCACGGCCACCGAAAAGATGAGCGAGGCAAGCGTAGTGCTGATCGTGGCGACGCATCCGCAGCTAACCCTCAGGAGGCGTGGGAGCGTTTTCGGGATAAGGCCAACGTTGCCCCGGGCGATACCACGACCTACGGCCAGCCCTATGTGTACGGGACTCACCACCTCGACCAGGCCGGGGCGAAATGGGAAGCCCAACTCCGGCACGAAGCGGCCATCGCCTGGCAGGTTGTCTATGAAGGCGAAAGCAATGTGCTGGCGTTGCAGCCGGGGCGCGTGTTCGAGACGGATATCGTGCTGCCCGATGCGCCGGAAGGCCAGCTTATTGTCGAGATCACGCACAGCGGCGCACGCGACAAGCCCTATACGAACCGCTACAAGGCCATTCCTGCCGACCGGCGTTTCCGTCTCAAGCTGGAGCCGCAGAATTGGGCCAAAGTGAGCGGCACACTCTCGGCACGCGTGACCAGTCCCGATTCCTACACGTATTCCTACATTACGTCGGAAGGCCACTATGTCGTTCGTTTCGATGCGGACTTCGAAACGTGGCCAAAGGGCGGCGAGAGCGTACCGCTGCGCCTTGCAAAGCCGTTCGCGGGCAAGTTCCAGACCGGTATGCACTTCCCTGGTCTGGACGGTGCCGAAGCAGTGGTGACCTGCCGCGATGGCGACCCGGACAAGCCGGAAATTACCGGCTTTCATCACCACAGCCAGACGCGCGACCTGGTGACAAATGACCGGCGCTGGCTCTCGCGCAACATGATCCGCACGCAGAAGAACAACAAGATTCGCTTCGAGGACTGGGCGGGCCAGGAAGGCATCAAACTTAGCACGGAACACTCGGGCAAATCGCAACTGAATCTCGGTTACCTGGTTAACAACAAACTCGAATACCGGGGCGAAGGCTTCGAGGCGAGAACATCGGGCTACGGGGTGAGTCGCGCGGGCAAAGGCATGATGCTGACCGCCTACGACCGCCCGGCCGCGACCGGCCTGCAACTGGACATGCAGGAGACCATCGCGCAGCTTGGAAGCGCGCTGGCGACCGCGAAGGCGCTGGCAGCATCGGCCAGCAGCGCGAAGGCCGAACCCGCCGACACCGAAGCCCAGCAGCAGATGAAGGACGATCTGGACGGCCTCAAGCAGCCGGGGCTGCTGATGAGCACGCCCGCATCGGCGGGTATCGTCGCGGGCCAGGGCATCCAGTTCGCGGCGCAGGAGAACATCTCAACCGTGGCCGGGAAGAACGCCGACTGGAGCGTGCTGAAGCGCTTCACGGTCGCAGCAGTTGAGAAGATTTCGCTGTTCGCGCAAAAGCTCGGACTGAAAATATTCGCAGCCAAAGGCCCTGTCGAGTTCCAGGCGCAGGGCAATGCAATGTCATTGATCGCAGACAAGGATGTGAACGTCGCCAGCGTCAACGGCAAGGTCAATCTGGCCGCTGCGAAGGAAATCATCCTTGAGTGCGGTGGTGCGTTCATCCAGATCAAGGATGGGAGCATTACACTCGGCGGTCCATACGACCTATTCATCAAAACGATTACGGTACAAAAGCAGGGCAAGACGTCGATGAATACGCCCATGCCGTCCATGCCAACTGCGCAAGCATATGATGAACAGGTGCAAGCTATAGATGCAAAAACGGGAGAAATCATTCCCGGGTTGGCCTATTACATCAAGACCCAAAGTGGGGTTGTTTATATCGGGCACACAGATGCCAATGGATTATGTGAACGCATTACCACCAGCGTCGCCGAGGAGCTGACAGTATTGTTTGGCGAAGATGCCGAAAAAATGATGGAGATCAGGTAATGGCAATTACGCCCCAAACGACTGGTCGAGGTGGTAAAGCCAAAACCAATCCCGAAAAAAATTCCGTCGCGCAACTGCCGCACAAGCGCAAACTTCGCCTTCTGCTGTGGGGCGGGGCTGCCACACAGGGAGATAACGGCGCTTTTGAATGGGCCGCCCGCAATGTCATCAAGGACTACAAGGCGACCGACCGGGGAAACTTTACCATAGACAGCCATCACATTCTTGTTGCAAAGGACATTGTCACCTACATCAACAGCCAGGATGATGACAGCATCAGGTCGCTAGACATATTTACACATGGTGGTCCGCAGGCGTTGTACTTGACTACTGCAAGCCCGGATACAGAAAAAGTGTTTCGCTACGTTTTTCATAACTCAAGCCTTTATCGGACCCGCATACGAATGATTCTGAACGCTGCTGGTTGGACCGAGGGCTCAGCCCTCGTTGAGGAAATCAATTTTGCCAAGTTTGCAACGAATGCAAAAATTGAGCTTCACGGATGCAGGACGGCCGATGCTGAATCGGACACAGACAATATTGTTGCTGACTTCTCCACGCGACTTTATGAAGCTGGCAAGACTGCCTCTATTGTCATTGGTCACGCCGACAAGGCGAATCCCAATATTAAGGGGGGGGGAGAAAAGAATGATGAGCAAGATTACCGACATGGCCAGCGCGTCGTATTCCACAATGGAAAAATCATCAAGGTAACGCGTCAGAACGGGCTTTTGGTCGAGCGCGAGCTTGATGCTCTCATTGGAAAGGCGGGATCATGAAGATAGCGTCGGCCGCCCGTCTTATGTCTATGGCGTTTCTCAGTCTGGCAGTCCTGCTAGTAGCGTACGGTCTCTACGGCTTGTCGCACTTTGCGATGTATACAGGCGAATACTTTGACGAACGCTTGCTCCTTTTCGACAACGGTGTTTACCCGTTTATATGGGGCATCGTAACGCTAATAATTTGCCAGCTTGCACGCCTACGGCATCACCGATCGGCCATGTTAATTGCTGTCGGCACAGCGTTCGTACTCTTTGTACATATGCGTGTGTCGATTCCGTCTCCTATTGCCGGTCAGGCAATTTTCCCCGATCGCAGTTTGCTGAATCAATTGATAGCAATCTGTGTCGTTATGTTTTGCCTTGCGTTGGCAGATCGCTCAATTCAGAGGCTATTAAGATTGATATTTGGATGCTCCTCACCCGAGGGCTCTGAATAATTGAACTACATCAAAGCCAGATGGATTCATTCTATCGAATCGGAGCCTGTGCTTCTATACAGCGAGCTTGACGATCAACGGATGGAAGTTAGAAAGGTTGAGGTATTTGCTGACGGAAGAATGGACTATGCCGGTCGGATGGGACATAAGGGTAATGCCAGGCTCGGTAAGGTGCCTGTTCCGCCACTGGATGAAATAGCAGCGGACCCAGAGTTCGAGCCAGTCAAAATTAATCAAGGTGAGTTCGACGCCGTTTGGGCAAAGGCAAACTCTTGAAATTTACAAGTTGGTTTGAATAACGTACGCCGCCCATGCCATCATCGGGCGGCGCTGTTCCAGAAGGTCGGTTCTGTGATAAGCCGCTTCAACCTTGTTCGCGACCGTATGAGTAAGCGCCCGCTCGGCAAGGTCGCGGGCGTAGCCGTG